>DASTWO010000176.1:0-28759 GCA_035776675.1 Caryophanales bacterium
ACAGAAGATCAGTTGAAGAGGATCGTCAGATCCGTACTTGGCAATCAAGCATTATGGGGGAAAGATTTGAATGAAATCACCGGGTTACCCGAGGCTATAGAGGATCATTTGTTAACCATCATGAACCATGGAATGAAAAAAGCAGTCGGTATTGTAACTAGTCGATAAGAAGTCTTGATCTATATAAAAGATACCATAGAAGGAAGTCATTTTTTTTAGCAGGTTCAGTGCAGGAAATAACACGATTTTCGCCTTTTTAAACTTAGAAAAGAGGGTTATTATGCGGGTGCTATTTATCGACATAGACGCGACACGTCCTGATCATTTCGGATGTTATGGTTATCATCGGAACACCACACCGAATATCGACCGGATAGCTTCAGGGGGAGTCAGATTTACAAACTACTATACATCAGATGCCCCATGTGCACCATCTCGAACAGCTTTGATGAGTGGACAATTCGGAATTCATAACGGTCTTGTCGGACATGGAGGAACAGCTGGAGATATACGCCATGAAGGAGCAAACCGCAGTTTTCGTGATCGGTTAGCAGATGAAAGCTTGCCCACCTTTTTTCGTTCAATGGGTTTGAAGACGGTGTTAATTAGTCCCTTCGCGGAAAGGCATTCAAACTGGCACTTTTATGCCGGCTTTCATGAAATGCACAATAGCGGCAGAAGAGGGGGAGATTCTGCGGAAGAAGTGACTCCGACGGTATTAAAGTGGATTGAACAAAACGGAGGGGAAGAGGATTGGTTTCTCTATGTGAATTATTGGGATCCGCATACTCCGTATCGAACACCGGAGGATTTTGAAAATCCCTTTGAAAATGATCCGCTCCCGGATTGGATCACGGAAGAGGTTCTGGAGGAGCATAAGAGAAAGGTAGGTCCGCACAGCCCTCAGGATCTCAACATGTACGATAACCATACCAATCCAAAATATCCGAAGCACCCCGGTGAAATTAAAGATATGAACGGGCTGCGACAGGTCATTGACGGTTACGATTGTGGACTTAAGCATGTTGATAACCAAATCGGAAAGATCCTCAAGGCGTTGGAGGAGCAGGGAGTCCATGATGATTTGATGATTGTCGTTACGGCAGACCACGGAGAAAATCTGGGGGAATTGGGTATATACGGTGAACACGGAACGGCTGATCATGCCACCTGCCGAATCCCGATGATTTTCCGTTTGCCGGGATGTAAGGCAGGGCATGTTGATCATGGATTGCATTATCACCTGGATTTGCTTCCGACATTGGCCGAATGGTTTGAACAACCCCTAATGCCCAACTGGGACGGCCAAAGCTATTCCCCGGCGCTGAAAGGTAATGAATGCGGCAGAGATTATCTGGTTCTTTCCCAATGCGCACATGTTTGTCAGCGAAGTGTTCGTTTCGAAGATTGGTTGTATATTCGGACTTATCACGATGGTTATCATTTATTTGACAAGGAAATGCTCTTTAACATTAAGAATGATCCCGAGGAACAATTTAATATTGCGAAGGAAAACCAGGATGTTTGTAAGGATGCTGTTTATCAACTGAATCAATGGCACGACGAAATGATGAACGGTATGCCTTTTGATAATGATCCGCTTTGGACGGTCATGAAGGAAGGAGGTCCCGCCCACGCGAAGAGTTATCTTCCGAAATATATTGAACGATTGGAAGAGACAGGGCGGGGTCACGCCGTACCTGAATTGAAACGTCGCCATCCGCAAGAATTTCAGTAAGATGTGCGATTATTTCCGTATCCGAAACGTCATTAAATCGTGGTATTCGGGGTTAAGACAGAACTAGGGAGCGAACGTCTTGGAGGACTTTCATATCAAAATTGAACGAATCAGACATTTATTAAATCTGAAACAGAAAGAGGCCATAGTATTAACCAGTCAAGAGAGTTTTGCATGGTTGACAGGTGGTCGAGGGCACATCAATACAGCATCGGAAACAGCATGTGGGAAAATACTTGTTACAACATCCTCCGTAATCTTGATTACAAATAATATTGAATGCGAAAGATTGAAAGCGGAGGAAGGCGGTCATCAATTTGATGAAGTTCTGTCTTATTATTGGTTTGAAACAGGCGCTGAGGAAACCGCGCTTCAATCACTGATTGACACAGATCATCAGCAAATGGTATACGAGTTTCAGTGGGAAAAGGAATTATCAGACCTCAGGTCTTTGTTGACGCCTTTTGAAATGGAAAAGTATCAGAAATTGGGGCAAGACGCCGCTGTAGCCCTGGAGGAAACTTGCAAAACATTAAAAAAGGGCATGACAGAATGGGAAGTGGCGGCTGAATTGGCCATAAATTGTATGAGAGTCGGCATTGATCCGGTAGTCAATTTGGTCGCAACGGACGAAAGAGTTTACGCTTACCGTCATCCGTTACCTACCGGAAAGCCAATTAATGAATATGTGCTGGTCGCTTTGGGGGCCAGACGTCATGGCCTTGTGGTTTCACTCACTCGGTTGGTGCATTTTGGGAGGGTTTCGAGGGAACTGAAACGGAAACTGGATGCCGTTGCAGCGGTTGATGCTGCTTTTATGGTAAATACAAGACCGGGGACTGAGCTTTCTTCAGTTTTTCTGAAAGGAAGAAAGGAATATGAAATCCAAGGATTTGCCGATGAGTGGAGGAATCATCACCAGGGAGGCTTAACCGGGTATCGATCAAGGGAACAAAGAGTAACCGGTGAATCAATAGGGTTTGTCAAAGATAATCAGGCATATGCCTGGAATCCGTCGATTGCCGGTGTGAAGTCTGAGGACACCATCATTGTGAGACAGTCAGGGTTTGAAATCATTACGAGAACAGGAAACTTTCCCGAAAATCCTATCATTGTCAATGGTCACAAAATCCTTAGACCGGCTATTTTAGAAAGAGTGCCGATACAGATATAGAGTTTCAACTTGGATCTACACAGCCCCGTATTTCAGGATAATAGATTGGTGTCCAACCAAGCAGGTTGGATTTTTCTTTTTTAAAGGGATGGGTTGCTGATTCTACTAATCTCGTTGTGGTAGAATGTTTTTATGGTTATGTCATAAAAAAAGAGAGGCTATACGAATGCATCGTATTTTATTTGAAATCGGGGATTTTCCAATCCGGAGTTTCGGTGTTGGGGTTGTGGTGGCTATTGTTCTGGCTGCGGGTGTCGCTTGTTACATGACAAAAGGGACAAAGTACCGCAACCATGTGATCGATATGTTATTGCTCGTATTGATTTGTTCATTTGTCGGAGCGCGGTTTTGGCATGTTTTCTTCTTTCAATGGGATTACTATCACAATCATTTGGGTGAAATCTTTGCGATTTGGAACGGTGGTATTGCCATTCAGGGCGGTTTAGTCGGCGGTTTCGCGGGTGGCGCTTATTATGCGTGGCGCCATAAGCTGAATTTCTGGGAATATGCTGATTATTTGGCACCTGCGATTATTTTCGGGCAGGGTGTCGGCCGCATGGCCTGTTTCCTGACGGCAGGTGATTTCGGTGAACCGACGAATGCCGGTTTCGGGATCATTTACCCAGAGGGAACGGTCGCTTATGCAACATACGGAGATCAACCTCTTTGGCCAGCTCGTCTTTGGGAAGGACAGTGGGATTTCATCGTCTTCGGCTTGTTGCTTATGATGATGAACAAGAAGTGGCCGAATGGTTTTATTTTTCTGTCCTACAACATTCTTTATTCGATAGGGCGTTTCTTCCTTGGTTTTTTGCGTGGAGATTCCGCAGGATTGTGGTTTGATTGGACGGCCGGGCAGTGGACAAGTGTTGTAGTGGTCATTGCGGCATTAATCGTAATGCCTTTCATTCTCAAGCGGCACAATCAAAGAGCTCAAACCATGACCTCTGAATGATTCAAGGGCACCCTCAAGGTGCCCTTATCCAATTTATTTGCTTATAAATGCTTCGATTTTCCTGGTTAAAGCCCCGTTTCCTTGATAGCCTACAAATTTGGCGACGATCACACCGTTTTCATCAATTAAATAGGTGGTAGGAATGCTATGCACTCGATATCGGGAGCTGACTTTTCCCTTTTTGTCCAATAAAACGGGGTATGTCATATTGTAATCCTGGACGAAAAGCTTAACGGCTCCGACGGTATCGCTGTTGGCAGTAATGTTGATCCCAATCATCCGGAATTGTCCTTTGTGTTGATTGTAAAGCTTAACCAACTCCGGGGTTTCTTTCTTACAGGGGCCGCACCAGCTATTCCAGAAGTTCAAAACGATCGGTTTGCCCTTTGCTTCCGAGAAGGAGTAAGACTTCCCGTCAAGCGATGGAAGGGTGAAGTTAGGTGCTTCCGAACCGACTTTCGCGATTGAGCTTCCAGACGCCGGGTCACTGTCACTATAAGAATGGCCTACAATAATCCATAGAACGGAAACCAGAATAACAATTCCGAGGGTTTTTCTCATCTCAGGCGCCTCCAAACAATATTCACTGCATCCATTGTAGTCCAACTGTTGTTCAGGAGTAAAGCGGAGGTCATATAAACCGAAAATAAACACCCGATATCTCAAACAGTGAAATATCGGGTGAAGTGCTGTTCTATTGTTGTATAGGTGGGTTTGGACCGCCAAAGATGTTTCGGTCAGGATCACCCGAGAAAGGTCCTGTCAGCATTTTGGCATCTTCCGCAAGCTTAAATTGTTGCGGAGCCGGACCGCCGGGTGATAGTTCTGGATAGGCGCGGGAGTACTCGCTATCTCCAAATGAGGGTTCATCTTCCATTTCCCTAATTCTTTCTATGGCTTCCATGAATAAAGAGGCGTGAGCTTCTTCACGCTGGATCAGGAAGTCAAACATTTCCCTTGCGCCAGGATCCGTAACGTGGCGATGAAGTTCTTCATAAACTTTTCTGGCACGCAATTCGGCAGCCAGATCAGAATGAAAGTTCGACATCAGATCGCCGACGGAATTGATGAAATTACCGGTAAAAGGGGATCCTGAAGAATCGGTTAACGTGGGACCGTGGCCGCCGAGAATGGAACTTTTTTGAACACTGGAATTAGCGTTAATCATGCTGTTAATGGTGTCCTCTGCATTTGAAAGCGTTGTGCCCTCACCGGCCATTTTCCTTTCTACTCCACCAGCCATGCTTGGATCGATATCCGGTCCGCCCATTAACTGCGTAATGCATGTTCCGACCATCTCAAGATGGGAAATTTCCTCTGTGGAAATGTCCAACAACAGATCTTTAAGAGCGGGATCGGTCGTGCTGAAACTCTGTACGAAGTATTGCAGGCAAGCCTTCAGCTCGCCGTTGGCACCGCCGAATTGTTCCAGGACCGCCGCGGCATGTGCCGGATTCGGATTTGTGACCTCTACCGGGAATAGTAATTGTTTGTCATGAGTAAACACGGTTTGGCTCCTTTCATTTTCTGGAATGAATAAAAAGAAGAATGAGACTCCCAAATATTTTTCCCGACATATATAATTCTATCCCGGCGTATAAAAAACCCCCCTTATAGGGAGGCTCACGGTCTTAAGCTGATTTCTTTTTTGTCAGGGCAGTAATGATGGCGATCACTCCAAGAATCAGGGCGCCGATGGAAAAGTATAACGGCAAGTTTGAGGAAGATCCCGATGTGTTATCGTTCATTTGGCCAGCCGCCGATACATTTACAACTGGAGCGGGATGTTCAGAACCCTCTGCTCCGACCCATTTAACGGTACTGCCGTCACTGTAGGTTTGATAGGCCTTGAAATTGATTTGGTCCGCATTCTTCTTCACTTTGCCTTCCATTTTCAGTTGGATAAATTCGATCGGTTTTAATCCACTGTTTGTCGCCTTCCAGGTGATTGCCATTATTTTGCCGGTGTTATCCTTCTTCAATTGATACTTCCAGCCCGATCTCGGTTCAACACGAGAAATGACAACGTTCTTTGGGATGTCCACCTTGATTTTCGTTGTATTGGCATTTTCCTTTTCTGAAGGAACACTGACCGTGAACGTTTCATAACTCCCTGCTGTTACTTTTTCCGGATAAATTTTGACGTGTGCGCTTGCTATTCCGGCAAAAACCAGCATTGCAACAAGAAATACCGGTAATGCGGCCAAGGTTTTCTTCAATTTCTTCATTTAACAGACCTCCGTATTTGAATCCCGAATGAAGGGGATCCATTATTTTGTTTGAAAGATCATCATTTCCTTTTTCAATACTGTCGGGTTGTCGTCGGCATCCAAGATCCGAAGAACGATTTTCCACTCTCCCGCAAACGGAATATGGACTTTTTCGGCTTTGTAAATGTATGTGCCACCACCCTCATCTGCAGGCTTAAGAGGGATTTCGACTGGGGCTATTCTGCCTTCTTTATCGTGCAAAAACATTTTGACCGCGTTTGGTTGTTTGGCCGTTTCAACCCGGACAGTGACTTTGTTTGCGATCGCTGCCGATTTTGGTGTAATGCTTGTTGTTATGTTTAGATTGTTTTCGGCGGTATGCCAGGCAAGCGGCTCATTTGTCGGTGTCGGGCTCAAGTAAGTGAAAATCCCCACGATTGCCAGTATCACAATCATCAATGTGAAATCTACTTTGATCCTGGATCTGATCTTTTCCGGATCCTTATTCTTCAAAGAAGATCGAATGAAGGATGCCGTTACAATCACTGCAAGGACAAGCACCGTTTTCGCAATAAGAAGTTTTCCCCACCACGTATAGAGGACATCGCTGATTGCGGGTAGAAACAGAAATGTATTAAGGATTCCGGTTATGATCAACAAGATAAGACTGATCAGTGCGGCTTTCGAAAACACGGGTAAAAATCGTTTAGCATGATCCGAATGTTTCTTCCAGAAATAAATCAGATAAAGCAACCCTCCAGACCAAATTGCCGCCGTTAGGAGATGAATGAAATCAAAGGTAACCGTCAGGAATACAGGTTGAAAGGCAAACGCATGACCGTTAAATGCCTCCGCTATCAGCAAGACTGAGAGCCAACCACCATCCAACCATCGTGAGCGGCCAAGAATCCAGAAACTGATGACTGCCAAAACAAGCGAAACCAGCCAGGTTAAACCTATAGCCGATGAGGTGAACAGAGGAAGGATTTTGTTCGCTCCAAGCCCGTCCAAAATGTTGCTAAATTCGATAAACCCCAAACCGAGTAACATGAAGAGGTAGAAGGCCTTTAGGAATTGGCTGACACCCTGGAAGACTGTGTGGACGCCGCTTGATTCTTTCCGAAACCAAATGCCCCAAAACGTCCAACCTGTTAAAAATAATAAAGCCAAATAATAGCCGATCCTGACAAGAAATGTGGCACCGGAGTGACTATGATTCCCCTCATGACCCTGCATGGGATTGGAACTGTCATGAGCATTCGACATAACCTTTCCAATCGTGAAGGTGTACGAGCTGCTGATCGGATGGCCGTCCGCGGAAATTACCTTGAAGGTTACAGTGTAAACCCCGTCCTCCAAATTTGGGAGTTGCAACATCAATTTCCGATGTTTTTGTCCGAGTTCCGCTTTTTGATCCGTTACCTGTTCTCCGGTATGGTTAAAGACATTCAGTTTATATAAATCGGAGCCAATCCGTTCATTGAACGTCAAAGCGATTTCTTCAGGTGAATGGGTCAAATGGCTTCCTTGCGACGGGTTTGCCTTCACCAGAGAGGCGTGCGCCGACGCGGTTTGAGGCAAAGCCAGACTTACGATAAAGATCAAGGTAAATAGTTTCAACAGGATTCTTGACCTTAGGTTGGTTATCAAAATCATGTTCACCTCCAAACCGTAATGATTAGTGTTGTTATAACTTAACAGATTTAAACTTCCTGATTCCATTCTAAAATATCTTCTTCTCTATGAATGGAAAGTTTGTGAACGACCATTGACATTTGGCTTATCATTTAAGTAAACGGATTCTAAAGGGTTTTGGATCACTCCTAATCTGGATTTTGTTCATGTATTTGATTTCGCATATTGAAAAACACTTCAACTTGGTGATAAGATATGTTTGATTTTGTTATAAAATACAAGAGTTGTTTCAAATATGTCCGGGATGATCATAATGGGACTGTGGGGTGAAGTGAATGTTACCAGCCGAACGCCGGCAGCGGATTAAGGAATGGATGGGGGATCAGCAAAATATGAAGATTTCCGAGCTAAGTGACAGGCTCGGGGTATCAGAGATGACGATTCATCGAGATATTAAGCCTCTTGTTGAGGAAGGGATTGTCATCAAGACCTTTGGAGGAATCACCCTGGTCCGTAACCATTCGGCCGACGAGACCGCGAGTAACGAGTGTGTGTACTGCAGCAAGAATAATCACGAGACGTTAGCTTTTCGATTGATTCTGCCGAATGACAGAATCGAAACGGCTTGTTGCGGCCATTGCGGTCTGCTTCGTTATAAGCAGTTAGGAGAAAAGGTGATTCAAGCCGTTTGCGGTGATTTTCTCAGACGTACCACCATAAGCGCCGTTCAGGCGACTTTTGTAATGGATACCAGTTTGGATATCGGTTGTTGCCAGCCGCAAGTATTAACTTTTGAACAGCGAACCCACGCTGAGAAATTTGTAAAAGGTTTTGGCGGGATGATTTTATCGTTCTCGGAAGCACTGGATCTCGTTGATTCGAAAATGAATGTTCACGATGGTTGTCGAAAGTAGGATGGTGATTCAATATTATAGGAAAAATGACAATCGGTGTCGCTATGATGTTATTGGTTCTGGGATTATCGGCTTGCGCTATTTCCGATGACCAGAACCGTGAATCGGAAGGATCCGGTAAGAAGAATAGTACTCAAACACATGGATCCAAAGCACAGCATGCTACCGCTCTCGGGGAAGCGAATTGGATAGTGGAGCCTTTCCGTTACACGGACCAGAATGGAAAATCGTTTGGCATGTACGATTTGAAAGGTGACGTATGGCTGGCTGACATGATTTTCACCAAATGCACTACGGTTTGTCCGGTTCTCACGGCCCATATGGCGAATTTGCAGGACAAGCTGGCAAGCCGTGGAATGAATGTTTCAATTGTCTCTTTCAGCATCGATCCGAAGAGGGACACGCCAAAGCACCTGAAGGCGTATGGTAAGAAATTCAATGTTGACTTTTCAACCTGGCATTTCTTGACGGGCTATTCCCCGAAAGAAATTAAACAATTCGCTCGGACTTCGTTCAAATCTCCCATTACTCAATATAAGGACAGCGATCAGTTTGCCCACAGCACATCGTTCTTTCTTGTGAACGGGTCCGGAAAGGTGATGGCCAAATACGACGGCCTTGAACCTCCATACGATAAAATTGTAAAAGACGTCAAGGTGTTGCGGGAATCCGGAGGAACGAGAGTCGCTACAGGCGATGGGCATTCAATGAAAACAAACGCCGCACTTGAAGTGAATATAAAGGTGGCACCCGAAGATATACGGTCAGGAGAATCGGTGAAAATACAAGCAGTTGTCAGCCAGGGGGATGAAAAGGTCAAAGACGTGAAAGAAGTGATGTTCGAGGTCTGGAAAGAAGGAAGCTCGAAGCATCAAATGGTTACCGGGAAAACGAGAGGAAACGGCATTTATGCTATACATAAGAAGTTTAAATCGCCGGGAACGTACTATGTGATGTGCCATGTAACAGCGAGAGGCCAACACATCATGCCGAAGAAGAAATTCATTGTGCAAAAATGAGATGTAACAACGAGGTCTCAGGGAAATGTTGATTAAACGATCTTTGAAGCTTATTAGAAGAGTGTAAAGCTTGATGGCGGGAAGAGGTTATTGATAATATAAAGTGAATCGAAAGGATTGAAGTTTATGCGGGAAGTGGGAATCTGATGAGCTGGGGAATCATGGGCTATGTGTTGGCAGCCGCGGCGGCAAATGTTGTCGGCGGTTTTATTATTTTCATCAAAAAGGATTGGTCTGAGCGCGGCATTAACCTGTTGTTGGCCTTAAGTGCCGGGTTGTTGCTGGCGATTACCCTGGTCGATTTGATTCCCGAGGTGATGGCAGACAGCGAATCAAGTCCGATCTATATTTTGGCGAGTGTGGCCGTGGTTTTCCTATTGCAGCAATATTTTGCGCCGCACGGACACGGAGGGGAGCAGGTTCATGCCTATACCCGCTCCAGAAGTACTGTTACAGGAATTAAAGTGGGGATGTCGATCCACACGTTCTTCGACGGGTTTTCCATCGTTGCGGGTTTTGCTTTAGATATTACATTGGGAATCGCGGTATTTATCGCAATCATTTTACACAAGATTCCGGACGGAGTGACGATATCTTCGGTCATTTTCTCTCTCACAAGAGATAAGTTGAAGGCCGTAAATTCCGCATTATTGCTGGGAGGAACGACATTCGCCGGCGGCCTCATCGCGTGGTTATTAACGGGGGTTTATTTCCCGAACGAAACCATGCTCATTATCGCTCTGTCTGTATCGGCCGGGATTTTTCTTTATGTGGCCTGTGCGGAGTTGCTGCCGGCGGTCAATGAGGCGGGAGATCGATTGTTGGGCTGGTTTGTCATAGCCGGGGCAGGGGCTTATTTCCTTCTTCATTGGATACTGGGACAACTTGGGCCGCATGTTCACTAGCCTGGACTGTTTTTCACCTATCTGTGCGCATTTATAATTGATGGTTTTTTTACAAAGAACTTATCCTTTAGCCAGTCCTTACACAGGAGGAGAAAATAGCTATTATGAAAAAAGGAATGCTATACGGATTTCTTGCTTTTCTGTTGGTATTGTTGGGGTGCGCCGGTCAAAATGCGGCTCCCGAAAAGCATCACGAGTCAATGAAAATGGACGGACCTTCCCGGGAAGCGATCGATGCTCTATGGACCGGTGCTCAGAAGATGGATATGGCGTTACCTGGATTATTGTCGGATAGTCCTGATCATGTGAAGATGATGTATAAGCAGGCTTTCGCCAATCAAGACGTGGTCAAATATATGCCTTGTTTTTGTGGTTGTGTCAATCAAGGCCACACAAGCAACAGAAATTGTTTCATTCAAAGCGCCCAACAGAGCAAAAGCGTAGTATGGGATAAAATGGCCGAAACCTGAGGGATTTGTCTTAGTATAGCGCGTGACGCTATAGCGATGCACAACGAAGGGAAGTCGTTGACGGAGATCAGAAAATATATCGATAGAGCCTATGGGGATCAAGGAACGCCGACCCATACACCGATGCCCCCGAATGGTCTATAATTTCAACCCTCCTGTAATGAGGAGGGCTTTTTCCAGCTGTTTTCATTCATGATCATCTTCCTGAAGATGGACAGAGTGGTCTTCATATTTGACGAATTCCCGTTCCTGATAAGCGGCTATCGTGCCGTGATAACTGATATCCAGCCCTATTTCCTCTTCCTCTTTGCTGGAACGGACTGGAATCCATAATTGAATCAGCTTAAGTCCGAGCCAGGTTAATACAAATCCCCATGCACACAGGACGAATAACCCAATCAGTTGGACGCCAAGCAAGTGCCAATGACCGGTCGTGAAATACCCGCCTTCAGTTGCGAATAGTCCTACTGCTATAGTTCCCCAAATTCCGGAAAGGCCGTGGACTGGAAAAGCGCCGACTGGATCATCGATTTGCCTCGATTCCAACCAGTTAGTGCCGAACAGCATGAGTAAGCCGGAAACTGCTCCGATAAGAATGGCGACCGGATCACTGACGAAGGCGCATCCCGCTGTTATCCCGACCAAACCGGCCAAAGACCCGTTCATTACGGATGAGGCGTCAGAACGTTTATAACGAAAAAGAGTATAAAGCATGGTTACGGCGCCACCGGATGATGCTGACAGCATTGTTACGATAGCGACATGCCCGATCCTCGGATCTGTCGCGCTTAGTGTACTTCCGGCGTTAAAACCAAACCATCCAAACCAGAGCAGGAACACGCCGACTGAGGCCAACGGGAGATTGCTTGGCAAGGCGATTGTACTTGTTCCTTCCGGAGTGAACTTTCCTCTGCGCGGTCCGATAAATATCGCCGCCGCCAATGCGGAGAATCCGCCCAAAGCATGGATGACCGCGGAACCGGCAAAATCCAACATGCCTAATTTCTCGAGCCATCCTCCGCCCCAGACCCAATGTCCCGCCACCGGATAGATGAACGCCGTCATGATTAAGACATATAATATGTAGGCGCGAAAATGAATTCGTTCAGCTACGGCTCCCGATACAATGGAAATTACGGCAACCGTAAATGCCGCCTGGAATAACCAGAAGGTATCTAAAGAAATGGTTAACCGCAAGTGTGAGAGGTCGCCGCTTATCATGAAGCCATTCGTGCCGAAAAGCCCCATTAAATCTTGCCCATACATTAAAGCAAACCCGATTAGGTAAAAACAAAGTGTGCCGATCGTGATGTCCACGAAAATCTTCATGATAATATTGACACTGTTCTTATGCCTGACAAATCCCGCTTCCAACAGGGCGAAACCACCCTCCATAAGCAAAATCATCGCGGCGGTTAAGACAACCCAAATCGTATCCAGGCCGGAATGAAGCGTTTGAGTGTCCATGCTTATGTATCCTTCCTTTGGATTTTGACATCATTGATAATCGTGCCTGGCAGCGCCATACCTTGTTCCACTGATTTCCCTTCGAGATGTTGGATCGCATTATTTAATTCAGAAATTTGCTGTTTGATTTGATCAATATGTTTCAGCCGTTCTTTAACGTGAACCATGTATTCAACTGCTTGATGATGGTTTGGCGGCCGACCTGTGAAGAATTTGCGAACAGGTGATAAGGAACGGTAAAAAGACTCTTCCGCTTTTTTCTTTTGTTCGTATTTGTGAATTTTGTTTTTCATTTCTTTGATTTCGTCTTCCTTATTTTCTTTAAGGAGTCGCAGTATGGCTTTCAGTTTCGTTGCAGGAATTTGAAAGCGAATTTCTGGATTCAGGTCATCATGAACAATCATGTCAACTCCCCTAACAACTCATGTTATAATAGTTAACATTATATGAATGGACAATCAATAAGTCAATCTTTTTTGGTCCTTGAATCTTTTTCGATTAGGTTTGACAGAGTGTAAATCTTTGTGTACGTTGGAATGGATGTTTATATGTTCATATAAAAGAGGTGCGGGTATGAGTGAGCCAATGGATCCCTATCAACAGTTGGATGAGGAAACGCTTTTCATGGTTTCGCAAACCTTTAAGGCTTTGTCGGATCCGACCAGAATTCGAATCTTGCATTTATTGTACAGTCGGGAATGCTCGGTCAATGAAATAGCGACAGAATTAACCATGTTGCAGTCAACCGTTTCTCACCAATTGAGATTCCTAAAGAATTTAAGGCTGGTGAAGTTCCGACGCTCCGGAACGACCATGTATTATTCGCCGCAGGATGAGCATGTAATGACCCTGTTGAACCAGACGATTCACCATGCTCAACATGACTGATTCACTCGATTCTTTGATTTTCGCTCATAATTTTGGAGGATATAATGAAGAAACATAAGCAAAACCTGATTCTCGCGTTTGTAATATTGGGGTTGTGCCTTGTATGGGGCGTTGTTTTGTTAATATGGGAATCGTCTTAAAATGCGATTGATTTGTATACGTTTGTGACTTATGGAATAAGGATTGACGAATGTTTTGGCAAATGAGATAATTTGAGCATATGATCATATATTAAAGTTTTGGGAGTTTGATGAAATGGCGCATTCTCATGATCATTCGCATGGCCACGGACACAGTCACGATCACAGCCATAACGCGAACAAAAAAGCACTATTGATAAGTTTTCTATTCATATCCGCTTATATGGTTGCCGAGGTCATCGGGGGATTGCTGACAAATAGTTTGGCTTTACTCTCAGATGCCGGGCATATGTTAAGTGACGCCGTTTCCTTGGGTGTCGGTCTTGTGGCATTTAAATTCGGTGAAAAAATGGCGGATGAAGCAAGAACGTTCGGCTACAAACGTTTTGAAATATTGGCCGCTCTATTCAACGGAGTGGCGTTGATCGTTATTTCCCTTTATATTCTGTGGGAAGCGTATCAGCGGTTTTCAGATCCACCCGGGGTCGGAAGCGTCGGCATGCTGATTGTGGCAGCCATCGGCATGATGGTCAATATAATCGTCGCCTGGATTTTGATGAAGGGTGATACAAGTGAGAATTTAAATTTACGGGCGGCGTTTTTACACGTTCTCGGTGATTTACTTGGCTCTGTCGGAGCGATTGTCGCTGCCTTGCTGATTATCTTTTTCGGATGGAATCTGGCTGATCCGATTGCCAGTGTACTCGTGTCGCTCTTAATTCTGTTGAGCGGGTGGCGGGTCACAAAGGACGCTGTCCATGTGTTGATGGAAGGCAAACCGCAGGGAACGGATGTTGAGGAAATTAAGAAAAAATTACTCGGCCTGGCTTTAGTCAAGGACGTGCATGATTTGCATATTTGGTCGATCACTTCAGATTTTCCGTCGTTGAGCTGCCATTTGGTTGTGTCTTCGGGCAATGACCGCGATATGATTTTGCGGGAAGCAACGGATCTTTTGCACAACGAGTTCTCCATTAAACATACAACTGTCCAAATTGAAGGAGAGTCTTCCGACATAAAGGACACTGAGGATTGTTGTAATTAGAAATGGCTGCGTGGGTTTTTGCCTCGCGGTCATTTTTTTGTCTATCCGGGTTTGAATAATCATTAAAGCGTTCACAAAGAATAAGGTCATTATTTATGAGTGAATGGAGTTGGATTGAAAATGTCAAATACCAATCAAATGCCGCGGGAAAAAGGGATGGACCATACATTGAGCCTGGCCAGAGAAGGTTATATGTACATTCCGAACAGACGGCACAGCTTTCATTCCGATATCTTTGAGACCCGTTTGCTTGGAAAGAAAGCCATTTGTATGGGTGGAAAGGAAGCAGCGGAGTTGTTTTATGACAATGATAAATTCAAAAGGAACGGTGCGGCTCCAAAGCGGGTGGTTAAGTCTTTCTTCGGCAAAAACAGTGTTCAGACGTTGGATGGGGACGCCCACAAACACCGCAAGGAAATGTTAATGTCAGTTATGTCGCTCGAAGGGCTTGAAAAGTTGACCGATGTGACAAAAGAACAGTGGGAGAAGGCTGTTGATCATTGGGCAAAGATGGATCAAGTGGTTCTTTATGAAGAAGTACAAATCTTGATGTGTAGAATAGCTTGCCAGTGGGCAGGAGTGCCGCTGCAAGAAAGTGAAGTGAATGACCGGGCGAAGGATTTGGCGGCCATGTTTGAATCGGTAGCAACTGTTGGACCGGCTTATTGGGCTGGCAGACACGCACGAAACGACGTAGATAAGTGGATTGAAGGTCTTGTTGATGAAGTTCGGAACGGAGAGATTCATCCTCCTGAAGATACTGTGCTTTATAGATTCTCCTGGCATCGTGATTTGGAAGGGAACCTTCTTGATCCCAAGACTGTCGCCGTGGAAGTCATCAATATCTTAAGACCAACTGTGGCTATTTCTATCTTCATCAATTTCCTTACGCTGGCTGTTTACCACTATCCTGAGGAAAAAGAAAAGGTGGCTTCCGGGGGCGAAAAGGAGGCTGAGATGTTTGTACAGGAGGTTCGGCGTTATTACCCGTTTTTCCCGCTTCTTACGGCACTGGTCAAGAAAGACTTCACCTGGAAGGATTATGATTTCGAAGAAGGAACTTTAACGTTGCTGGATCTTTATGGGACGAATCACGATCCTGACATCTGGGATAATCCCGATGTGTTCAATCCCGGACGGTTTGACGATTGGGAAGGCAGCCCTTTTGGTTTTATCCCACAGGGTGGAGGCGACTACTGGTTGGGACATCGCTGTGCGGGTGAGTGGGTGACTGTTGAAATCATGAAAGTTAGCCTTGATTACCTTGTGAATCGAATGGATTATGAAGTGCCGAACCAGGATTTAAGCTTCAGTATGGTTAGTTTACCTAGCATTCCGCATAGTAAAGTGATCATTGAAAAAGTACGACGAAACTCGTAAAAAAAATAAAGCGCGCTCCTTTTCATGAAAGGGCGCACTTTATTCCTTTAATAGACCTGATCACCGTTGAAAATGGAATTCTTGACGACGACATAATCAACATTTCGGATGGCTTCCAGCCTGTTTCCTCCAGCGTAAGAAACCGACGATTGAAGATCCTGTTCCATTTCAGTCAAGGTATCTTGTAAAGATCCTCTGTGTTCTACAAACATTTTCTTGCCTTCCACATTCTTTTTCTCGCCTTTTTGATATTCCGATGCGGAACCAAAGTATTCTTTATAGCGTTTTCCGTTTTCCTCAAAGGTTTCACCCGGAGATTCTTCATGCCCGGCAAATAATGAACCGATCATGACCATGGACGCCCCGAATCTAACGGATTTGGCTATATCGCCATGTGTCCGAATGCCTCCATCAGCAATAATTGGCTTGCTGGCCGCTTTTGCACACCAACGAAGCGCCGCTAATTGCCAGCCTCCAGTTCCAAATCCGGTTTTGATCTTTGTGGTGCATACCTTTCCCGGTCCGATCCCTACTTTTGTCGCATCGGCACCCGCGTGTTCCAATTCCCTTACCGCTTCCGGGGTACCGACATTTCCAGCGATCACGAAACTATGTGGTAAGTGCTTTTTAATATGTTGGATCATCTTGATCACGGCGTTGGAATGGCCGTGTGCGATGTCTATTGTGATGAATTGCGGTGTCAGCTGTTCCGCTGCTAATTGTTGAACAAAGTCATATTCGTCTTCTTTCACACCAACACTGATTGACGCGAATAATCCGCGTGAATTCATATCCTTCACAAAAGAAATTCGTTTCTCCGGCTCAAAACGATGCATGATATAGAAGTAACCGTTTTCAGCTAAGTAAATCGAGATTTTCTCATCAATAATCGTCTGCATATTCGCGGGAACTACAGGCAACTTGAATGTGTGCCCGCCAAAGGTAACCGTTGTGTCGCACTCTGATCGGCTATTGACCACACATTTTGCAGGAATTAATTGAATATCTTCGTAATCAAACACATTTTCCATGATTCACACCTCTAAACACGAATGTTTTGTTTGAGTTGACCTATAAACGTTCGTACATTCGTAATGTACCTTATTTTTATCAGAATGTCAAAACCTTGATCTCACTGAAAAGCGGTCGAGATTTAGTATGCGATCCTCTAATTCTTAAGCTTCCCTTTCTTCGATTTCCCAATCATAATTGATTTGCGCGATTTTTTATCGTGGGGTCGGGAATTTACAGCCCACTTTTAACCTTATTAATAAAATTAGACACCGCTCTAGGTTATGATAGAGAGGGTTTCAGAGATAGAACACAGAAAAGGGGGATTTCTTTGAGCCGAAATTTGAAATTTGTATTCGGATTGTTGGGCGGCAGCAATTAGCTGTCGCTTTATATTGGTTCAATCACTCCTGAACGTGAATCAAACGGCTAGTGAATGGAAATGAGCCATAAATAAAGGCCGCAAAGCGTGATGAACAACGTGGGAATCGTTAAGGTGATCCCGACTTTGAAATAATAGCCCCAGGAAATGTTGACCCCTTTTTGGGACAAAACGTGAAGCCACAACAAAGTAGCCAGTGAACCGATCGGGGTGATTTTCGGACCGAGGTCAGACCCGATCACGTTGGCGTAGACAAAAGCTTCCCTCATGATTCCAGCCGTTTCCGTGTTCGCGATGGCGAGCGAGTCGATCATAACCGTCGGCAAGTTATTCATAATCGAAGACAGAAGGGCGGCGATGAAACCCATCGCAATCGTTCCGATGAACAGGCCGCTATCGGCTGAAGCCTGAATGACATCGGCCAACACATCGGTAAGCCCGACATTTTGTAGGCCATAAACGACGACATACATGCCGATCGAAAAAAATACAATTGCCCACGGAGCCCCTTTTACGACTTGTTTCGTCGGAACCGCTGGACTGTTTTTCGCCATCATCAGAAAGAAAATCGCGACAATCCCGGCCACAACTGAAACCGGAATTCCGAAAAATTCACTGGCAAAGTAGCCAGCGAGGAGAACGATCAGGACGACCCATGATAGACGGAACATTTTATGATCCTTGATGGCTTCCTGTGGGTTCCTCAACTGCGTAACATCATACCGGCGCGGAATGCTTTTTTTAAAATAAAGGTACAGAACCAGCAAACTGGCGCCAAGGGCAAAAAGGTTGACCACAATCATATGCAGGGCATATTCCCCGAAACTGATTTCGAAAAAATCCGCGGAGACGATGTTGACCAGATTGCTGACCACAAGCGGCAGTGAGGTCGTATCGGCGATGAAGCCGCTGGCCATGATGAACGGCAGGATCATTTTCTCTTTGAAATTCAGGTTGCGAACCATCGCCAGAACAATGGGCGTCAATATCAGAGCAGCCCCATCGTTTGAGAAAAAAGCGGCGACCAGTGACCCCAGCAAAATGATATAGATGAACATTTTGGTGCCATTTCCTTTGGCGGCCAGAGCCATGTGAAGCGCGGCCCATTCGAAAAATCCGATTTCATCGAGAATGAGAGAAATCAAGATGATCGCTATAAAAGTCAAGGTCGCATCCCAAACAATACCTGTTACGACTGCGACGTCATGAAAATTCACAACACCGGCAATCAGGGCAAGAGCGGCTCCGGCGCAAGCAGTCCAGCCGATTCCAATGCCTTTCGGCTGCCAAATGACGAAGATTAATGTAGAAACAAAGATAGCTGACGCAAGGATGACCGATAACAAATATTTCAACCTCCGGTTGATAGGATAAGTGCGGGTTCATTATAATGGTATCCTGTTGGTAAATCAATTTATTTTGATAAAGGAATTGCAAGGAGGGAAAGATGCATTTATTATGTCTATAAATCAAAAAAGGTTGATGAAGGATGATCATGATGGAAACCGAAACAGCTGACCTACAGACAACATTTAAAACATATGAGAAACAATTTAAAGCACTGGCTGATGCGAAGCGCCTGCAAATCATGCACAAACTGTGCAACAACGGCAAAACCAGTGTATGTGATCTGTCACCGGAAATGGGGATGTCTCAGTCAAAATTGTCCTATCATCTCAAGATTTTAATGGAGGCCGGCCTGATCAAAAAAGAAACTAGTGGGACTTGGAGCTACTATTGGTTGGATGAAAAGGAAGTCAACCACTTGCTTTCAGAGGAATTGTGCTGTTTATTTCGCCCGAGCGACGGGGGAACATGCTGCTGAATCGTGAGGTGGCTGGTTGAAGTCGATCAAAATCAATCACAAACGATCAAAAACAATCAAATTCGATCATAAATGAGCATAATCAATCATAAACGATCATAATCAATCATAAACGGGCATATTCGATCAAAATCAATCATTCTTGAAAAACATACCTGAAAACAGAATTGTAAATGCAGAAGAACTTTGACATTACTGGCCAATCCCTAGAAAATTAGGGTTTGGCCATCACCGGTGTTTCAGTCAGTTTCTTCAAGAGTCATAATAAGCATTAGAATGATCACGAACGAAAGTGAATTTTTCTTCACCGGGTGATTTCTTCTTGTCAACAGGCTTTTGGTTAGGTTTATGGGGCAGGTTGTGCGGTTCTGTCTGAAACACTTCTTTCATTCCTTCAATGGAAAGCCTGACGGCAAGGATGGTTACGGTGAAACAGAAAATGGGAACCAGGCCGATCCACTGGAAACTCGTCAGAATAATAGAGTTGAAGCTTTTCCCGATAAGTCCCGCCCATTCTCCACTTAGTGTGACAGGGATTCCTTGGCCGAACCAACTCATTTTCCATTCCACACCGCCTATGAAAATGGTTAATATTCCGAGATGAGCTAGAAGCAACAGGACTTGCGTCAATTCACGGGCGAAAATGATAAACAACTGAGGAATCAAAAAGGGCCGAATATGTTTGTTTAAGATGTGCCATTTGGAGCCGCCGATGGTTTTGGCACCTTCAATAAATGCCTTTTTGTACAGAAGCCGGGTTTCATCCGCAATTAATTGCGTGCCGACCGGAAGAGCTACCAGGATTAAGACAATCAATTCAACGAAAACTTTCTCACTGAATCCCAAATGCTCGAAAAGGTCCTTTAAGATGAAATAGCTGATCAGAGTGGCTGGGAGATAGCGAAAAGCATCTCCGATCCGGGAAAATCTTTGAAAGCCCCCGGAAAGATAGGTTTCCCCGAGTATGCCAATCATAGTTGAGATCAGAAAGCGACCGGCCGTAACGATGAAGGCAATGCCCAATGTATATTTCGCCCCTACCAAAATGACGAAAAACAAATCTCGACCGAGGGTGTTTGTCCCAAACGGTGGATGTTCAAAAGGGGAAAAGACCGGTTTCACCGGTTTGCCTGAATCCGTATATTGAAGCGGGATGACAGGAATATGATCATTGAAGAGAATGGCATAGAGAACACTGGCCGCAAACAGGCCGAATACAAATAGAAAACCTGTCATAAACTTTGGATTCCTGAGCAGTAATTTGATCATCGTAATGCCGCCTTTTGTCCGGTGATTTTCTCAATAGTTACGCCGACAAGACTTAATAGTATATAGATGGGCAGGAACAGAAATAACAAGGTGACGGTAATGATAGTTGGTGTCCGATTCTCCATAACAAACCAAATGACACCGTGCATGTTGAAGATCACTGCGATCATTACGTAATTGGAAAGCGCAAACCAAATGATGTATTTTGAATGATTGAAAATACTGATCAGAGAATTTCGTAATACGTGAACCAATATAATGAATCTTTTCGTCATGCCTCCACCTTTTGCAAAATCAACATAGGGTTGCCCGAGTTCTTCTTCGAAGGCCAACAACATCACTCGATAATAAAGAACAGACGGGAAAAGGGCGAGACACACGATGGGGAGAAAATAGATCGTATCATAAGCGACGATGCTGAATACAAGAATGCCGGTTTCCTCGAAGATCCAGATGACGATAACCTGGAAAACCACAATAACGAATATGTCCGGTACCGCTTCCAAAAGCGATAACACGAACTGAATTCGCTTGATCGATTTCTGCCGCAGGAACAATGTGAAATAGGTCAACAATAAGGAAAAGATAAAAGCTGAAAAAAGGGACGTAAAGAAGATAAATAAGGTATACAGGTAAGGATCCCAGTAGTTAGGGAACAGTGTACGTCCTATAGCAATATTAGGGTGATAGGTTATTTCCCAGGGCGTCAATAAGCGGGAAAAGTTATGCCATACATTTTGGAAATAAAACTGTACGCTGAGATGAATTCCGTCCTGAAACATGGCCGGGACAGCGCCAATTAAAATAATGATCAAACAAGTTAACAGGCCGTAATAAACACGTCTCATCTTCGTTCCCTCCAACGTCCCGGTTGAGCAATAGAATGGTAGAAAAATACTCTGAATAATTTTACCACTATTTTGATTATATTTGTAGGGCTTTTGAAACAAAATTTTACTAAATCAACCAAAACCACGCCGCAATCATTCCCGCGATCAATATCAACGCTCCGGTCACAATCCCAATCATCTTCTTCATCAATTCATTTTCTCGGGATTGAATCTCGCACAAGGATCCCGCCAGGATGATTCGGGAAGGGGAAGCCATCGAGGCATGTGCCGCTCCTGCATTTTGTGCGTATGTAAGGAGATCAGCCGGAATCCCCACTCTATGGGCCGTTTGGACCTGTAACTTTATGAAAATCGCATTTGAGCCTGTCGCGCTGGCAGTCAGAAAGCCTCCCAATCCGCCAATGAAGGGGGAAACGATCACAAAACCCGTGCCAAATACACTTCCGGCTGTTTCCGCGATGAAATCCGTCATCCCAGCGGACGCCATGATTTCAGCCATCGAGATAAATGATGCGGTGGAGACGGCAAAGGGAACCCACTGCCGCCAGGTCGCCTTCAAAGAGTCAAGTACGGTCTTCCGATCAATTCGAAAAATTCCTATCGTGAACAGACACGACGCCAACAACCAGAACCCCGGTGAATAGAGTAAAGGCAACGCAAAGTCGAAAGACTGCAGGTCCAAAACCCCGTATGATTGCAAGAAATCACTGACGGGCGGGACCAATCGGGTTACAAGTATGCATAAAGTCAAAAATAAATACGGGCTGATGACCTTCACGACTGAACGGCCCATCTTCATCATGATGGAGCCTACGCCTGAAGTGACGAGAGCTGCCAATGCCCCGGCCAATTCCACACTGACATAAAGGTTGAAAAATAAGACACCGAATCCGAAGGTGAGCGAGAACAGCAGAATCTCTTTCCATTTCCCCCGGACAGCCCGGCCGCCTCCTGCTATGTAGACAGCGACAATAAGAAAATAGACAAACACCGGCAAGCTTACAATGGCGGCGCCAACCGCAGTATTTTCAAGAGGAACCCGGACCATTTTCGAACCGACAACCATTCCTGTCGCAAGAGCGCCCCACGGAACAGCTAACAGGCTGACCAATCCAATTAACGCGGCCTTCATCCGGGTAAATCCAAGCGCCAGCAAAATCGGTGCCACAACCAGAAAAGCCGTGCCAAATCCACTCGTCGACTCAATCAACGGGGACAATCCTGCTATCAAAATGATAATCTGCATCATCCGGTCATCAGTAGCCTTTGAAATGAAATCAGCAATTTCCTTGATTTTGCCCGAACGGTTCATCAGATGAAACAGGAGAATCCCGAAGAACACCACATAAGCGACAATAAAGGCAATTAAGACTCCTTTGAAACTGGCATGGACGATCTCGCCGGCATGCAAGTCAAACTTCGATGCCCATAATGTAATCAAAATAGTGAGGACATAAGCCAAAATCCCCGCACGCAAAGACGACAGTTTCAATCCAAACAACAATATGAAAATAGCCATGATCGGCAGTAATGCAAGGATTAAGGTCATGCTTTCATTCCTTCCGGGTGACATGTGCTCAATTTGATGTATCTCATATTTTACGCGTTTCTTGCTCTAAACACATTCACTTTTTCTAAAAAACTTAACTTTTCCGATATATAATCAACCATGAAATTTGCTATCTTAGGTCGATGTTTTATCTTTATTGAATGATTTGAAAAGTTGTATCCATAGAATGACAGAAACTTATGTTAGTATGAAAAATAACCAATGTGAGGAGGTTCAAAGGTTGAAAATTATTTTTTCCTTTTTAATGCTGGGAAGTTTAATAACCTTAAATTCTTGTTCGGATGAAAAATTCTATTATCCTGATTTGCTTTCGTCAGAAGAAGGCAAGACCTCCATTGTGGTCATTCAGGATTTAAGTACAAAAAAGGATGATGTTTTTTGGAACAAGGTCATGACTGATTTGAATGCTCTTTATATGGAAGGAGATTTTCTGACGAAGCAATATGTAAAATCAGAATATCCAAAATTGGATTTCAAAAAAACACCTGTTGTACTCATATATAATCATGAAAAGATGGTCTATAAAACCTATGACATGGATGAGGCTTTTCAATATTTAAATAAAATCACGGATAAGTGATCATTTTAAATAATCGCTCGGGGTAGTCTGTTATAACACCTCCTTCAATGACATTTATGATAATATTCGTATAGAAATGTGGTGCTTGGAGGACAAAGATGGAAAAGAAAAGCAATCATAGAATCATAGGATTTGCAATGGTATTGTGCGGATCAACCTTATGGGGATTGTCAGGAACGGTCGCACAGCGTTTGTTTGAGGAAGGCGGCTTTCAGGCGGGCTGGCTTGTGACGATGCGGCTTCTTGTGTCAGGAGCGTTGCTTTTGCTGGCATTGGCCCCCAAAATCAATATTTTTCAGATTTGGCGCTCGAAACGAGACGGTCTTCAGCTTGTTTTATTTGGAATTATCGGTATGTTGGCTGTCCAGTATACTTATTTCGCGGCCATTGAGACCGGAAATGCGGCCACGGCGACGTTGCTTCAGTATCTCGGCCCCGCCATGATTACGGTTTATTTGGCGCTTCGGTTGAAACAATTTCCGAAACCGCGGGAAATCATCGCGGTTTTTCTTGCCCTCGCCGGTACTTTTTTTCTGGTTACGAACGGGTCCTTGCAAGATTTGACGATCTCTCCGGCAGCAGTCACGTGGGGATTGGCATCTGCCGCGGCTTTGGCTTTTTATACACTGTATCCGGAAAATCTTTTGAAAAAGTGGGGCGCCGCTTTGGTTGTCGGTTGGGGGATGTTGATTGGCGGGGCGGGCTTAAGCCTCGTTTTCCCTCCATGGCAGACAAGCGGGCAGCATTGGTCGGGAATGACCTTTGGTTTCGTGGCATTTGTCATTGTATTCGGGACTTTGGTGGCTTTTTTTCTTTATTTGGAGAGTTTGAAATACATTAAACCGACGGAAACGAGTTTGTTGGCGTGCGCGGAACCGTTGACTGCCGCAATAGCTGCAATTGTTTGGCTCCATGTTCCGTTTGGGATTTATCAGGTGGTTGGCGGGCTGTGTATTTTGGCGACAGTCGTGCTGTTATCTTTGAAAAAGGAACGGAAGCAAATTCAGGACGATAGATGATAGAAGACTTCCATCTTTGCGGCAATTCCGTTACACTTAAGGAAAATCAAGGTTGGAGTGAGACGATGATTGAAACCATTCGTGAGTATCTGGGAAATGAAGCCGATGATCTTCTGAAGTATGAAAGTCGTACCATCTCGAAGAATCAATTGACGGTACCGTCTCCGAATTATGTGGACGATGTGTTTGTCAATACGGACCGCAACAACCAGGTGTTGAAGAATTTGAACGGGATGTACAATCAAGGCCGCTTGTCCGGAACGGGTTATTTGTCTATTCTACCTGTGGATCAAGGCATCGAGCATTCTGCGGGAGCGTCGTTTGCGAAGAACCCGGCCTATTTTGATCCGGAAAACATTGTGAAACTAGCTATTGAGGGCGGCTGTAACGCAGTGGCTTCTACATACGGCGGGTTGGGAGCTGTTTCGCGGAAATACGCGCATAAAATTCCTTTTGTCGTGAAGATCAACCACAATGAACTGTTGTCGTATCCAAACAGTCACGATCAGATTCTATTCGCTGATATTAAGCAATGCTGGGAAATGGGTGCCGCGGGGATCGGTGCGACGATTTATTTTGGCTCGGAACGGTCAGATCGCCAGATTCAGGAAATCAGCGAGGCTTTCCAATATGCGCATGAGCTTGGCATGTTCACTATTTTGTGGTGTTATATTCGAAACGAAGGGTTCAAAAAGGACGGCACGGATTATCACACGGCGGCGGACCTCACCAGTCAGGCGAACCATATGGGGGTTACCCTTGAGGCTGACATTATCAAGCAAAAGCTGCCGACGGTCAATGGTGGTTACAAGGCGCTGAACAAGAATGAAAATTACGGGAAATTCGACGAACGGATGTACAGCGAATTGGCTACCGACCATCCGATTGATCTGACCCGTTATCAGGTGGCCAATGGTTATATGGGGCGGATCGGCCTGATTAACTCAGGAGGCGCATCAGGCGATAATGATTTCGCCGACGCTGTGAAGACGGCCGTTATCAATAAACGTGCGGGCGGCATGGGCCTGATTTCCGGACGCAAAGCGTTCCAGCGCCCAATGGCCGAAGGCGTGAAATTGTTGAATGCCATTCAAGACGTTTATCTGTGCGAAGAGGTCACCATAAGTTAAGAAAAATTGATCTGTCATGAATGAAAAGGTGTAAATTCGGCACTATCGGAGCTGCTTTCCTTGAGGAAGTGGTTTCGATAGTGTTTTTTTTCTTGGTTTTGGCGGTTGATTCGTGAGGTTCGCACGGGTTTTCAAGATATATGCACGAAAAAAAGAATATATGCACGAAAATCGAAATAAATGCACGAAAAACAAATTTTATGCACGAAAGTCGGGATTTATGCACGAAACGCAGAATGAGTTCCAAACTCAGTTATTAAACGTTGTCGTTTTCGTTTGTGACAAAGTTATGACAAGTCGCCGATTTCCCCTCCCTATCCGTTGCTATAATGACAATTAAGTTAAATCGACGCGAAAAGCGTCAAGGAGGGGAAAAATGAAAAAGCTCTTACAATTTGGCTTATTAGCCGCTTTATCATTTAGTTTAGTATTAGCAGGCTGTGGAGGAACTTCTTCAACAGGCGGCCAGGGCGGCGGCGACGGGACTATTCCAGATGATGTCACTCTGACCGTTGCCGTTGTGAACAACCCTGATATGAAAATCATGGAAGGGTTATCATCGACTTTTGAAGAAGACACGGGGATCAAGCTGAAGTTCGTGACCTTACCGGAAAATGAACTTCGGAAGAAAGTAACCGAAGATGTGGCCCTTGGAGCCGGGAAATTCGACGTAGTAATGGTTAGTAATTACAGCGCTCCGATCTGGGCAAAGAATAAGTGGCTGGAGCCGCTGGGCTCGTATTTCGACAATATGTCCGACAGTGAGAGAAAAGCTTACGATTTGAACGATATCTTCAAGCCGATCAAGGCAGGATTGTCTTACAATGAGGAGCTCTACGCTTTGCCATTCTATGGAGAAAGCAGCATGCTTTATTACAACAAGGAAATGTTGAAGAAGGCCAATGTGGAAATGCCGCTCCATCCGACGTGGCAGCAAGTCGCAGACATAGCAAGAAAGATCCATAAGCAACAGAACGTTCCGGGAATTGTATTGCGAGGACTTCCGGGCTGGGGTCAGATACTGGCACCGTTGGATACCGTGATCAATGCATTTGGCGGACGTTGGTACGACAAGGAATGGAATGCTAAATTGACCAGTCCCGATACGACAAAGGCTGTAAAATTCTATGTGAATCTGCTGAAAGAGGCTGGCGAACCGGGAGCTACAAGTACCGGATTTACGGAAGCGCTTACCTTAATGTCTCAGGGAAAAGCCGCCATGTGGTACGACGCGACCGTAGCAGCCGGTACCTTGAATAATCCAGACAGTTCGAAAGTTGTCGGCAAGATTGGGTATGCCTATGCTCCAAAGGCGAAGAAGGACAATAATGGCTGGTTATATTCCTGGGCGCTCGCTATTGAAAAAGGAAGTAAACATAAAGACGCGGCGTTCAAATTTATAACTTGGGCCACAAGCAAAGATTACATCCAATTGGTAGGGAAGAAAAAGGGTTGGGTTTCCGCACCTCCGGGAACTAGAAAATCAACCTATAACAATCCGAAATATCAAGAAGCCGCTCCTTTTGCGGAGATTGTCTTGAATTCTATCAAAAACGCGGAATATAAACAGCCGACAGTAGATCCGGTGCCTTATCAAGGAATTCAGTTTATTGCCATCCCTGAATTTCAAAAGTTGGGGAACGAGGTCAGTCAACAAATTGCGGCTTCAATTGCCGGAAAGAAATCAGTGAAAGAGGCTTTGCAGGCTTCACAGAAAATTGCTGAAGAGGTTGCCAAAGAGGGCGGATACAAGAAGTAACCATTGGAATTGGAGAAGGGTTGTTAAACCTTTCTCCAATCAATCAATGTTATGAACGGACGAAGGAGGATTGTACGATGAAGATGGATGAGAGGGCTCTTCCGCAAACAACTTTGGCCCAAAGCAAACCTTTGAAAAAGAAGTCGGGTCCACCTGTTAAAAGACTGATCTGGCCCGGTATTATTTTTGTCGCAATCATGACGCAAATTCCCTTTATTGTCACCATTTATTACAGTTTGCAGGAATGGAACATTCTTCGCCCTGCTCAAGGTATCCAATTTGTAGGGCTGTCCAATTTTATTGAAGCGTTGACCAGTTCGCACTTTCTGCATGTTGTGCTGAATACTTTTATTCTAACGTTTTGTTCGATTATTTTATGTTTGATTTTGGGGATGGCTTTTGCATTGATGTTGAATCGAAACTTCTTTGCCAAGGGGCTTGTCCGAACAATGATGGTTTCGCCGTTTTTCGTAATGCCTGCTGTGGCCGGAATTGTGTGGAAGACGATGGTTTTCGATCCCAGTTTCGGATTTTCCTATTTTATTGCCAATGTAACGGCAACTCAACCTATTGAATGGTTGTCACACTATCCCCTGGTAGCCATTATTATGATCATTACCTGGCAGTGGGCGCCTTTCTTTATGCTTGTTCTGCTGGCGGGCCTGCAATCTTTGCCACAGGATCAGTTGGAAGCCGCAAGTCTGGATGGCGCTTCCAATACACAGAAAATCGTTTATGTGATCATTCCTCACTTATTTCGTTATTTAGAGGTCGTTACCATGCTTGGGTTGATTTTCATCCTGCAAATCTTCGGGCAAATCTATGTGACGACATCCGGTGGGCCGGGGTTCTCGTCAACGAATTTAACTTTCCTGACCTACAGGGATGCTTTTCAAAACTGGGAAATCGGTATGGGGAGCGCGGTCGGCGTCATCGCGGTCATCATCACTCTGATTGTCATGATGTTTCTGTTCAATATTTTACGGCGCAGATTTAAGGAGGAGCTATCATGAAAAGCTTACGTTCCGGATTGGGGACTTTCTTCACATACATCGTGGCTTTTTTGTGGTTTTTCCCCGTATTGTGGCTTTTTATTACCGGATTCAAAACAGAAAGAGCGGCGTCTCAGTTTCCACCGTCTTTTATTTTTCAACCGATCTTTGAGCATTATCATCTGGTTTGGAGCCATGGGGCTCTTCATTACCTGATCAATTCTGCGGAAATTACGATTCTATCGACCGCATTGAGCCTTCTTCTTGGCGTGCCGGTGGCCTATGCTTTGGCTGTGTATCGAATGAAACGTGCTGACGATATCTTGTTCTGGTTCATATCAACTCGGTTTTTACCTATTGCGGGTGTGATTATTCCAATTTATGTATTTTTCCAAAGCCTTGGCTTGCTGGATACACAGTTGGTTTTGATA
>DASTWO010000177.1:0-8622 GCA_035776675.1 Caryophanales bacterium
TTTATGAAATTCCATGTCTTTTACAAAAAATATAAGCAAGACGGGCATCCCATTCACGAAAAGTGAGTGGGATCTTTTTTTGCCCATGGGCAACATTATAACGGGGGGTCAATAAAACGATGGAATTACAACAAGAACGGACAAGAGTAGGAAAGAAAGTGGCGTGGATCGCTTTAATCAGTAATATCGTATTAGCGATCGGCAAGATCCTTGTTGGCTTCTTTGGGGGGAGCGAGGCTGTATTTGCCGATGGGATTCATTCTGGAGCGGATGTGGTCGCCTCAATAGCTGTTCTGGCTGTAGTGGGTATTGCCAACAAACCCCCGGATGAGGATCATCCTTTTGGCCATGGGAAAGCTGAAGTCATCAGTGAAGCTATAGTAGGAATTATTCTATTTCTCGTCTCTCTTTATATTGTCGTGGAAGCGATTCTTGCTTTTTTTGGGGAACCAAAGGCACCTGGGTTTATTGCTTTGTTCACGGCTCTGTTTTCTTACGTAGCAAAGGAATTGTTATTTCGTTATTCGATGAAGAAAGGGAAGAGATACAACAGTAAGGCAATCATTGCGATAGCTTATGATCATAAGGGAGATATCGTTGCGTCGCTGGCAGCGTCAATCGGTGTTTTGTTCGCGATTGTAGGAAGTTATTACCACCTTCCTTATTTGTTATATGCCGACGCCGTTGCCAGTATTGTTGTGGCCATCTTGATTTTCAAAATCGCCGCCAAGTTGATAAGTTCTTCGGTGAATGTATTGATGGAAAGGAATGTGGAGTCTGAGAAACTCGAGAAATACCTGGCGATCGTTGAAGATTTCCATGAGGTGAAACGGATTGATCAAATTCGGGCACGCGATCATGGTCACTATGTTTTATTGGATTTAAGGTTGTCGATTGATTATAACTACACGATTAAGGAAGGCCATGACATAGCACGCGAGATCAAAAAAGACATCCAAACAAAATATCCGGATGTTGAGGAAGTCTTCATCCATATCAATCCTTACTTTGAAGAAGAGAAGTGAGTGGATACGGAGAAATGGGCCAATGTAACCATTTTTTCACATGCACTTATACGAACGCATGTTTTGTGGTATAGTTAAGACAAGCAATAAATCGGCTTCTCATGGGAGGTGGCTCATCCTTGTTGTTCGTTCGTCTGACTGTCGATGTCGCGATCGAAGGGGGTGAGGCCCATGACCGATTTTCAAGTGCTGTCTTTGCTGTTCGCATTT
The DNA here is from genome assembly GCA_035776675.1 of Caryophanales bacterium. Classification (GTDB taxonomy): domain Bacteria; phylum Bacillota; class Bacilli; order Bacillales; family DASSOY01; genus DASSOY01. The sequence goes on from DASTWO010000177.1 coordinate 1,236, forward strand.
GGAATGTTGGTCGCGTTTATTATGTCGGGAAGACGTTAATAGACCTCCCTTGAGTTTAGGCGCTCTGAATAGGGAGGTCCCATAACCGACCATAGAGCCGCCCCCTTTGACGGGGTTCGGTCTATTGCGGGCCGCAGGTGGATGGACACCTGCGGTCTTTATATTGTTTCGCTTTTCTATTTTCATCATACCACAATTTTGACGGTTGTAAACCGCTCTTGGGAACCGCTCTGACCATCGACGATTCTCGTGCATGCATGTTGATTATGATAAAATAAAACCGAGTGGAGGTGATCGCTGTGAAGGAAGAAGAAGCCAGTAAACAACTGCTATCCAATTCTCAGGATGTCGAAAAGGCATTAAAAGGCGAGAAAACACAAGTCCGCCGCAGCGCACGTTATGCTGAAGAAGGCGATACAATAATATTTGAAGGGCGTAAGTTTCATTTTACCAAAGTGTATCAACAGGAATTGGGTGACATGACCGACATAGACGCAAAGGCTGAAGGTTATCCGAACGTAGAAGCCTATAAAATCCATTTGAAAAACCTTCATCCCTTCATACGGATATTGCCGTTTATGCCATGGGTGAAGTCGAAAAAAGTATGGGTGCACCAGTTTGAAGAAGTGAAGTGATAAAGAAAAGTTTACACAGATCCATTTGATTTAAATCTGTGCAAAAAAGGTTGGGGTAATAATGGGATCGGCAATTATGATTGGCTTTCTTGTTGCCCTATTATTATTCTTCTTGCTTTTATGGATGTTTAGGAGAAAGCGCTGGTGGACAACACCTGTCACAGACTTTACGGTTCGAATTCAACTTTGGGAATGGGTAAGCTTAGTCATCCTTGTTATAGGGTTTAACCTTGGCATTGATTTCTGGTGGGATCTTCGAATCTTATCTGCGGGTGATTTCATATTCCCCATAACTTTGGCGATTGCTATTCCCTTTCATCTAAAGTTCCGAACTCGTGCGAAAGTTGAATTTGAACAAATGCAGATGGACTAAACTCCCTTTTCGGCCAACCAGCGCAGGACAGGTTCGAACGGTTGGTTTGGTTTTGCCTGCCAGAATTTCTCGAATGGACAGCCTTTTTCTTTAATGCGCTTTATGGTTGTGTCCATCGGGAACTGTTCCGGCCGTAAATCTCTAGTCACTTCTTCCCATTCAAGTGGTGTGGCCACAAGCGCTTCTTTGTTCCCTCTAACTGAATAAGGCGCTACAATGGTCTTTCCTTCGGCGTGCTGAAGATAATCTACATACAAGCGATTTCCACGGTTTTTTTTCAATCGTTCCGTTGTGAACCATTTCGATTCTTTCTCAGTCAGGAAGTCCGCGATAAACTGTGTGAATTTCCGTGTTTCCTCATAGCTGAATGCATTCTCCGGTAGGGGAATGTAAATTTGCAACCCTTTGTTTCCCGAAGTTTTCACGAAAGAGGTCAAATTCAAATTTATTAAGATTTCTTTGATCATGAGAGCTGCTTCAACGGCCAGTCCGAATTCATTTCGTGACGGCGGGTCAAGGTCGAATACAATCTCCGAAGGACCGGTTGTATGGATCGTCTGGAAAGGGACATGCAGTTCGAAAGCGAGCTGGTTGCCAAGCCACATGAGCGTTGCGAGATCGGAACAGATGATATAATCGATGTCGTGGGTTTCGTGTGTACGAATGAAATCGGGGGCATAATCCGGGCAATTCTTTTGGAAAAACTTCTCGCCTCCGGCTCCGTGGGGGTAGCGGATAACGGTAAGGTCACGTTCTCGTAAAAAAGGCAGCATGAAATCAGAAACGTCCCGTAAGTATTGAAGATAATCAATCTTATTCAGACCTTTCTCTGGCCACAAAGGTTTATCCGGATGCGTAATGGCTACTGCTTTTCCGTCAATATGGATCTCTGTACGTTCTTTAGCACGGCTTCCCATGTACAATCCTCCCAATTTTGATCTAAACGGAATGCCTTAAAACGCGGCTGCCGCAATCCTTCTTTATAAAGCTCAATAAATTGCAGATCCACGCAAATAGAAGGTTGAATCCAGATCATCCTAGCGTTTTCTTCCGTCTGATTAGTCCTCATAATGTCGATTAAGGCGTTTCGTTCGTCTCCTTCGAGACCGTGAGAGAATAATCCGATTTCAAATGGTTTTCCCTCGCGCATGACCGCAACATGAAAATAATCACTTTCTTTGTCGTAGGCGGTAAGAAAAAAGGTGGCGGTTTTCCAGTTCTTGATTTTCAGCCAGTTTCGGGTTCTCTTCCCTCCTACCCAATGACTGCTGGTTTTCTTGGCGATGATTCCTTCGCTGTCCCACCCTTTTATTTGTTTCCATAACCGTTCTCCATTTTCGTAACAAGGCACATAATGAATAGAGGCAGCCAAATCATGGTTGACCTCGAGCGGAAGATTTAAGGATGAAAAAAGTTCACGCAGCTTTTGTTTCCGTTCCAAGAAGGGAAGAGACCGTAAATTATCTCCGGATATCTCCAAAATATCAAAAGCTGCGAAGTCGGCAGGGTGTGATTCGGCCCAAATGGGAATTTTGCGTTCACTTCCGATTCGTCCCCGAATTTGCATCGTTTCAAAGTCGGCCTTGTGATCGGAATTCAATATACACAGTTCTCCGTCCAGGCGGAGGGGTAACGCGTGTTTCATCTGCGGGATAAGCGAACGTATTTCTTCGATGACTTCCGGGAATTTCACGTTGAACGAATGCAAATTACGACTCACAAGGTCGATTCTGTCCTCAGAAATTAGAAGCGATGCCCGGTATCCATCATACTTTACCTCATACCGCCATTCCTCTCCTTCCGGAAGTTCGGATACGAGAGTTGGCAGCATCGGTTTGTCGAGGCTTGAAACCATTAGCCTGATGCCTTCTTCTTAGTTGTCTTCTTCGTTCCTGTTGCTTTTTTACCGGTTGACGATTTCTTGCCGGCCGTTGCACCTTTCTTTGTCCCTGACGCTTTCTTTTTCTTCTTTGGCTTTGTTTCGTCTATGCTTGCCTGAAGCGCGGCCATCAAGTCGACCACATTTTCGTTTTTCTTCGTCTTTTTCGCCGTTTTTACCTCGTTTCCGGAGACTTTGGCCTCAATTAACTCTGACAGAGCGTTGCGATATTCATCTTCATACTTTTCCGGATCGAATTCAGTTGTCAATTGTTCAATTAATTGAGTAGCGGTATCTAACTCTTTCTGGTTCAGCTCGATCTTTTCGTCGATGCCCGGGACATGGTCGATATTTCGAATTTCATCTGGGTAATAGATCGTTTCCAAGAGCAGGCCCTTGTCGTATACACGAACAGCCGCAAGATGTTCTTTAGAATGCATCGTCAATTTAGCGAGTCCGATTTTCCCGGAATCCTTCATCGCTTTTTGAAGGAGGGCGTAGGCTTTGCCGCCATTTTCATTAGGGCCGATGAAATAGGAGCGGTTGAAATAGATCGGATCGATTTCCTCCAACTTGACAAAATCAATAATTTCAACGGATTTGTTTTGCGCTTTCTTCAATTCTTCAAGCTCATCTTTGTCAAGGGTCACAAACTTGCCTGATTCATATTCATAGCCCCTCACGATTTCTTCATTTTCAACTTCACGGTCGCAATGAGGGCAGACGCGCTCGTATTTAATCGGCGTGCTGCACTCTTTATGGAGATAACGGAGCTTAATGTTCTTGTCTTCTGTCGCCGCAAACAATTTAATTGGAATATGCACGAGCCCGAAACTAATCGAACCTTTCCACATGGTATGCATAGATGTCTTCCTTTCTCCGAGGTTTTGCCATTAGCTTAACCGCATTGAATGGAAGGCATGAATGTCATTTTCTTGTAATGAGAGGGGTGCTTGAAAGGAAGGGCTAAGGGATCTTATCATAAATGGAAAACTTGGCTCGTAAGTTTATATCGGAGGCGGTGAGAATGAAAAAGTTTATGTTGGTCGCTTCAGTGATCATAGCCATACTGTTGGTTCATAATTTACAGGAGCCGTATGGGTTATATGCTGTTGTTGCGCTGTTGATTGTTTCGATGATTATGGGCGCCATCATTGGATTTTTCGCTTATTTATTCTTCATGTCTTATTTCAGGAAAATTCGAAAAAAGTAACCGACAGAAATGACTGAAGCCGACGGACGGGCCGCCGGCTTTATTTCATCCTATTTAATGTTTCGAAAGATCACGGCTAATGTTCCCGGACCTGCATGTGAACCGATAACCGCGCCAATAGGGATCTCGATAAAGTTTTCGGCACCGGTTTCATTCTGAATCATTTCCTTCAGTTTGGCAGCCGATTCAGGAGAATCAGCGTGGCAAATTCCTATCGTTTGTTCCTGAAGTTGATTCCCTCGTTCTTTCAGGACTTCTACTATTCGGCGGTATACTTTCTTGCTGCCGCGAACTTTTTCAATCGGGATCAATTGCCCGTCCTCTACTCCCAATATTGGTTTGATGTTCAGCAAGCCTCCAATGAAGGCAGAGGCTTTGCCAATTCTTCCTCCACGTTGCAGGTACTCAAGGCTGTCCACTGTAAAGAGATGTTCGGTCTGTTTAATATAAGTATGGATCATTTCCAGAATGGCTTCTTTTGACTCACCGGCTTTCGCCATCTTCGCCGCTTCAAGTGCGATCAGGCCTTGCCCGATAGAAGCCGCTCTCGAATCAATGGTTTCAAAGTCAAAATCCGGGTATTCCTCCATTAATTCATCCTGAATCATTCTTGCGGATTGAAAGGTACCGGACAATTCCGATGAAAGTCCAATAAATAAGCAGGTTTCCTTTTTTTTCGCGTATTTTTCGAATACGATTCTCATTCTTTCGTATGGGACCTGGGCTGTTTTCGGGACCTTGCCGTCTTTCATAGCCGGGTACAACTGATCCGGCCCGATCGTTTCGCCGTCGTAATATTCCTCACCTTCAAGAAGTACGATAAACGGGACAATATCAATATTATATTCTTTCGCGAGGGCAACCGGAAGATCCGAGGCGCTGTCCGTTACGATGTTGATCGCCATATGTTCTCACCACCTTTTACTTAGCAATTTGTATTAAGTCTATGTGCAAAATGAAAAAAAATCAATGCCTTTCTGTAGTAAACCATTGACTTTTCCCGCCGCCCGGTGTTATAACCATCTCGGAGATCAATATATATGTAGGTGCTTGGGTTGACGTTCTGATTTCAATAAGTAGTCGAAGAGGAGTTTCAATCCAGCATTCTCTTTTTCAATAAAGAAAGGCGGTGGGACCATGTCCAAAGTATATTACGGCGTTTACAACGAAGGGAAAATCACAGCCATTGTCATCATCGGAGCCCTATTAAATGCGGCCTCATTGGATCTATTTCTTATTCCCGCACATGTTTATGCGAGCGGCTTTACGGGGATTGCGCAGTTGTTGTCATCCCTTTTGCATAATACCCCGATTCCGTTATCCACAGGGATCTTGCTATTCCTCTTGAACATTCCTGTAGCCTATCTCGGGTGGAAACGAGTGGGGAGACGGTTCACCTTTTACAGTTTCTTGAGTGTTGTAATGACGACGCTGTTTCTTGAGGTTTTCCCGGTTCATGGGATTTCAAATAACATTCTGTTAAACGCGATTTTCGGTGGTGTACTGGGGGCGATTGGCATCGGCCTCACGTTGAAATGGGGAGCTTCCACCGGGGGATCGGATATCGTTGCCCTGGTTTTGTCGAGAATGAAGGACCGCCCCATTGGCCTTTATTTCTTTGCGTTAAACGGCATCATCACGCTTTCCGCAGGCCTGCTGTTCGGTTGGGAGAAAGCTTTATATACGCTTGTGGCGATTTATGCCTCTTCACGGGTCATTGACGCTATTCATACCCGCCATCAAAAGTTGACAGCTATGATCATTACGGGAAAAGGCGGAGAAATTCAGAAAGCCATCCATGATAAAATGGTGCGTGGCATCACACGTGTTCCAGCAAAAGGCGCGTTTCGCGGGGAAGATAAAGAAATGCTCATGATTGTCATTACCCGTTATGAGCTTTACGATCTTGAAATGACGATTAACGAGGTCGATCCCCATGCGTTTACGAATATCGTACAAACGGCAGGGATTTTCGGATTCTTCCGGACAGATAAGGTATAGAAAAAATTCTCTCCATCACGGAGAGAATCCTTATCAATTTCGCCTTGGCGAATTGTGCCTGGATTTCATCGCGTTAAGCGACAACTTCTTTGGCAATCACCAAAGGCTATAACTTCATCAGTAGGAGTCCTGCTGATGAATGTTATTGATTCTGTTCAAAGGCTTCTTCGATTTTCGGCATCAGATTGTCCCATTGGGCATCAAACGTCTTGTTTACTGTCAAAAAGTCTTGAAACCCGAACAGATTGTCCACACCTTCCAGTTCAAGCAGTTGCTTTAACAGCGGATGATCTGGATTGTCGCCTTGCTTGCAGATAACACGCCCTTCAAACAAGGGTCCGTCCTGTGATGTGAATTTCATAGCGTTTGGATTCGGTGTTGGTTCTGATTTCACATTCATTTTTGTATATGATCCTCCTTTAGGCTTGTCTAGCAGTCGTATTCTAAGCTCATGGACAAGACTTATTTATTCATTGTATCGTACTTTCCTTCAGAAACGGAAGCCGTAACGTTTTGAAACCACATCGTAGAATCCAAGTGAATTGTAAAGATGCTTTGTTACGGAATTGCTGACACCGGTTTCCAGTTCAATGGTTTTGATGTGTTCGTTTTCAGCCCAATAAATGATATGTAAAAGCAGTTTTCGGCCAATCCCTTTGTTGCGGTATTCATTGTCTACGTAAAGCTCATTTAACCATACATATTTTCCGCCGTCACGCAGACTAATACCAATGTTCAGCAAAGCCATGCCAAGAATGGCTCCCTCTTCTTCAGCGATGAGAATTCGCGAACTGGAGTCCTCGTCCAGAACTTCTTCAATGCCATTTCGAACAAGATTGTATGAATCTCCTTCTCCGTGCATTGAAATTTGTTGCATGAAGAGATCCGCCATTTTCTCCTTTAAAGTTTCATCCGCATCCCTCGGCAATTCATAAACGTCCAATGTTCTGCCCCCATTCGAAATTTCTTACCCGGTTGATTATAATAATAACAGCTAATGAGACGGTTTTGAAGAAGGAAAGGGAGGGAGCGGAATGGAAAAGGTTCTGTTTTCATGGAGTGGCGGAAAAGATAGTGCGCTTGCTCTTTATGAAGTGCTTCATGGTGGGAAATACAGTGTGAGTGCCTTGCTGACCACAATGTCGAAGGAAAAGAAAGTCCCGATGCACGAGGTCGGAAGCGGGCTGATTGAGCGACAGGCTGACTCGCTTGGTCTTTCGTTTGTACCAGTGTTTATGCCGAAAGAGCCAGACAATGAAACGTATGAGAAGCGCTTGTCTGAAGCG
>DASTWO010000178.1:0-6081 GCA_035776675.1 Caryophanales bacterium
CAAAACCGCACTGTTCAAAGAAGGTCCGAGTTCGTTTGTTTGGAACGAGTTGACGGCGGCCATCCAACATTTGCAGCAGAGCCCGAATCATAGCTTTTCCAAGTCCCTGTCCACGATGTGAAGGGCTGACGCTGACATGCTGTAATTCCGCTGTTTCGTCATCAAGCAAACGGATTCCGACAATACCGGTGATATCTTCTTCCTTCCATAGAAACAATTGCCATTCGTCATTTGATTCATATTCATTCATCGTTTGCTGAAGCTGTTTCAAATTCTCCTCGCCCGGAACAAACGAAAGCAACCCCATCGCAATTTTCTCATGGCTTTGTTTATAACGAATTAACATAAAAACCCCTCATTGGTTTCTTCATGGTATCTCATTATACCGGATTTTCGTTGAGGATGCGAATGTTATTCGAAAGAACGATTTAAGTTCGCTGTTTCGATTGCCGCCGCTGCGGCTTCCGCCCCTTTGTTCCCAGCTTTGGTTCCCGCTCTTTCCACCGCCTGTTCTATTGTTTCCGTTGTAAGAACTCCGAAAATAACAGGAACGCCGGAATCCAATGAAGCAGTCGCTACACCGCTTGAGACCCCGCTGCAAACATAATCGAAATGAGGAGTGGCTCCGCGGATGACAGCTCCCAGTGTGATGATGGCATCATACTTTTTGGAATGGGCCATTTTCTTCGCCGCAAAGGGAATTTCAAACGCTCCCGGCACCCATGCCACTTCGATGTTTTCCTCAAGCACGCCATGACGTTTTAACGTGCATTCAGCACCTTCCAACAATGAATTTGTTATGAATTCATTAAACCGGCTGACAACAATGCCGATCCTTTGATCACTGCCAACTAAAGATCCTTCATAAACTTTTCCCATTTGATTCCCTCCTATAAATGCAGTAAATGACCTAATTTATCATGTTTTGTGTGTAAATAGTGCTCGTTTTCTTTCGTCGAAGGCAGTTGAATCGGAATACGCTCCGTAATGCTAAGCCCGTAACCGTTCAATCCGGCTATCTTCTTTGGATTATTCGTTAACAGCCGAATATGGCTTACCCCTAAATCCCGCAACATTTGAGCAGCAAGACCGTAATCACGAAGATCTGCTTCAAATCCAAGCTGTTCATTGGCTTCCACGGTATCGTATCCTTCTTCCTGCAACTTATAGGCACGCAGTTTATTGAGCAGGCCGATTCCCCGACCTTCCTGACGCATGTATAGAAGCACTCCGCGACCTTCCTCTTCAATTTGGGCCAAAGCCGCATGCAATTGGGGGCCACAGTCGCAACGAAAAGACCCGAATACATCTCCTGTTAAACATTCGGAATGAACTCTAACCAATACGGGTTCCTCCGTATTAACATCGCCTTTCACCAACGCGATATTCTCCTTATCATCCACACTGTTTGAATAACCAACGGCTTTGAAATCCCCGAATTCGGTAGGTAAATTGGTTTCTACTTCACGTTGAATCGACTGTTCATTTCGATTCCGGTATGCGATCAGTTCTTTTATCGTAATCATTTTCAAACCGAAGTCGTCTGCAACTTTCCGAAGGGAAGGAACACGAGCCATCGTCCCGTCTTCATTCATGATTTCGCAAATGACGCCTGCTGGCTCCGAACCACAAAGCTTTGCAAGGTCCACAGCTGCCTCAGTATGTCCGGGACGCTCAAGAACACCGCGGTCTTTTGCGACAAGAGGAAAAATATGGCCCGGTCTTTTAAAATCCTTCGGACCAGCATCGGGACGAACCAATTCTGCAACTGTTTTCGCTCGTTCGAAGGCTGATATGCCGGTAGTTGTTGAATGGTGATCAACACTCACCGTAAAAGCCGTTTTATGATTATCTGTATTATGTTCAACCATCATATGAAGCCGTAATCGTTCTGCCATTTCCTTCGTAACAGGAGTGCAGATAAGGCCCCTTCCGTATTGAGCCATGAAATTGATCGTTTCCGGCGAGATCTTATCGGCAAGCGCTACGAAATCTCCTTCATTTTCACGATCTTCATCATCACAAACAATAACGACGTGACCTGCTTTCAAATCAGAAATGGCTTCTTCAATCGAATCAAACATGCTGAATCCCTTCTTCTGTTTTTGTCAATTTATTTCATCAGTTTTTCAATGTATTTGCCGACCACATCACATTCTATATTGACCTTATCTCCTGTTTCTTTTCGCCCGAGAACTGTTACTTCCAATGTGTGCGGGATAAGAGAAATAGTAAATGTATCTTCTGTAACATCAAATACGGTAAGACTAGCCCCATCAACAGCCACCGATCCCTTCATCACCAGGTAACGCGTAATTTCGGCAGAGGTGCGAATCCGGTAGTAAACAGCATTACTTTCAGGTTTTCTTTCTACAATTTCTCCCGTTCCATCCACATGGCCGGAAACGAAGTGACCTCCAAACCGGCCATTTGCCGGCATTGAACGTTCCAAATTCACAAATGATCCTTCTGAAAGCTGATACAGATCCGTGGCATTCACGGTTTCAGGCATAATATCTACTGTAAAAGACGATGGGGATAAAGAAGCGGCAGTAAGACAGACTCCGTTGACGGATACACTGTCTCCCACCTGAAGGTCCTTTATAATCTGGTCGGCTTCAAGGGTCAATGTAAAATAAGTGCTTGTTTTCCGAACCTCTATTATTTTACCCATTTCTTCAATAATTCCGGTAAACATCTTCTTTCCTCTCTTTCGGCCGTGAAATAATTTTGATGTCTTTACCTATTTGGTCAATGGATTTAAAAGTAAAAATCGGCACATCCTGAAGGCTATCAATCCCGATCCCGGCAAACGAAGTCGGAGCCGATTTCCCGCCGATTAACTTGGGCGCGATATAACTGACAATTTCTTGGGCAGCTCCCGCTCGGAGGAAGCTATCGTTAACTGTTGCTCCGCCCTCAACAAACAGCGAAGTAATCCCTTCGGAACCAAGCCGTTTCAGCAGCGGCAAAATCTCAATTTTCTCCTCAGAAACAGATAAGATTTTCACACCATGTTGTTCATATCTGGAACGTTTCTTTTCGGAAACGGACCGGCCGGCAACTATCCAAGTTTCTGCCTCGCCATCCTGCACAACATTAGCCTCATACGGCGTACGTAAATGATGATCCAATATGATGCGAAGCGGATTTTTCCCGCCCCCTGAAAGCCGAGTGGTTAATTTCGGATTATCGGCGATAACTGTGTTGACTCCCACAAGAATGGCATCATGTTGTTCACGATAACGATGTACATCATACAGGGCTTCCTTACCGGTAATCCATTGGCTTTCTCCTGTCGCCGTGGCAATCTTTCCATCAAGACTGATGGCAGATTTCATGGTGACAAATGGGGTTTTTGTTTTCATATAGTGAAAAAACTTTTCGTTCAAAACGTCTGCCTGTTCCTTCAGGAGACCTGTCAGCACTTCAACTCCAGCTTTTTTCAGCATTTCGATTCCGCGCCCGGACACCTGAGGATTGGGGTCCATTGTAGCTATGAAAACCCTGGACACTTCTTTTTCAATTAATAATTCCGCGCATGGAGGTGTTTTTCCATAATGGCTGCATGGTTCCAACGTTACATAAACAGTTGACCCTTTCGCCTTATCATCTGCCATATTCAGCGCATGAACTTCTGCGTGGGGTTCCCCCGCCTTTAAATGGGCTCCCATCCCTACAATTCGCCCATTGTTGACGACAATAGCTCCGACAACTGGATTGGGACTGGTTTGTCCTTTGCCCCCTTCCGCCAGCTGAAGCGCCAATTTCATGTAATCCTGATGATCCACATTACCTGCTCCCTTAACGATCAAGAATGTCGTGATAATCGGCCCTTTGCTGGGACCAAACAATCCTTCAACACTGATGATGTCACCTTTATTCTGCAACATTTCACCATCAAAAAAACCCCGAGACATTCCATCTCCAGGGTCATTTAAATGGAACCACAGTAAATACACTATTGGTCCATTTGTTCCTTCTCCCATCCAGACTATACTGTCGGCTTTGGTCTCTCACCAAATCCACCGTTTGCGAAACCGCAAACGGGTCACGGGCTGAAGAGCTGTCGCTCTATCACCGCCGGTTGGGAATTTCACCCGACCCCGAAGGAAATTTTACAATATTTATTTGTTTGCATTCACGGCGAACTCTTCCGCCGACAAAGCGATCAAGCTTCTAAAAACTTAGATCACCATTGTTAAGCGATTTTGTTCTATTATGCCACATTCCTGGTCTTTTGTCTCATTTAAGGAATCACTGACTCTTTTAACGGCAGATCCAATTGGACCAAGTCCTCGTACGTTTCTCTCCGTACAACAAGACGAGCATCTCCGTTCTCGACAAATACCACAGCCGGTCGCGGAATCCGGTTATAATTATTAGACATAGAATACCCGTACGCTCCCGTCGAAAATACAGCAAGAAGATCGTCTGTGTGCACCTCTGGAAGTGATAAATCCCAAATCAACATATCACCGGTTTCACAGCATTTCCCGGCGACAGACATAGTCCGGTCACAACGATCCCAACCACGGTTTGCCAGTATTCCCTCATATTTCGCATCATACAATGCCGGTCGCAAATTATCGGACATGCCTCCGTCAACAGCCAAATAGCGTCGAACATTCGGAACTTCCTTTTGTGAGCCTACTTTGTACAAAGTCGTCCCCGCATTCCCCACAATCGCACGCCCCGGTTCAATCCAAATTTCGGGAACGGCAAAACCTAGCCTTGATGATTGTCTTTTCACAGCTTCGATCATTGTACCAACATACTTTTCAGGAGGTTGGGCTGAGTCTCCTTCTACATAACGAATGCCAAACCCGCCGCCTAGATTCAAGACCTTCGGGACGAAACCCAAATCATCCCGCCGCAATTCAAGTTCTCGATAAATCTTGTCAACGGCGACTTCGAATGCATTTGCGTCAAAAATTTGCGATCCGATATGGCAATGCAAGCCCAGGCAATCAAACGCTTCATGACTCAAAACGTATTTAAGTGCTTCATGTACTTGACCGCTTTCTAGATCAAATCCGAATTTCGAATCTTCTTGTCCGGTTGCTATATACTCATGAGTACTGGCCTTAACCCCTGGTGTCGTTCGAAGCAGCACACTAATCTTTTGCCCATGGTATTGACTAGCCTTTTCCAAAAGAAGCAGTTCTTGAAAATTATCCGCGATGAAACAGCCGATGCCGGCTTTTACTGCCATATCAATTTCATCAGTGCTTTTGTTATTGCCGTGAAAATGGATCCTCTCCGGTGGAAATCCCGCGGAAAGAGCCGTATACAATTCTCCCCCTGAAACAACATCAAGATTCAAACCTTCTTCTTCCACCAATTGAACCATTGCTACACACGAGAAAGCTTTGCTGGCGTAAGCCACTTGTCCTGCCACATTGTTTTCTGTAAATGCACGCTTAAACGCTCTCGCCTGTTGGCGCATATGGGCTACATCGTAGACGTACAACGGTGTGCCAAACTGATTGGCAAGATGAACGGTATCAACACCGCCGATTTCAAGATGGCCGTTTGGTTGAATTACGCTGCTACCATACAACATTATGGTTTCTCCCCTTTTCGATGAAAAAACAAAAAGACAATTAGCGTAAGGTACACTAACTGTCTTGACGTTTGTGCCCCTCATCATCGGATAGTTCTCCACCGCCACAAAAGCGGTGACAGTCCGCTGCCTGTTCAGCAGCGGCCCAGCGACAAAGCCCGGCGGCTTCGCCACTTCGGCGGATTGACCTTTCCGGCACCGTCATCGTTTCCCAAACTCGGTTTTGCCGTACTTATTCGTTCCGCGCCTCTACATCTGCGGGATTATGAATACGTTCATCCCGGTATGAGGTAAATAGAAATATTATGATTTTCGATTAATTTAGCACAGTTTGACTGATCTTTCAAGCCCTTTTATTTTGCGTACTGCGCTCCAGCACTAATTCGACAGCTTGACGCGTAATTGGGCAACCTTTCTCTACGGTATCTTGATTATCCATTTTCCCGATATCACCAACACCAACAACGATAGGTAAGTTCAAATCATCAAGCACATAAACGGTATCCCCATCCATA
>DASTWO010000179.1:0-10594 GCA_035776675.1 Caryophanales bacterium
ACTCGCCTCCTTGATAAATCTTTTTGCTTAAATATCTTTCGCTTGAATCAGGGAAAATCGTAACGATGTTGGTCCCAGGCTTTGCAGATTTCGCTTCCATTAAACCAGCCTCAAGAGCTGCGCCCGACGAGCTGCCCACGAGCAGACCTTCTTTCTCCGCCAGTTCTTTCACCCGTGCAAAGGAACAGTCATCAGAAATCGTATGAATTTCATCGAAATAAGCCCGGTCCATGTAAGCGGGCAAGAACTCCATGCCGATCCCTTCTGCCTTATGAGGTCCGGGTTCTCCGCCGTTAATGATCGAGCCTTCCGGTTCAACAATGGCCGTCTTGACAGCCGGATTCTGTTCTTTCAGGTACCTGGCGGTTCCCATAAATGTTCCGCCCGTTCCGGCACCCGCAACAAACACATTTACCTTTCCGTCCGTTTGTTTCCAAATTTCCGGTCCGAGCGTTTGATAATACGTGCGTGGATTGGCAGGATTGCCAAACTGCTGCGGTGAATAAGAGTTCGGAATTTCCTCAAGCAATTGCTCCACTTTATTGATGGCTCCGCGCATTCCTTCTTTTGTCGGAGTGTGCACAATCTTGGCTCCAAGCGCCTTCATCAATTCTTGTTTCTCCAGGCTGAACTGTTCCGGAACGCAAAACATAACGGTCAGCCCGAGATTCACGGCAGCCAACGCAAGTCCAATTCCGGTGTTTCCCGCAGTCGGCTCAATCACTGTTCCGCCGGGTTTCAATTCCCCCGAATTGAGCGCTTCCTGCAGGAGTTCCACGCCAAGGCGGTCTTTGATACTGCCGCCTGGATTATAAAATTCTAGTTTCGCAAACAAACGAACACCATCCGGTAAAGAAAACTGCGTAATTTCCAACAGAGGTGTATTCCCGATTAATTCTTGCACGTTCCGATAGTAATCCATCTGTCGTCAACCCCTAATCTATTTGCCAGCTGTCCAAATACTTCTCTTGTTCTTCTGTTAGGTTGTCGATACCCAAACCGAGTGCTTCCAATTTATATTTTGCCACTTTGTGATCCAAATCATAAGGAACATTCAATACCCTGGCTCCAATTTCCTTATAATTTGCATTCACATATGCCAATGAAGCGGCCTGCAAGGCAAAAGTCATATCCATAATTTCCGCCGGATGTCCGTCACCCGCCGATAAGTTGACAAGTCGACCTTCAGCGAGCAAATACAGTTTCCGACCATCTTTCAGTTCAAATTCCTCGATATCCTTTCGAACTGTACGGCTCGAAACAGCCAATTCATTCAGTTCCGGCTTATTGATCTCAATATCGAAATGTCCCGCATTTGCCAATATCGCTCTGTCTTTCATATGAGCCATATGTTCACCGCGAATAATGTCGCGATTTCCAGTAACAGTGATGAAATAATCACCGTGTTTGGCTGCCTCTTCCATTGTCATGACTTCAAAGCCGTCCATATAAGCTTCAATGCCTTTGATACTGTCCACCTCAGTGACGATCACCTTGGCGCCCAATCCTTTTGCACGCATGGCGACCCCTTTACCGCACCAACCATAGCCTGTTACTACAACTGTCTTTCCAGCTATGATTAAGTTCGTCGTACGATTAATGCCGTCCCATACAGACTGTCCCGTACCATAACGATTGTCAAACAGATACTTACAATAAGCGTCATTGACGGCGATCATCGGGAATTTCAGATCTCCGGTTTTCTCAAGCGCCCGATTCCGGATCACCCCGGTTGTGGTCTCTTCACATCCGCCGCGCAGCTTCTCCAACAAGTCCGGACGCTCGGAATGTAGAATGGTCACAAAATCTCCGCCATCATCAATAATCAGATCTGGATTAATCTCCAGTGTTTTCATCAAATGTTCTTTATACTCATCGGGATCCGGATTGTATTTCGCAAAAACGGTAAGCCCGTCTTCCACAAGCGCTGCCGCCACATCATCCTGGGTAGACAACGGGTTGCTTCCAGTAATAGCGACCTCTGCCCCGCCGGCCTTTACAACCTTCGCAAGATACGCTGTTTTCGCCTCCAGGTGCAAAGAAATAGCAACCTTTAACCCTTTGAAAGGTTGTTCTTTCTCGAATTCCTCGCGAATTCGATTTAACACAGGCATATGTTCCTTCGCCCAGTCAATTTTCAGATGACCTTCTTTAGCCAGATTTCTATCACGAACGATGCTTTTTTCCATTTTAATCATCACACTCCTATAGCTCTTAAATTAATGATCAAGCAATCCAAACATACGATTCGCTTCATGAATAACCTTTTCCTCGTCAACCGTTAAACATTCGCGGTTTCTCACCACTTGCTTTCCTTGAACGAAAACGTCCTTCACATCCCTTCCGGATGCTGAATAGACCACATGGGAGATCGGATCATTCTTCGGTTGGAAAAATACCTGATTGGCATCCAACACAACAAAATCCGCCTCTTTCCCCACCTCGAGACTGCCAATCTGCTCTCTTAACCAGACTGCGTCAGCCCCTTCGATAGTAGCCATCCGCAATGCCTGTTCGGCTGAAACCAGTGTTGGATCGTTATGTATTCCTTTGTGAAGAAGCGCAACCTGTCTCAATTCTTCAAACAAGTCAAGGTTATTATTGGATGCGGAACTGTCAGTTCCTAACGAAACCGTTACGCCTTTTCCTAACATTTTCGGAACTGGAGCAATGCCGCTGCCAAGCTTCAAATTACTTATGGGATTATGTGAAACCTTGACATCATAATCGGCAAGAATGTCAATCTCTTCATCATTGACATGTACCGCATGAGCAACCAGTGTTGGCCTGTCAAAAACACCGAGCTTTTGCAAGTGTTTAACCGGCCTTGCCTCAAAATCCTTAACATTCTGATCGACTTCAAACCGGGTTTCAGACATATGAATATGAATCGGAACTCCGATTTCCGCTGACTTGGCGGCGATTTGTTCAATATATTTCGGAGGACAAGTGTAAGGAGCATGCGGTGACAACATTGTTGTTATCCTCCCGTTCGACTGATTCTCCCAATCTTGTACAAACTGAACCGATTCCTTCAATTTCTCCTCGCGGCTTTCTTCAGAACCAAAGCCAATTATACCTCTGCTTAATCGAGCACGGATGCCGGAAACCTCAACGGCCATCGCCACTTCATCCATCTCATCGTACATGTCCACGAAAGTAGTCGTGCCTGTACGAAGCATTTCAACTATCGATAAATAGGCGCCCCATTTAACATGTTCGGGTGTAAATTGGCCTTCCATTGGCCACATTTTCTCCTCAAGCCATTGTTGTAGAGGCAAATCATCCGCATACCCGCGTAACAGTGACATTGGCGAATGGCCATGTGTGTTAACAAGACCCGGCAACACATAATTTCCCTGAGCATCGATCACTTCGTCATATTTCGAAAGATCCTCAGGGACTTCTCCGACATAAGTGATTTTTCCATTTTCAAAAGCGACGGCCCCATTGTCAATCCATTCATTCTTTGAGTTAACCGTCAATATCAGCCCGTTGATCACAATTGTTTTCGGCAATTTTGCTGACCTCTCCTTTTACAATGATTCCGGCAAACTTCTACCCTGTCAAATTGTAAGGTAACAATGATCAGATTTTCACAGCTTCGATCAAAAACACGTACCGGTTCAACCGCTTGAAATTTACACTGAAACCATTTGCTGTAAACATTTCCTTAAGTGTGTCTAGAAAAGGATAATACTCCGTTTGCAAATCATAAAGCAAGTTGTCGTATCCTTGTTCTTCAACCCTGGAAAGAATGGCCTTCTTTGCTTCCTCATTCTCAAATAGTGTATCCGCAAAGACAATTCTACCACCTTTCGGCAGTCGTTCGCTATACCTGTGGATGGCCAACCTTTTTTCATCGTCGGTTAAATGATGAAAAGCATACGTGCTGACTATGGTTTCGACGGGATGTTCAAACTCGGGATATTGCAGAAAGTCTCCGTCAACAAGTTTCATTTCCGGGAATCTCCTTCCGGCTTTTTCCCTCATCGCCTTTGACGGCTCAATCCCATAAATCTCGTGTCCCCGCTCGCGTAACTTTTCGGTTAAATTTCCGGTTCCAACGCCAAACTCAAGGGTTCTACCTTTCGCCCTATCCGCGACTTTTGTCAATATCAAATCATAGTTCTCGAATACCTCATGATATTCATTGTCGCGATTGTTGACAGTATCATCATAGCTGTCTGCCCAGTCCTCGAACATATCGACAAATTCACGACCCATATACTCACCCCATATGATCTATCTTAATCTTCTCGCCATCATTCGTAGTAAAGACTTTGCTCAACAAAATTAATTCCTACTATTAAAGTATGCTTTATCGGCTTTGTCGTTAAAAACTTACCACATCTATCTCTATTTGTAAAAAGGCACGTCTTACCCTCAAAATCAAAACTGCCGGGCATCGGTGCCCGGCAGTTTGTTTACTCTACTCTGGAAGATTTTCTTTATGGACTTTTTCAACGCTGGTGGGTTTCCAGCCTTTGTTCTTAACCCAAATTAAGTGGACGATGTACCATTCATGGGGCTTGGCATTGGTACTGATTTTGCCTAAGGACTGTTGAGGTCCGCCCCCGTTTCCTAGCCACCAAAGAATATATTCATCTTCACTCAAGCCTTGTAATCCGGTAGCATAAAGAAGCGCTTGAATTTGCTCAGCCCAGTCAAGGGACTCATCATCATAAGAGACCGAATGCGGCGGCTCCTGGTCCGTTCCAATCGGCTCCCAGGGTCCTTCCGGTCCACCACCTGATAATTGTTGATCTTCTTTTTCCTTGGACTTGTCTTGTTTCTGATCATCCGTCCCGGATTGTTCATCCATACTCCCGGTTTGCGATTCATCCTCACTGGATCCATCTGTTCCTTCAGTTGTACTTGTTCCACTTTCATCGGTCGCAGCATCATCTTTATTGTCTTTGTCGGAATCACCGGTAACCGAAGCGCCGGAACCGTTGTCACCCCCGTTATTGTTGGACCCGTCACTGGAAGTTTGCAGAGGTTGATCGGCTTTCTCCGAACCTCCTCCGAAAAAGATACTCCCTGCAACAATTACTATTAAGATACATACAATCGCAATTAATAAGTTCATCAGTCGATTTTGTTTTCTCTTTCGACCGCGCGATGACAGACGTGAACGCTCTGTTTGATAATCGCTCATGACAGCCTCCCTACCCTATCGTTTGTCAACATTGTACCACTTTATAGGGTTCGGGAAAACGATTATTTTTTCGTCCCGTTATGATCAAGCTGATAAAGGCCTTTAACAACTTGTTTATAAATCTGGTAAGGCCTCATTTGTCCCGCATGGCGTGCTAAGTCAACAACGACGAGAACATATTTCGGATCGTCAGCCGGAAAGTAACCGGCAAACCATTGATTGTCGACCGGTTGACCATCAGAATCGGTCCCGGTCTGTGCTGTTCCAGACTTTCCAGCTACGCTGTAAGGCAAATCAGCCAATCGGCGACCTGTTCCTTCCGGCAATTTGACTACTTTCCGCATCAATTCCTGTAATTTCATAGCTGTATAAGGACTTATCGTTTCACCGTCCAAAGGCTTTTCCGGAAACGATACAAGTTTCACTCCATTGTCATACTTCACAGCAGTTGCCGCTCTCACAGCAAGTTTCTCACCGCCTCTTGCAATGGTGGCTACCGCATTAGCGATCGCGAGTGGTGAAACACGAACGTTCAACTGGCCAATGGCCGTCTGCGCCACCGATTTAGGTACGTTCTTGTAAGAATCGCCTGCCCAAATGCTGCCCTTGATCTCATTAGGGAAATGGGATAACGATTCGATATGATACACGGATCCGCTCCAACCTACCGGCCCGATCAATCCTAAACGTTTTGCAAAGGTTTCAATGTAGTCCCTGTCCTTCTGAATCAATTCATTTGCCATTTGGCCGAAAGCATGATTGCAGCTTTGCGCAAAACTTTCCGTAAAAGTCAGCATGCCTAACTGGCGATGAGCCCCAGACTTGCCGTACAAAGTCTGATTACAATTGAAAAGACGGTTCGGATCGACGGTGTTTTTTTCAATGGCGGCAGCCGCTGTGACCATTTTAAACACGGAACCCGGAATTTGTGGCAAAATCATATAATTCTTGGCACCGCCGGCATACGGATGGTGCGGATCATACAACGGGCGGCTTACCATTGCCAGAAGCTTATTACTGTTTGCCTCAAGCAGGACCGCTCCTCCTATTTTCAATCCGGCATCTTTAACAGCATCTTGCATGATGCGTTGCATGTCTTGATCCAGGGTAGTCCGAACATTGAGCGGGTAATACGGGCTCGCGTTGCCGGTATATTTCACTTCCAGTCCGAATAGCGGGGCACCGTTGGCTTCCGTATGGTATACCAATTTCGACGGGCCTCTCGACACCAGGAACGGATCAAATGCTTCCTCCAAGCCGCTTATACCAACCTTCGTATCTTTGGAAAGGATCCCTTCCTCCAGTTTCTCAGGATAGCGCTCTTTCACTAGTTTCGGATTCTGCGCAATCATCCCAAGAACATGCTCGGCAAACGGATCAAATGAATCGGATTCCACTGGTTCCGCATAAACCCCCGGGATCTGCAATTGCTGAACAGCTTTCATTTGTTTGACGGTGAGATCAGCCGGAAAAGCAAAGGGCACCTGGGCATCATAAACCGCCTCTTCCAACTCACTAGAATCTACACCAACGAGATGGGCAACTTTTTCACTGTTCCAATGGGTCCTTTTCAAAAAAGGAAATAAAATCAAGGCCGGATTCTCGTTTCCGCGTAAGAGATGGCCATCCCGCCCAAGCAAATGGCCGCGACCATTGTTCAGTGTGAAGCTTTCCGTCCGTTGCTGAACCGAAGCCTTGATCAGATTGACATTGGCATCCGAGAACGATTCCGTCGCAATTAATTGAATATACGCCAGACGCGCGATTAACAGGAAAAATCCACATAGATAAAATAATCCGACGTGAAGCATTCTTCTGCGTTTCACCTTAACCACCTCGTTCCCATTTTTGCCGGGAACACGACGGTTTAGACAACGAGTGGGGAAAAAATAAAGGACTTCCCTTTCAACAAGAGAAGTCCCAAATCCATTCCTTTAATTGACTTGTACAATCTTAACATTTAAATCGCCGCCAGGTGTCGGAACAATGACTTCTTCACCTACAGAACGGCCGATTAAACTCTTCGCCATCGGCGAATCATTTGAAATCTTGCCTTCAAACGGATCCGATTCCGCGCTACCGACAATAGTGTAGATTTCCTCGTCACCGTCGGGCAACTCTTTAAATGTAACCGACTTACCGATTGAGACAAGGTCCGGATGCGACTCATCTTCTTCTATTATTTCCGCATGGCGGATCATTTCCTCAAGTTGCGAAATCCGCGACTCAACGAAAGCTTGTTCATCTTTGGCAGCGTCATATTCCGAGTTCTCCGAGAGATCTCCGAAACCTCGTGCCACCTTAATGCGTTCCACGACTTCCTTGCGTTTCTCCGTTTTCAGCATTTCGAGCTCATCTTCTAACTTTTTCTTACCTTCTACCGTCATGTAATGCTTCTTCTCTTCAGCCAATTCATTCACTCCCTAACAATTTACCCAGCGCAGCTGTTGTTTCATTCATATGAACGGACGGCTGTGTCCATTATTGTTTCTCATTCTTTTTCTTCAAGTAAGCTTCCCATTCGTCCTCATACTTGTGTTTAATCTCCAGAAACTTCTCATAATCCTTCGCGGCCATAATTTCACCACTTGGCCGAGCGTAAAAATACAAGTAATCCGTTTGCTTCGGATTGACCGCAGCGGAGATAGAACCTTTACCCGGATTGGAAATAGGTCCGACCGGCAATCCTTTATGAACATACGTATTGTAAGGTGAATCCACTTTCGTATCTTTAGTTGACATTTTTACACGATGTTTCTTTACAGCGTAATCAACCGTCGGGTTACTTTGCAATTTCATGCCTTTTTTCAATCGATTGTGAAAGACACTGGAAACAATTCGGCGACCCTCTTCCTTCTTCGCTTCTTCCTCGATGACAGAAGCAAGAGTCATTATTTCATGGACACTCATTTTACTTTTCGCGATGTCCGCCTGAAAATCCTGCAAGACCTCTCCGGTTTTGTCGAGCATTTTGTCAATGACGGCCTCAAGCGAGGGATTTTCCTCCGTAAATGAATAAGTAGCGGGAAACAAATACCCTTCAAGTGGATAGCGAATCTTGTCCTCCAGTATCGCCTTAGTCAGAAATGGATAGTCTTTCATAAAAGTGCTTTTGATATACTTGCGATCCTGCATTTTTTCCAAGATCTCTTTCTTTTTCAAATCTGTTTTTTCAGCGATGGTATCCGCCACATCTGTCATTCGCAGTCCTTCCGGTATGGTCATTTTAAAAACCACGTTCGTAATGGCCCGCCCGGTTTTCTGCAATTGCTCTATAATTTCGTCAATCTCCATCGACGGTGAAAACGTATGAATCCCCGCCTGGAATCCACCGACATTCTTATATTTCACATAATAACGAAATACAAGTGAACTGTTAATGATGTTGTTCTTTTCAAGGGCTTTGGCGATTTCTGACGAAGAGGATCCTCGCTGAATCTTGACTTCCACTTTCTTGTCATTGTCAGGATTCACGGGTTCCAATGCATTCTGCACATAATAATAGCCGCCTCCGGCAGCAGCTGCAAGAATAACAGCCAGCCCTAAGATCACGTAAAATACGATTCTTCTCACTAGTTTGGCTTCCTTTGCACGTTCTTCAATTTTTTCAAAATGTTGTTCACGGTTCACCACAGGCACCCCTTGTCCCCCTCATTCTCCGATAGCACTCTGTCATGCCGAATATCCTTAACAATGCAATAGATCCAAAGAACAAACGAGCACTATGTACATTCTCATCTCCCCATTATACAATATCTTGACAAAATGTCACCGATTTTAACAAAATTCACGCATTGTCTAATAAAGGCAAAAACCCGGGAGTTCAAAGAAAAGAGCCCCGTGGGGCTCGAACAAAGGTGCTTACTGCTCTTCTTGTGTAAACGTATTTAACATTTCTTCGATCATATCCCATTCCTGATCATTCTCAATCGGGTAGAAAGACACTTGACCCTTTTCCCCTTCCGATTCCGATTCTTCATAACGGAAGGCAAACACCTCGACTTCGCCATCCTCACCCGCTTCAGCATTGTTTTCGACCGGGATCAGAACCATATAGGAAATGCCTGTTTCCTCTACGGTAAAATGAAACAATTCTTCGAAGAGATGTTCTTCTCCTTCATGTTCAATGACAAAGCGTTCTTTTTCAGTGTCTGTCACGTTCGTTCACCTCACTTGGCTGAGTGATTGCTGTCCAGGTAGCCTTGCAGGATCAGGGAAGCTGCCATCTTGTCAACAACTTTCTTTCTCTTCTTCCGGCTCATATCAGCAGAAATCAAGATTTTCTCGGCAGCCATTGTCGTTAATCGCTCATCCCAAAGGGAAACCGGTAGGCGAAAAGCTTCTTCAGCCTGTTCCGCAAACTGCTTGCAGGCTTCAGCTCTTGGGCCGACGGATCCATCCATGTTCTTCGGAAATCCGACAACGAGGGATTCCGCCTCATACTCGTCAATAAGCTCACGCAAACGATTGAAACCGGATCGCTCATCATTCGAATCCCGGGAAATGGTTTCAATCCCCTGAGCGGTCCAGCCCATCTCATCACTGACGGCAACCCCTATTGTTTTCGTTCCGACATCCAGGCCAATGACCCTCATGTCCGTTCTTCTCGGTGAAGATCCAAATAGGATTTCACGAGTTCCTCGATCAGTTCATCCCGTTCAAGTTTGCGGATTAAAGTACGCGCATCCTTATGTCGCGGGATATAGGCCGGATCACCGGAAAGCAAGTATCCGACAATCTGATTGATCGGGTTGTACCCCTTTTCCTCAAGTGCATCATAAACGGACAGAAGCACCTTGTTCGCACTATTGTCATCCATCGGTCCTTCATGAAAATTAAATTTCATTGTCTTGTCCACTTGAGCTCACCCCTATTATCCGCTGAATTACGTTCATTATCCCATTTTACACCAACAACTGACTATTCGGAAACAGCTTTCACCCATTCGAAAACAGATTGTAATGCTTCGTCAAGTTGTTCCGGATTCTTGCCGCCGGCCTGTGCCATGTCCGGTCGGCCGCCTCCGCCGCCTCCGCAACGGGTAGCCGCTTCTTTAATCAACTTTCCTGCATGATACCCTTTTTCCGTCAGATCTTTAGTCACACCGGCTGCCAAATTCACTTTCCCATCACTTGCAGTACCTAGCACCACGATACCTGATCCAAGCTTTCCTTTCAACTCATCGACCATCGTACGAAGTCGATTCATATCATGAACGTCCACTTTCTTGGCAATTACGGAAACATCGCCGACCTTCTTCGCATCATCCACCAAGTCCCGTGCTGCAAGGTTTCCGACCTTCGCGGCCAATGACTCATTCTCCCGTTCCAGTTCACGAATCTGTCTTTGCAGTCCTTCAATTCGTTCCGGCACATTGTGAATATTGGTTCTAAGCTGTTTCGCCGATTCAGCCAGTATGCCGACGCGTTCGTT
>DASTWO010000180.1:0-5652 GCA_035776675.1 Caryophanales bacterium
GGCACCCCGGACATCTACCCATCCATTTCGGGGATTCATATCCGCATTCCTGACAGATGTACTTCACCTTTTGCTTTGCCATAAGCGCCCCCTTTTTTCTCCCTTTTCTCCCATCTTTCTCAAACACAGCATAAAAAAGAACCCCCGAAAGACATGCAGTCTTCCGGGGACGGGCTTATGACCCTGCTTTCACGGCCGCATCAACGACAAACTCGCCGTTTCGGATGCCGATTTTCACCTTCTTGCCTTTTTCAATGTTGCCTTTTAACAGTTCCTCGGAAAGACGATCTTCGATTTGTTTTTGCAATGCGCGCCGCAACGGCCTTGCCCCGTAATCGGGATCAAACCCGAGCTCAACGATTTTCTCCTCCGCCTTCGGCGTCATTTCAAGATCAATCCCTTGCTCTTTCAGACGCTTCTTCAGCTGCCCTGCCATCAAGGTCACAATTTGCTTGAGATGTTCCTTTTCCAGGGCATGGAAGACGATAATCTCGTCGATCCGGTTCAGAAACTCAGGACGGAACGTCCGCTTCAATTCCGTCATCACTTTGTCTTTCATTTCTCCGTATTCGGCCACATCGTTCTGCACATTGAATCCAACATGGCTGTTACGTTTCAGTTCTCTGGCCCCGACGTTAGACGTCATAATCAACACCGTATTTCGGAAATCGACTACTCGCCCCTTGGAGTCAGTTAATCGCCCATCTTCAAGGACTTGCAACAGAATATTGAATACTTCCGGGTGCGCCTTTTCGATTTCGTCCAGCAAAATGACGGAATATGGCTTTTGGCGAACCTTTTCTGTAAGCTGCCCGCCCTCATCATGGCCGACATAACCTGGAGGAGAACCGACAAGCCTGGATGTCGCATGTTTCTCCATGTACTCGGACATGTCAATTCGGAGAATCGCCTCTTCATCACCGAACAAGGCCTCAGCGACCGCCCGTGCCAGTTCTGTTTTGCCGACACCGGTTGGCCCCAGGAAAATGAAGGAACCTATCGGACGTTTCGGATCCTTCAACCCTGCTCTTGCGCGCCTGACCGCCTGAGATACCGATTTAACGGCTTCTTTCTGGCCGACAACACGGTTATGGAGAATTTCCTCCATTTTCAAGAGCCTTTCGCTTTCTTCCTGCTCCAGCTTTTTCACCGGAATTCCCGTCCAATTCGCCACGACCTGGGCGATGTCTTCCGGAGTCACTTCCGTATTCTCCATCCCTTGCTTTTCTTTCCATTGCTTGTTCGTTTCCTCAAGCTGTTCCCGCAAACGCTGTTCACTATCCCTGAGCGAAGCCGCCTTTTCGAACTCTTGCCCCTGGACCGCCTCGTCTTTCTCCTTGCGGACCTCTTCTAGGTTCTGTTCAAGTTCCTTCAAATTTGGCGGCGCCGTGTAAGAGCGGAGACGGACTTTCGAAGCCCCCTCGTCAATCAGGTCAATCGCCTTATCCGGCAGAAACCGATCAGAAATGTAGCGATCAGATAACTGGACCGCCGCTTCAATCGCATCATCCGTAATGGTGACACGATGGTGAGCTTCATAACGGTCTCGCAACCCTTTCAAAATTTGAATGGACTCATCGCTTGTCGGTTCATCGACAGTAATGGGCTGAAATCTGCGTTCCAACGCCGCGTCTTTCTCAATGTACTTACGATATTCATCAAGTGTGGTGGCACCGATACACTGCAATTCTCCGCGTGCAAGAGCCGGTTTCAATATGTTTGAAGCGTCTATCGCGCCTTCAGCCCCGCCTGCACCGATAAGAGTATGCAACTCATCAATAAATAAAATAATATTGCCGGCCTGGCGAATTTCGTCCATGACTTTTTTCAAACGGTCCTCAAATTCACCGCGATATTTCGTTCCCGCGACGACCGTACCCATATCAAGAGTCATGACTCTCTTATCTCTTAAAATCTCCGGAACCTCATTATTCACAATTTGCTGCGCAAGCCCTTCAGCAATCGCAGTCTTTCCGACACCTGGCTCACCGATCAACACCGGATTGTTCTTCGTCCGGCGACTGAGCACCTCAATTACTCGCTGAATTTCCTTGCTGCGGCCGATTACAGGATCAAGTCCGCTGTCCCGCGCCGACTGGGTCAAGTCGCGTGCGAGGCTGTCAAGAGTCGGAGTATTAGCTCCTCCTGCCGCTCTTCCACTTTGATGGCCGGAGGCGGAAGACTCGTTACTGCCCAATAATTGAAGAACTTGCTGTCTGGCTTTATTCAAGCTAATGCCAAGATTGTTCAGCACCCTTGCAGCTACACCTTCACCTTCGCGAATAAGACCAAGCAGAATATGTTCGGTCCCAACATAGGAGTGGCCCAACTTGCGAGCTTCATCCATGGAAAGCTCAATGACCTTTTTCGCCCGCGGTGTATAATGAATCGTCTGCACGGCTTCCTGGCCGCGTCCGATTAACGTCTCCACTTCTTTTTGAATCTTTTCGGCTTCAAGACCGAGGGAAGCTAGCGCTTTAGCGGCAATCCCTTCACCTTCGCGAATAAGCCCAAGTAGAATATGTTCGGTTCCAACATTGTTATGCCCCAAACGAACGGCTTCTTCCTGTGCGAGCGCCAATACTTTTTGCGCCCGTTCTGTAAATCTTCCAAACATCATAACGATTCCAGCCTCCTGTTAATGAGATTCATCCTGACCCTGTTCCATCTTCATTCGTTCTCTGATCAAGGTCGCTCTCAGTACATCTCTTTCTGCCGGGTCAAGGGTCTTTCCTGCATATTGTTGCAGAAAACCCGGCTGGGTTAAAATCATCAATTCATTTAATATATCCTGTGACACGCCTTGAATTAACTCAAGGTCGATTCCCAGACGAACATCAGACAAGCATGTGGCCGCTTCTTTAGACTGTATAATTCGGCTATTGGCCAAAGTACCATATGAACGCCATACCCTGTCTTCCATCCGGACCCTCGATGATTCAAGCAGCGACTTCCTTGCGGAACGTTCTCTCTGAATCAGCTGCATGGCCACCCCGCGAAGATCCTCTACGATGTCCTCCTCTGATTTACCAAGGGTAATTTGATTTGAAATTTGAAATACATTTCCGAGAGACTCACTGCCTTCTCCATAAATGCCTCTCACTACCAACCCGAGTTGATTGATAGCTGGGGCTATGCGATTCATTTGCTGAGTCATAGCCAATGCCGGCAAATGCATCATTACGGACGCGCGCATTCCCGTTCCGACGTTCGTCGGACAGCTTGTTAAGTATCCTCGTGTTTCATCGAAGGCATAATCTAATTCCTGCTCAAGCCAATCATCCACGCCGGTCGCCAGAGTCAACGCCTCGTTCAATTGAAATCCGGGAAACAGGCATTGAATCCGAAGGTGATCTTCCTCATTCACCATAATGCTAACGGACTCTTTTTCGTTAATAAGGACGGACCCGTAATCCGATTCCTCCGCAAGGTGTGGGCTGATCATATGTTTTTCAACAAGCGCGCGTTTTTCAATCGGTTTCAAATCATCAATCATAATCGTGTCAAAGGCACCAAGATCACTATAAGATTTGCCATTGACACTTTTCTTAATATGTTCGTTCGCCTCCCGGTTCGTTTCGGGAGAAGCCAGAAGAGGGAACGGATAGTTTCGTAAATTCCTTGCCAGGCGAATGCGGCTCGATAATACTATATCGGCGTCCGGCCCCTTCGCCTTCATCCAAGGACTGATGGCTTCATTCATAAAACGTTCAAGAGACACGAATTATTCCCCCTTTCCCTCGAGCGAACGGATGTGATCTCGCACTTTGGCAGCTTGCTCAAATTCTTCATTTTTAATATGCTTTTGCAACTTTTGCTTCAATTCATCCAATTCCCGGCGCGACTGAATATCGCCGCCTATTCGTTTCGGAATCTTCCCTTTATGTGTCGTATTTCCGCCGTGAACCCGTCGAAATACTGGGTCCAGCTTGGGCTGGAAGGTTTCGTAACAATGCGCACAACCGAATTTTCCCCTATTTACAAATTGACGATAGGTCATGCCGCATTCCGGGCACTTCAACCCGCTGGATTGTTGAAACGTGCTTTCGGGAGAGGGTTCTCCCATTGGATCCTCGAATCCAAGCAAACCGGAAAGCAAGTTGTGAATCGAGAAGCTGTTGGAAGCGGGGTGAAAGTCGCCTTTTTCCTTGGCGCAATGTTCACATATGTGAATTTCAGTCTTTTGGCCGTTAATGATTTTTGTAAAGTGAAGTGTAGCCGGCCTCATATGACATTCTTGACATTCCATCGGATTCCCTCCCGCCGATTGTTATTTATATTTCAACGTCATCAACATCGCTTTAAGGACGTTGGCTCTCATTTCATCACGAAGCGGCAATTCCACTTGCAGAACCGTCCGGTCAATGGCACTAAGCATGATTTTGGCTTCTCTTTTCGTAACCACTTCTTCTTCCAACAAACGAATAACAAGCGCTTCGGCTATTTGCTGGGTTGCGCGGGAACTTACGTAAGAAATCATTTCGTCAAGCAGGTGGGCTTCATCTTCCGGCTGTACCTTTGTAATTCGGATATAGCCGCCCCCTCCTCTTTTACTTTCCACAATATACCCTCTTTCAATCGTAAAACGGGTATTGATCACATAATTAATTTGTGAGGGGACACACTGGAATCTTTCGGCCATCTCACTCCGCTTGATTTCAACAATGTCTTCACCGCTGATATTCAAAGCTTTTTTTAAATATTCCTCGATGATATCTGAAATATTTTTCACTGGATTTCCTTCCCTTTTGACTTTGACTATCTTTGATCTTAAGTATAGTATAGCCCCTTCACAACGTTTTGTAAAATCATCCTGTTCGCCAGTATGCCCAATTTTCACCTTCGCTAATCGGCCGTATAGACTTTGTAAACATGGTCGGTTTTATACAATCGATCATAAATAGACGGAGAAATGCCGCCTTCCGGAAAACGTACCAACAAGGCATATTTAATAAGATCCTTCTCTTCGGCTGACGGATAATCTTCTACGATAACCTTTTCAACGCTAATTTGTTGGGCTTCGACAAGCTCCACCACTTTCGATAAAGACACTGCCTTATTCTCTACAACAATATTCAGCTGCTCGGTCCGCGGTGCATTAATAAAGCTATTCTCGACTTTATTCAAAAACAATAAGCTTAGAATAACCACAGCAGTCGTCAAGCCTGCCGCATAATACATCCCATTTCCAACAACAAGGCCAATCCCCGCCACAGCCCAGATGGAGGCCGCAGTCGTCAAACCTTTGACAGTTACGCCATGAACGAGGATGGTGCCCGCTCCCAGAAACCCGATGCCGCTAACAACATAGGCAGGAAGCCTTGCCGGATCAAGTCTCGCATTGGCATGCTCCTCCAAAAACTGATTAAATCCATAAATCGATAAAAGCATCATCAAACAAGCGCCGATCCCCACCAACAAGTGGGTGCGAAATCCGGCGGGATGTCGTTTGGCCTCACGTTCCAGGCCAATCAATCCACTCAAAACGGCCGCAATCAAAAGACGAACGGTAATGACAAGCGCATCATCCGGTAACCAGTGCATCCTGCTTCACCTCTTTCTCCCACACTCTCTCTTTAGGTTATGAAAAACAACAAAGGTTAATCATTAAAAGCATTCGACGACCCGAAGCCATTTCCTTCCGCGAATAAA
>DASTWO010000181.1:0-5227 GCA_035776675.1 Caryophanales bacterium
TACCCTCGTCCATTCCTTGAAATCCGTATTTGAAGCGACGGCAATCGCACCGAGAACGTCAACATCAGGATGTTCTGCAATACACCGCATTGCTTTTTCCCCTGGTCCTTCACCACGATAGCCGCAATCATCCACCATAACCAAAACCGGATCCTTCGGGGTTTCTTTAATCAATTCAACAATTTCTTCACCCGAAAGAGAAGTCGGATTCCCGGAAGATTGGGAAATACAGCGGCCGCCAACTTGTTCGGCAGTATACTGGACAGCTTTCAACGCATATTTGTCACCGTCAGTGACAAGAATGACCTTTCTTCGCTCCATTTGTCATCAACCTTTTGGTTTAAAGATCACGGCAACAATAAACCCGAATAAAATCGCCGAGGAAATCCCTGCAGCAGTCAATTGAAAAATCCCGATGGCCAACCCCAGGACTCCCCCTTCCTGGCTTTCATTCATGGCACCGTGCAACAATGAGTGTCCAAAACTTGTAATCGGAACGGTGGCGCCGGCTCCTGCGAATTCAATCAATCGATCATACAAGCCGAATCCGTCCAGGACTGCGCCCGCTACAACAAATGAAACCACAACATGGGCAGGCGTTAATTTAAACACATCCAATAAAATTTGACCGATCACACAAATCAAACCGCCCACGACAAATGCAAGCAAGTATTCCATTACGATTCGCCTCCTCCCGCTGCTTCAAGAACAACTCCGTGCGCTATAGTCGGCAATGCTTCTTTTTGCTGCACCATGGTCGGGCTGTGCAGCGATCCGGTTGCCACAACAAGCACCCGTTGCAAATTTCCGCGAGATAACTCGTCAACAATGTATCCGTAAGTCACTACTGCGGAACAAGCACAGCCGCTGCCGCCGGCAAATACCTTCTGGTCGGGACGGTACACCATTAACCCGCAATCCTGATGAACGGCGGAAATATCAAATCCTCGTTCATAAAGCAATTCCTTCAAGATTGGCGTTCCGACACTTGAAAGATCACCGGTCAAGATAAGGTCATAGTCACTGACCTCGCGTCCCGTCTGTGTTAAATGGGATGCAATTGTGTCTGCAGCAGCCGGCGCCATTGCCGAACCCATATCATTCGCATCTTTAATTCCCCAATCAAACACTTTTCCAATGGTCGCTTCCGTAATTTTGACTGGACCGGCTTCACGGGATATCAATCCAGCTCCCGCTCCAGTTACTGTTGATTCCGAAGTCGGCGGGCGAGGACCCCCATATTCTGTCGGATTGCGAAACTGACGTTCCGCCGTAGCATTATGGCTGCTTACTGCGGCGATGGCACGGTCAATAAAACCCGCATCAACTAATGCCGCTCCTACAGCCAGTGTTTCCATTGAGGTAGAACAAGCGCCAAACATTCCGAGATAAGGAATTTGCAGTTTCTTTGCGGAGAAATTAGCCGTGACAATTTGATTCAACAAATCACCGGCAAGAAATAAATCGATGTTGCTTTCCGCTTGATTCACTTTCCTTAAGCATGTCATAACAGCATCTTCCATAAGACGCCGTTCGGCAAGCTCCCAACTATCTTCACCGCAATACAAATTGTCATATGTCTGGTCAAAGTAAGATGAAAGGGGACCTTTTGCTTCCTTTGGGCCCGTTGCTGTTCCCGTCGAAGTAAGATATATATCATTTTTGAACTGCCAGGTTTGTTTTCTTTTGACTGCCATGTTTTCACCTTCTGTTTCCTTCTGAAAATAGGAAGTACCCTAGTCGAACACTTTTCCTTTTCACCATGATGCTTTACTTAAGTAATCAATGCCTTGAAGGCTAGACGAATCAGCCCGACAACATAAGCCGCGACTACCCCAAAAACGATAACCGCACCCGCCAATTTAAACAAATTGGTCGCTACGCCCAAAACCAATCCTTCACTCTTATGTTCAAGTGCCGCACTTGTTACGGAATTAGCAAACCCTGTAACCGGAACAAGCGACCCGGCTCCAGCAAACTGCCCAATTTTGTCATAGACCCCAAATCCCGTTAACAAAGATGCAATCAATATCAAGGTAGCTGTGGTAGGATTTCCCGCAGTTGTTTCCGTGAAATCAAAAAAAGCCACATAGAAATTCGCGATCAATTGGCCAAAGGCGCAAATTAATCCCCCGGTCCAAAACGCTCTGATGCAATTTCGAAATACCTTCGGTTTCGGTTGGTACGGTTTGATATTTTGCTTATAATCTGCCGGATTATTCAATTTAACAGCCAAATCAAGTCCCTCCTATTTCAAATATTCGATTCCGGATTATCATTGGTCGACGAAATAAGTCCAGTGAAAAATGGAGCCTACAATCTTTCCAAGCACCAGCGCCATCAATAAAATAATGATCTTGGTCTCGCCGATTCCAATTCTTTTTGCCAAAATCGGCAAAACATTCAATACTTCTGTTAAAGCAGCGGCTAACATCCCGATAAAAATACCGCAGGCCAAGCCAATCGGAATCAACCACAATACGGAAAGATTTAAGCCTACGCCACGTAAACCAAACCATCCACCAATCAAGGCTCCGCTAATCACGCTCCACTCATAGGCTCTTACAAAAGACTGGGTTTTTGTCAACTGCATTAGTCTTGGAATGATCCCCAGAACAATTAAAAAAGCGACAAAACCTGAACCGACAATCACGCCGTCAGCAAAACTGACGATGATCAAAATCGCTGCCTTAATCGTCATCGGACCTCGACCCGGTTTCTCTTTTTTCATGGAAGGTGATATAACGGTCCAGATCTTGTTGGTAATTGAACATCTCAATTTCAAGAGGACTCGGTTCCTCGTTGAATCGTTTACGGAATAAATGATTGAAGAACAAAATCATTCCGACGCCGAGCCCAACAGAATAAGGAATTTGCATGATCAACGGTCTATAGTTTTCTTTTCCGGTCACGATTTTGTAAATTTTCTGTTGAACGCCTTGCATGCTGACATCTTCGTGAAAGTTCATGATGGCCAAAGCCGCACCGATAAACAATAAAACCCACACGCCACAAAAGTAAACCGGAGCGAGGGTTTTCTTTGGATATTTGATTTCAATAATCGTTTGTGCGGGGCCAATGCTTTGGATATCCAGTTCCGGATTCCCTTCATGAACCTTTTGTATCGCGCGCATCGCATCAATGACGATATAATTTCGGTCCTTTTTCTGCACTTGGTGCAGGACCAAGTCCTTCAAAGTCTCTTTCAGCTCGGGTGGAGCCACTATTTCAGCCAACTGTCCTAAACGGATCGTTTGGTCGGGCTGAACCTGGATACGGTGGCGCATACGAAGATAAATATTTATCGTTTCCACTGCACTCACCTCACGCTTTTATGTTTAGTATGCTTTCTATTTGCGAACCTCATTCTGACTCTCATCATTATCCATTATTTGCTTATGGGGAAATTACGCCAATAAGAAAAAGCCAAACGGGATTATTCTTCTCCCATTTGGCTCTTAATTTGCACGAGTATCTTCTTTTCCAACCTGGAAACTTGAACCTGCGAAATGCCCAGGCGATCGGCGACTTCCGATTGCGTCCGATCCTTATAATATCTTAAGTAAACAATAAGCCGTTCTCTTTCATTCAAATGGCGGACAGCTTCTTTCAAAGCGATCTTATCGAACCATTTGCCTTCTGATTCATCCGCCATCTGATCGAGAAGCGTTATCGGATCACCGTCGTTTTCATAAACCGTTTCATGGATTGAAGACGGTGCACGTACAGCTTCCTGTGCCATAACGACATCTTCAGGCGATAAATCAAGCTCCTCAGCAATCTCATTCACAGTTGGATCACGACCGAATTTCTTTGCTAATTCATCTTTCTTTTTGCGGACTTTATTGCCGGTCTCCTTTAACGATCGGCTAACCTTTACGGTCCCGTCATCTCGAATAAATCGCTGAATTTCCCCAATGATCATGGGCACCGCATATGTCGAAAACTTCACGTCATAAGACAAATCGAATTTATCAACGGATTTCAACAAACCGATGCACCCGATTTGAAAGAGATCATCAGCTTCATAACCCCGGTTTAGAAACCGTTGGACAATGGACCATACCAACCTCATGTTTTTCTCGGCTATTAAATTGCGGGCTTCCTGATCGCCATCCTGGCTGCGTCGAATGAGTTTCTTGACTTCCTCGTCTTTTAAAAACGGCTCGTTTTGATCTTTGCTAACCTCCACATCCATTAGCAGAACCCCTTAATGACTTAAAGCTTTGTTTTTCGTCAGAAATTTTGTTAAATGAATGATGGTTCCATGATTTTCGTCCGTTTCTATTTCGACTTCGTCCATGAAATTTTCCATTATAGTGAAACCCATTCCGGAACGTTCCAATTCAGGCTTTGTTGTGTACAATGGCATTCGCGCCTCATCGAGGTTTTGAATCCCGATGCCCTCATCCTTAATGGTCATGCGGACAAGAGCGTCTTCAAGTTGGACACTAATGTAAACCATGCCTTCAGGATTGTTCTCATAGCCATGAATGATGGCATTCGTCACAGCTTCCGAAACAACCGTTTTGATCTCAGTCAGTTCATCCATCGTCGGGTCGAGTTGCGCGATAAAAGAAGCGACCGTAACGCGGGCAAATGATTCGTTCTCACTTTTCGCGGAAAACCGGAGGCTCATCTCATTTCTCACCTAAGCCACCCCCAGGTTTCGTAATGCGAAAGTTTCATTTTCTTCAAGACGAATAATCTTAAACATGCCCGACATTTCAAATAAACGTTTCACTGATGGGGAGATCGCACACACGACCATTTCACCACCCGCGTTTTTAATACGTTTATATCGGCCCAAAATCACGCCCAATCCGGAACTGTCCATGAATTTCAACTGCTCCAAGTTCATCACGATATGTTTGATCTGATTTCGGTCAAGGGCTTCTTCCACTTGCGCCCGAAGCTGCCCGGAGGTATGATGGTCCAATTCTCCTTCCAGGCGAATACACAACACGTTTCCTTTGATCTCAAGATCAATCCCCAGACTCACAGTCCTTCCTCCTCATCAAAATTCTTATACGGCTATAGCCGCTCTGTCTCTTCTTCTTCGATATCTAACTTTCAATTCCTTCACGGGTGACAAAACTAGTGGAAATTCGACTGAACTGTAAAGTTTCCGATGGAACGTTTAAACAATTGCCACCAGGACGCACGAGGCACATTGGATTTGGACACAAGAGAAACTTCGGTTATGATTTTGCCGTCTTTTTTCAAG
>DASTWO010000182.1:0-4972 GCA_035776675.1 Caryophanales bacterium
CTTCAATTAAATACGTACGAATCAGGCGGTGAACGATTAAATCCGGGTACCTGCGTATCGGTGAAGTGAAATGTGTGTAGAAGTCAGCTGCCAGTCCGAAGTGGCCCAGACTTTTGTGATGATATTTCGCCTGTTGCATCGAACGCAGCATCACCTTGCTGATGACCGCCTCTTCGTGTTCTCCCTTCACTTCTTCAAGCAATCCCTGTAAGGCTCTCGGATGCACAGTATCCGCTGTTCCTTTGACGACATATCCGAAATTCGTAATGAACTTGAAGAAATTCTCAAGCTTTTCCTGATCCGGGTCTTCGTGAATCCGGTAAATAAACGGAAGCTCCATCCAATGGAAATGCTCGGCAACGGTCTCGTTCGCCGCCAGCATAAATTCCTCAATTAATCGTTCCGCTACCGAACGTTCACGGATAACAACGTCGGTTGGATGACCTTTATCATCAACCAATACTTCGGCTTCAGTGAAATCGAAATCAATCGCGCCTCGCTGTTTCCGCTTCTCCGTCAAGATGTTAGCCAGTTCACCCATCGTTTGGAAGAAAGGAACGAGATCGCTGTAGCGATCGAGTACATCCTGGTCTTCCCTCTGTAAAATTTTCCGAACATCCGTGTAAGTCATCCGTTCATTTGTGCGAATCACACTCGGAAAAATCTCATGTTCCACGACCTCCCCTTTCGGCGTGATCTCCATTTCACATGAAAGCGTCAGGCGATCTACCTGGGGATTCAAGCTACAGATCCCATTTGACAATCTATGCGGAATCATCGGAATGACTCTGTCGACTAGATAGGAGCTTGTCCCGCGTTCGAATGCTTCCTCATCAATGGCCGATCCTTCTTTCACATAATAACTGACATCGGCAATGTGAACGCCCAGCTTATAGTTTCCGTTATCAAGTTTCACAACATTGACAGCATCGTCAAGGTCTTTTGCATCCGCGCCATCAATTGTCACGATCGTCTCATCGCGAAGATCCCGGCGACCTTCTATCTCCCCAGGATCAATTTCATCCGGCACCGAGTTGGCTTCTTCCATCACTTCATCCGGAAATTCCTGCGGCAAGCCGTGCTTATGAATGATCGACAGGATATCAACGCCCGGGTCGTTTTTATGACCGAGAATTTGGGTCACTTCGCCTTCGGCGCTCATTTTCCCTTCCGGATATTTGATGATCCTGACCACAACTTTGTGGCCTTCAACCGCGCCGTTCGCTACGCTCTTCGGAATAAAAATATCGTTGGCAATCCGCTTATCATCGGCGCGGACAAACCCGAAATGCTTGCTGTCCATGTAAGTGCCGACAACTTCTTTCACCCCGCGTTCCAAAATGCGGACAACGGCGCCCTCCGGCCGGCTTCCTGAAGATTTGGCTGCCAGACGGACAAGTACGGTATCTCCGTTCATTGCATCATTCATATCCGACTGCGAGACGTAAACATCTTTCTGCCCTTCCGTTTCCGGAATGATGAAAGCGAACCCCTTTCCGTGGCCCTGCACAGTGCCTTTGACAAGGTTCATTTTTTCAGGAAGCCCATAACGATTGCTTCGGGTTCGAACCAGCAATCCTTCGTTTTCCATGTAATTAAGGGTCTTGACGAACTCCTTGAATTCACTGGAATCTTCAATCCCGAAGGCCGTCTCCAACTCGGAAATTTTCAACGGCTTATCGGCCTCTTCACGCATATATTTCAATAAATGCTCAATTCGTTCTTGGTCCATTGTATTTCTCCTCCCTTCCTGCTTATAAACGGGTTCCTTTGCTTAGGATGACCAATCAAGTCCTTCCAGAAACTTATAAATATCTTCATTTAATTGTTCCTTTTCTTTGCTTAAAGTAATGACGTGAGTAGAATTCTCATACCACTTCAACGACTTATCCTCTGACGCTACTTTGTCATGAATCATTTCAGCGCTTTCCGTGTTAATCATCTCATCTTGCCTCGCCTGTACGACAAAGATCGGCGCCTCAATTTCGTCAATATGGCTATACACATCATCGTTTAATATCCCTACGTTCTTTAACGTATCTGACGGGATTTCGCGAAACTGATCCATCTCTTCCTTGATTTGCTCTTTCGGTTTTCCTTCATATTGCTTATATTCACGGGCGTATTTCTCGACACCATCGTAGAGATTTTCTTCGCTTTTCGCCGTCATGGGCGCGCACATCGGCACAATCCCCTTTACAGGAAAAGTGTAACCGACTTTCAGTGAAAATACCCCTCCGAGGGACAATCCCGCAACGGCAATTTCATCGTAACCGGATTCCTTTAAGTGATTGTAACCGTCTACGACATCCTGCCACCAATCCTCCGGTCCTGTCTCCAGAAGCTCTTCGGGAGGAACTCCGTGACCTTTATATAAAGGCGCATGGCACGTATAGCCTCTTTTCTGCAGAAAACGCCCGAGCATCCGGACATCAGCAGTATTTCCTGTAAATCCATGTAGAAGCAGAACCGCACGCTCACCGCCTTCAAAAGTAAACGGCTTGGGTGGTATAATCTTCATTGTCTATCGGCCTCCCCGAATAGTTTTCCCTTAATACGTTTGATGAAAACAGATAAGTCACCATTAAATGAAAAACGCCCTGGCGGATGGGCGCCTGAAGTTGGAGAATCATGCTTGCCCCGACCCGATTCCACAAAAAAACAACAGGACAGCCGCCTGTTGTTCTTCTAGGCTTTCTCAATTATACGAAATAGGCAACGCCAATGGCTAACAGAAAGAACAGAGTAGCCAAAATGACAGTAACACGGGTCAATACCGCCTCAATGCCACGAGCTTTCTTCTTTCCGAATAATTGTTCAGCACCGCCAGTGATCGCTCCCGACAACCCAGCGCTCCGCCCCGATTGCAAGAGAACAACAATAATAATGCCCACGGATACGGCAATCAGCAGGATCGTAAGTATGGTTTGCCACATGGAATTCACCCCCGAGTCTGTATGTTTATATTCAACGGTCTCCGGTAGAAAAACCGGATATAACTGCAATAATCTCATTTTACCTTACCATACATTAGGTCAACGGACAACTCATATTGAATTTCTTTACTCCTGGGCCGCTTCCAAGCGGTTTTGATATGAAAATCGTCTCAATTTGAGAGTCAATTCGGGATGAAATCCACCAGCCACAATGGCAATCCTCTCATTAACAGTTACACAAAGCTGGCACGCAATTTGCATTATAGAAAAGAAGGAGGCGATCGAAAATGAACAAACTGACAGAATTCATAGAAGAAATGACCGCGGTTGTCGAAAAATATAAAAATGCCAAGGAACGGATGACGGAGGCTGAGCGTCTCATTAGCAAACTGATCTGTGATGCGTCATGGCTACCTGCAGACAAACGGGTCCCATGCCCGGATCACTACGCTCGCTACCCGCTTTATCATGACCCTCAAGATCGTTTCGAAATCATCGCATTGGCCTGGCAGCCCGGGCAACAAACGCCAATCCACGATCACGACGGCACATGGGGAGTCGAAGGAGTGGTAGCCGGTCGCATGAAAGTCACGAATTATCTGCAAATCGGGAAAGTGTCCGACTATGTGGTCAAACTTCGCCACGCCGGAACTTTGACCATCAATGAACAGAGCACCGGCCAACTGCTCCCTCCGGCGGACTGCCACGTCCTTGAAGCAGAAGGGGACGAAACGGTGATCACCATCCACGTATATGGGAAGAAACTTTGCCATTTCAAGATTTTCGAGCCGCTGGAAGAACAGGAAACCTACTTGGCTCATAGCCATGAAGTCGCCTATTCCGCGAATTCCTGAAACCATCTTGACAAATCTTCCGGTTTAGCGGACATTTAAGGGAGAAATGTCGGGCTGGAGGAGAAATAAGAATGGATCAAACCATGCAGGACTTGAAGGATTGCCAACAGATTCTCGATGCGGTCTCAGCCGTTTTGAACCTTGAGACAACTTTGGTCAATGACCAAATGGTACGGATTGCCGGAACGGGTCCCTGCCGACATCGCATTGGGGAACAATTGCATCCGGATTCGGCCTTCGGCCAGGCGTTAAGATCCGGAGCGGCAGTCAGAGTGGACAATCCCCGCTCGGATGACATCTGCAAAGACTGCGGACTCAGGTCCCTTTGCAAAGAAACGGCGCACGTCGCAAACCCCATATTCGGCGAAAAGCCGGTGGGCGTCCTCGGTCTGGTCGCTTTCAATGACATCCAAAGAGAACAGCTGCTTCATGGATTGGACGGATATGCCGATTTCCTCACGAAAATCTCAAGGCTGATCGGAGATTTGCTATACACACGCGGCACCTTGCAAGCGGTGAGCGAAACCATATCGGAAGGAATGGCGGCAACCGATGACAAAGGGAACCTGACCTTCATGAATCGCTCAGCTGAACAACTTCTCGGGATCCCAGCCGGAAAGGCCCCGGCCCACGTGACGGATTTACCCGGTGTAGGCAGCATCTTACAGAAGTTATCAGCCGAAGGCGGCATAACCGGCAGTGAATTCACAGCCGAACTCCCGAAGCTTGCAAGAAAAGTATCGGGGAAAGTCACACCGATCAAAGTAATGGGACAGGTCAAAGGCGCTTTGATCAACCTGAGCCGTGCACCAGAAGAATCGATGGCAAACGGCTTCGAGCGGATCATCTATCAAAGTGCCGAGATGAAGGAAGCCGTCCGGAAAGCCCAACGGGTGGCAGCCAGCGAAGCGACAGTGTTGCTGGAAGGCGAAAGCGGAACGGGAAAAGAATTGTTCGCGAGAGCCATCCACGAGTCCAGCCCGAGAAAAAATGGACCGTTTGTGGCGGTAAACTGCGCAGCGATCCCGGAAAACCTGTTGGAAAGCGAGCTGTTCGGGTATGCGGACGGCGCGTTCACAGGAGCCCGAAAAGGCGGAAAGCCCGGGAAGTTCGAAAGGGCCAGCAACGGCACGATCTTTCTTGATGAAATCGGAGAAATGCCGATGGCGATGCAAGTGAAAT
>DASTWO010000183.1:0-14410 GCA_035776675.1 Caryophanales bacterium
TTGTATTAATTAAATTACCTCATTATAAGTTTCTAAACCCATGTAGGGGTTGTCTCTTTTTTTTTGTTTCCTAAGTCTCAATACCTAAATATTTTTTCGCATCAAGTTTAGTCTGATATAGAAGTACCGGGTGCTTAATTAACAAGTCTTTCAAACCCTTTAAGTCTAATGAGGGATTAACAAATTCAGTTATTTTTTTCTCTAATATATTTGATAAATTATGGCTATCCGAAATCTGTTCAAATTTAATACAATCAGTTTCATGCCCATCCAGTTCAAAATTTAGTCTGAATCGAATATCCCCGTCAGCTTCTTGTGGAAATGGTAACCTTGGATTTATTTCCTTTACTACCAATCCCGCATTTATATAGTAGCAGCTATCGTAATTTGATTTTTGTAATCCCAAAACAGATATTACATCAGGGCCACTCTTATAATAAAATCCGCCTTGTTTCGAAAAACCGTTTGACACCAAACAATTATTGATTGTTTTCTTAAACTCTTTTGCATTCATGACCATTTCACCCCAAATATTAATAATTTCGTCCAATAGGCGGTAAGTTTTAAAAGTGGGATTTTTCCATCACTACTGACTTATTATCGAATAACTCCAAAATCATTCATTCTATTCATCTCCCAGTTGATTTTCAATAGACTTTATTCGTTCCAATATATTTGGGGCCATTTGGGATTGATAATCATTGTCCAACTCATTTAAAAATATAAGAGATCTTTGATAAGACTCTAGTGACTTTTCGTATTCCTCATTTTTTTCATGATATCTCCCTGTATCATGAAAAATATGAAATAATACATACTGGCCCATGTCATCATTTTTTGAAAATCTGGTTTTTATACTTTGATAAATGTCGTAAGCTATTTGAAGTTCATTTAATTTGGCATAGCTCTTGGCTTTATGAAATAGTATCATATCTAATTGTTCTCTTGAACAAATCTTTTTGTATTGTTCCAAATACTTATGGCATATTTTGATGATTTCTTGATATCTTTCGAGATTTAAATACACATTTAGCCGTAAAAGCATGGCGTATACAAGTTCAGATAGATTGGGAGACATTTTCTCTGATTTCAGAAAATGTTTATCCGCAATTTCCAGATATCGGCTTATTAATGCTGTATCTTTATGTTCATCTATACTCCGACCTATCTTTTCATAATACGCAATACTAACACTTAGATTAAAAAACTCAGAATTATTTAGAGTAAGGTTTTCATCGCTGTTATCAATGATTTGGTTAACCCTTTGAACAAATTCGTCAAGTTTGTGATCAGATATTCTTTCAACAATAGTGGCTATATAAAGGAATGCAGAGATTTTATAATTCGATTTTATACCCGGAGTGTCAATGATTTTCATGCAAATCTCATAGAATCTTCCAAGTTTTTTTCTGGATTCAACAAGATTTATAAATATTAGTGAAAAATATGCCCATAGATTTTTCATAACAACCATCCTTTACTTACCAGTGTGGTTTAGCAGTCTAAATGAATAATAATATATATTCTTCTTTTCTTGAGCTGCCAAACCAACGCAATTACAGATTTTTGTTAAAATAAAGAAAGGAGAAATCGTTATTGGGTTGGTGAAAAGATGCGAACGAAAAATCGCCTGATCAGAGAGCTAGATATAAACTTCAACAAGTTAGACTTCAATTCTTTTTTATTCAACTGATAATCACCTCTTGGAAACCAATTCAACAAAGTCATTCAAAAAGTTTTTCATTTCATCATTCATACTATCCCCATCATCTCCTATTAAGAATTCCCTGAAGTATGTCCCTTTGGGCCATCTGTCTCTGAATATCTGTCGGCCATTTCTGGCCACTGTATAGGAGTCATCAGCCCGACCGGAAGATCCCTTAATATACGTAAACAAATCCTTGGTGTCCCCAACGGTGCTCTTGAGTGAGTTTCCGGTGGTCGCAGCTGCATGTGCAATCAATCCTGCACTAGCAACATTTAGAGGGACGCCTACCACTGCTCCTACACCTGTCGCATCAAGAGCAACACCACCTACTTCACCCGCGGCACCTGTACCTATTTCGAGGAGTCCTACAAGTGTGGTCACAAGGTCTCCGAAGAGCTGACCAACTTCATAGGTTTTTGGATGAACAGGATTGGATTTTTCATCCTCTACAAGACCAAGGGAGACATTAGCTAATGCAAATTCTCTGGCTCCACTGAGGAAAGATCCAACATAACTAGCCGACGAACTCGAAGATCCGCTACTGGAATCACTAGACCCACTCGAGCCGCCGCCTCCGCCTGCGGCGATCATGTACATATGCCCGTCCAGTTCTACGTTGGATATCGGGTTCCCGCCCGCAAAAGCATAGCGGTTCATGGTGAACGGATCGGTCGATATCCTCAGGTTCGACAACGCTCCGTTGTACATGTCACGGGTCAGGAAGCGGTTCAAGCCCGGGGAATAGTTCCGGAAGCCCATGTCGTAGTTCTGAGTGTGCGGATCCCAACGCTTATGGTTATACCGATAGACATTGTACGGATCCGGCCGGTTAGGATCTGGGTTGTTCTTACCCTTGAACGTGTAGGCTTCCTTATCCATTTTGCCGTAAGCCGTATAACCGTACGTGCTTCGGACAGCGCCACCCTTCGTGTACAACATGACATTTTCCTAAAGAGATAAGTCGAACTTTGTAAACCCTTTCAAAACAAATCGTTATTTTCCTGCAATCATTTTGAAAAAAATGAAAAATGAACAAATAGTACCATCCAAAAAATGGGCCAATGGTCATATTTTCTAAAAAATCACTCAAATCTGAAGTACTACTGGTGTTTTAAAGTAACCTTGACAAAAAAAATAACGCCCGGGTATTAACCCGAGCGCCAAACTTTCAACCTTTAATCATTACTGTCTTCTTTTTTGTTTTTCATTTTGTGTAGATCCCCGTTCGTCAAAATGTTATAGCTGTAAGGAACAGGGTCGGTACTTTCGGGGCCAGTCGGATGCCAAACGATCATATAAGTATTTCCACCGCTCAAGAATTCTTTGATCGATTGAGCTTCCGCCTCTGTGACATCAAATGGTTCGACATTCAAAACTTGATAGTGATGCTTATCCTCATCCTGCCCGGAAGTCTTTTCATGAACAAAGCTCACAGCATATTTGATTGTACTCTCTTGTAAAATCTCA
This sequence comes from Caryophanales bacterium, assembly GCA_035776675.1. Classification (GTDB taxonomy): domain Bacteria; phylum Bacillota; class Bacilli; order Bacillales; family DASSOY01; genus DASSOY01. The sequence goes on from DASTWO010000183.1 coordinate 3,176, forward strand.
GCAAGGCTGCTAAAAGCATCAAGCGAACTTCCATCATTGCTGAAGCCAATCTCCGGAATTTCGACGTTATCGATGTACCAACCCGGATAAACAGCTGCCGGATCAGTCAAATAGCGAAACGAAACCAGGACCTCCTGGCCAGCATAACTTGAGAGATCAAAACTTTCCTCAGTCCAGCCGTTGCTTGTACCGGTAAACCCGGGAATATGATTTGTTACATAATCAAGAGCACCCTCTGCATGCTTCGATGTCGTATCTTCGTTGCTCAGTGTTGTCCATGTGTTACCCCCATCTGTAGAAACTTGAACAACAGCAAAGTCCCATCCTTTTTCGATATTATAATAGGTATCGAAATTTAGCGTTGCTTCTTCAACTTCTGTCAAATCGGCTTTTAAAATCAAGCGATTGTCGAGCTTATTACCCTGGTTGCTGTATAGTACCTGCCCATGTCCTCCGCTTTCAGAAGGATCACTGACCACATCCCAAGGCGTCGGTAAAAATTTCACCCCGTCGAACGTGATTTGACGTATTTTATTTCCTGGGTTTAGTTCAATATAATCCGCGCCCCAGGCCGGAACTCCTTCTTTATCGGTGTCTTCCGCTGAACGATAATTAACTTGCAAATCAAGATCTTCGAAGTTGTAAATGCCGTTCCCCGGCTCCGGACTGTCAACGGTCAGCGCAATGCTGAAACGCCTGAACAGCTCTTCGAAGTTTATTCCGGTATTCTCATCGCTTAACGCATCATTGACACTGGCAATTCCGTTTGCCTTGTCTTTAGCAAGATCCTGAATGAAGCTTTTGCCGTAATGCTTTAGTAAGTAATACTCCAACAAATAAGCTTGACCGTAATCCGCCAAGGTTTCCGGACCAGTCGGAGAATTTAAGTATTCATCCCAAGTAACAAGCGAATTTTCCGGGTGATTCAAGAAATATTGAATGTGCCCTTCGGGATGCCCGTAACCAACCAGGTATTCCGCAAGGTCAGACATTCCCTCATTTAACCATGTTACTTCATTACTGTCATTATCATCGTGAATCAAATGCTGGAATTCGTGGGCCAATGTCCCATAAGAACCAGTGGACCTTACGATATTAGCCGCATCAATATTTACGATATTACGATCAAAGTAAAGCTCATACAGCGATGAATAGAAACCAGCTATATAGAACGGATAAGTGGGGTCATAATAACTTACATCCTGAAAGTTATCAATAAGCAGCATGACCTTACCGTCTTCGCCCTTATAATAGTCTGTCGGTACGTCTAATCCGGAATTCCGCAATACATCATCAAAAAGAGCACTGGCACCTGTATGTTCTACAGGTGATCCGAAAAACTCAGTTTCTTTCGGATAGATGTTGCTGTCAAATTCAGTAATCAGGGCATTAACCTGCTCCTGGGTTATTTGAAGAGTTGGGCGGTCCTGATCAGCGGGCCAATCTATATTTTGCGCAACATAGACAACCACGTTTTCGCCTTCTCCTCTTTTGGTGTATGGTTCCAAGCTGTAACCACCAGAAACGCTACCCTTGTTATCGAGAGAAAGGAAATACTTAGTGGAACCACCGTTTTCGTTGCTATCCCCTTCAGTGGACTCGCTATTTGCTTTATCTCCATCTTCGGACAGTTCTTCGGCAGCATCTTTTAGAGACTTTTTAAACTTCTTCTTAAAGTCTTCGTCTTCCGCCTGATGGCGCAACTTGGGTCCAATGTCCTTAACTTTTGGAAGTCCGTCCATTGTTTGAGCTGAAGCCTTACCCGTAAACTTCCCGGCCAGACTGGATGGCAGCGCTCCCAACAAAACTAAGGAAAAAATCAATAAGGCTGCTGTTGCTTTAAACTTCACATTCATTCCCCCAAATGATTGAATTGATTGACTATTCTTTGTTGACTGTTCCCTTTCTGTCACCTCCTGTGATATGTATCAGCCACATCTATTATTCTATATGGAAATCTAGTAAAAAGTAAATCGAAATTTCTGATTGAGGGCAATTATTTTCATTCAAAATGCGACAAAATCCAACAAATCGACGCCATTCGAAATATAAAAAAACCGGAGCTGTCGATAGCCCCGGTCAGTGGAACGCTTGCTATTCTTTTGGATGTGTCATTTCTTCAGGTTTCACCATTTGCTCGAACTGCTCTTCGGTCAGAAGCCCACTGTCCACAGCCGCTTCTTTCAAGGTTAATCCTTCCTGATGAGCTTTCTTCGCAATGGTTGCGGCTTTCTCATAACCGATATGCGGGTTCAAAGCCGTTACGAGCATCAAGGAGTTATTCAAATGTTCCTTGATGACATCATGATTCGGTTCAATGCCCACCGCGCATTTTTCGTTAAAAGAAACCATCGAATCCGCGAGTAACTTAGCCGACTGCAAGAAATTGTAGCCGATGACAGGCTTGAATACGTTGAGTTCAAAGTTCCCCTGGCTGGCCGCAATCCCGATGGCGGAATCATTACCCATAACTTGTACAGCGACCATCGTCACCGCTTCCGCCTGGGTCGGGTTGACTTTACCCGGCATAATGGAACTTCCCGGTTCGTTAGCCGGGATGGTCAATTCGCCTAATCCACAACGAGGACCGCTTGCCAACCAGCGAACATCGTTTGCGATTTTCATCATATCTGCAGCCAATGCCTTTAGCGCGCCATGCGCGACAGTTGCCTCGTCATGGCTTGTCAGTGCGTGAAATTTATTTGGGGATGAGTGGAAATCAAGGCCGGTCGCTTTACTGATTTCCTTGGCGACCATATTTCCGAATTCAGGATGGGCATTCAGCCCTGTTCCTACAGCCGTTCCGCCGATCGCTAACGACCTCATTTTATCGGTATTTTCCTCAATTAATGTCTCATTTCTTTCTAACATATAGCGCCAACCGCTGATTTCCTGGCCGAGCGTAAGTGGCGTGGCATCCTGTAAGTGCGTACGGCCGGTTTTGATAACATCATCGAACTGTTTTTCTTTCTTCTCGAATGTTTCTTTCAGTTCCTTAAGGGCCGGCAGGACCTGTTTATATACATAAACGACTGAAGCCACATGCAATGCCGTTGGAAAGGTATCATTGGAGCTTTGCGACATATTCACATCGTCATTGGGATGAACGCGGGTTTCGCTCCCCTGCTCCTCCAAGATTTGATTGGCTCTATTGGCGATGACTTCATTTGTATTCATATTCGACTGAGTGCCACTGCCTGTCTGCCATACAACTAGAGGAAAGTGATCATCCCATTTCCCTTCAATCACCTCATCCGCTGCCTTTGCAATGACTTCTGCCTTATCATCCGGGAGCTTGCCGAGTTTCTGATTGCTGAGAGCCGCGCTTTTTTTCAAAGTCGCAAAAGCATTGATGATCTCCTTCGGCATCTTCTCCCAGCCAATTTTGAAGTTTTCCTTACTGCGCTGGGTTTGCGCCGCCCACAACTTGTCGGCCGGCACCTTCATTTCACCTAACGTATCTTTTTCAATCCTGTATTCCATCGTGAACCTCCTTGACTGAACTTGTCATTTCCATCTCTTATTTTCCCCGTCTTTTCGGTGTTTGTCAAAGGGATTGGACCTGTTGAAAATAGGGATAGCCGTTAAGAATTATGTTATGATAATAAAGGTGTTGCATAGATTACAAAATAAAAGGAGGGTTTCTCATGTCCGAACAACAACCTGTTCATTCCGCTCCGCCGCAAACGAACGGAAAAGCAATTGCGGCAATGGTTCTTGGTATTCTCGCGGTCGTCGTTCCTTATATCGGACTTATCTTAGGGATTATTGCTATCGTCTTTGCTAAAGGATCAATGGACGCTATTAAGAAAACCGGTGAAGCCGGCAGGGGCATGGCAGTTGCCGGGCTCGTTTGCGGGATTGTCGCCGTCGGCCTGTATGCGATTCTTATTTTATTTGCTATTATCGCCTTTGCTTCCTTTTCAATGGTTTAGCAAACATTCAAAAGACCGTCCAAGCCTCATTCAACTCAAACGGTCTTTTTTCATGGAATCCTTTATTGGAACAACTTGTACAGTGCCTGGGTTCCGCTGTTTTCGTCCCCTTGATCAGCTAATTCATCATAGAGCGCTTTCGCCAACTTCAGTCCAGGGGTCATCATCCCCATTTCCTCGGCAGACTCCAGGGCAATCGCCATATCCTTGATAAAGTGTTTCACGAAAAACCCGGGTGCAAAATCTCCTTCGATCATTCTCGGTGCCAAATTACTCAGCGACCAACTCCCGGCAGCTCCGGAAGCAATGCTTTTCAGCACATTTTCCGGATCAAGTCCGGCCTTTTCCGCATAGACAATCGATTCACAAACACCGACCATATTGGACGCGATCATGATTTGATTCGACATTTTCGTATGTTGCCCGGCTCCGGCCTCGCCTTGAAGCTCAATATTTTCGCCCATCGCTTCCAATATCGGCCGGACAGCCTGAAAGGTCTCCAGATCGCCGCCCGCCATGATTGTCAACGATCCGTTTCGCGCGCCGATATCGCCTCCGGACACTGGCGCATCCAAGGCATAAGCATTCTTCACCTTAGCTTCTTGATGAATCTTTTCCGCCAACGCCGGTTTCGAAGTTGTCATATCAATGAGATAGGCGCCTGTTCGTGCATGATTCAGAATACCTTCATCGCCGAAGTAAACTTCTTCAACGTCACGCGGGTAGCCAACCATGGTAATGACTACATCCGACTGCTCCGCTATTTCAGCTACCGTGTCTTTCCATTTTGCCCCTTGCTCAATAAGCTCATCCGCCTTTGACTTTGTGCGATTGTATACCAGAACAGGATGTCCGGCCCGGAGCAAATTCTCAACCATGCTCTTCCCCATCACACCTGTCCCAATGAAACCAACGGTCTTATTTTCAGGCATTCTCCTCACATTCCTTCAATAAATAAATTCGCCTTGGCCAATCTATTGCACCAACCCGCAAGATAAAGTTAAATATTCATCCAATGGTCGATAATCTCATCAGAATATTCGTCTTCGTTATCTTCTTCCTGTGTTTCAGATTTCTGTTTGGATTCAGATTCCTCAGCTGCCTCGGCCGCAGGTTCCGCCTGCTTGTCCGTCTCTTTCTCTGCCGATCCTGCATGATCCTTGGTTTCTTCAACCGCCGGCTCGTCTTCTTCAGAAAGAGACTCCTCCCTCACAGGAGCAGGCTGCGCGTCCTCCGCCTTCTCTTCCGCCGGCACCTTCGGCGCCTCTTCGCTGGCAGCCTGCTCGACCGCCGCCTCCAGCGGCTTTCTCTTAGCCGGTATATACTCCTGCAAATCCCGGACGGCATGCGCCTTAATCTCTTCTTCCACCAGAAAACGAATCGCATCGCTCAGATTGGATTGGTTGTTGATCCAATCCAATATAAGCGGCGACTCATTGTTCTTCAGTCTCAGAATGATGTGATCGCCGGGCTTCTTATCCTTCATCGCCATCGGCTTATCCTTCTACTTCCGCCGGTTCCTTTTCCTTGCTGGCGCCAAGCACTTTTTCCTTCAATGCGGAGAATATTTTGCCTCGTACGAACAAGTCCAGCCCTTCAGCGTTCATCGTCACAGCATACTGTTCCGGCACATAAAGTAACTTGATATCCAACCGGCTCGCCAATTTATCCAGTTCCGGATAAAGGACTTCATTCATCAAGATGCTGCCGCCTCCGTACACAACGATCACATCAATCAGGTTACGCGCTGAACTAATCTGTCTTTTGACATTGTCTACAATCGCGGTTGCCTGATTCTGCAATGGCGTATGAATATGTTCAATGGCGGCTGCATGAAATTTATGATCCTTGTTAATCAGGCACTTGCTGAAGAAATTCCGTGGGACCTCCGTTTGCATAACGGCTTGCTTAAAGTCCGGAGTGGCCTCTTCAATGGCATAACCAACTCCGTTGTTGGAACCGTGCTGGAAGTTGGAATCAACCCGGCTTCCCCGAGTGATGGGATATTCTGTTGTTCCTTCCCCGATATCAACGTGGACCACATCTTTGTCAGCGAAATACTTTCCGGTCATATTGGTGATTTTATATTTCTTCTTGAACTCGTCGAACAGTTTCTCATCACGCGGATTTTGCAGCGCAAAAATTACGGGTGTCGCTTCTGGAAGCACCTTTACAAACTCAAAATTCACTTCCACTGATACACGCTTTCTACCTACATGAACAGTCGCCCGGTGAGTTCCTTCAGTAAATCGCTTTTCAAAGATCTTTCCGGTTTGTTCCTTATATTCCTCGTATGGGATGGCCGTTGCCATATCAACCGTTACTTTGATCGTTTCCGGTACTTTCTTTTCTTCTTTATATGCCTTTTGCACAGCCACGCCGGCAATGTTTCCAATTGTATTCACAATCGGCAAGTTAGAGTCTGATTTCCGGTCAATTCCGACAACCATATTGTTGGCGGAGTTACTGTTTTTGCTGTTAATGGCGCTTTCCCCAATAAAATAAAGACCGGCCGGGGCTTCCGGTGAATCAATCGTCACAATCAAATGTTGGTGAATATTGGTTATAAAAGCTTCGTCGTTAACCTCGTCAACCCAGGGAATTCGGTCCTGTCTAATGTATGTATTCGGCTGACGTATCAACTGCCCGTCTACAAAGATGTCCTGTTCACTGTTCCCGATGTCGTTGCCAACCTGAAAATGATAGTCTACCATTTTAATTTTTCCCTCCATTTGATAGTCCGTTACCCAAAGTATATACTAGATGGCTCTCTTTTGTATATAGATTTTCGTAACGACACCGTCAAATCAGGGGATTTCACGAGAATTTCCGGCACTTATCAATACAGAGTATATATAAAATATATACACAACCTATACAAATACAATATATTTATTTTATATATACTGTTTATATACTTTGTATAAATACATCCAATCAGCCATAAATAACTTGCGAAGATTGGGTCGGCGACGAACGGCAAGAGGATGATAGGAAACAACTGTCGGGATTCCGCGCACCTGATGCCGCTCGCCACGTAAAGATTTCACATCAACTTCCGGACGATCGAAGAAACATTGAACGGACACATTGCCTAAACAGAGGATCAAAACCGGCCGTTTCACTTCAAGCTGTCGCCGCAAATGCCCCATGCACAACTCACGCGTTCTCGGCTTGTCATAAGCCCGCACTGGCCTTCGTTTCAATATGTAAGTCACATACAACTCCTCCTTGCGAAACCCGACTTCAAAGGCTGCTTCCTGCAGGGTTTGCCGTGTTCCGCAAACAAACGACTCCCCTCCCCTACTCTCCCTTGCGCCCGGGTTATCAAGAATCACCATGATCTTTGCCTCAGGATTCCCCTCCCCCCATACCATTCGTGTACCTTGTCGATACAAACCGCATATTTCACAACCCCTCACCTCTTCCGGTACCGGATCTTCCTCCCAAACCTCCGGGCAAAACCGTGTCATTTCCTGACGCCTCCTTCCAAAAAGTTAACATCCCCGAATCCATAAAAAAACATCCTCTTTTGTCGAAAAAGAGGATGTAAGCAGAAAGAATTTTCAGCATATAATGTTCTTTTCCCTAAAAATCGTCAGGATCCGGCCCGGTTCGCTCATTCTGATTCAACTCATCCATTTTTGCCATATCTTCCGGGGCCAATTCAAAGTCAAACACATCGGCATTTTCTTTAATGCGTTTCTCATGAACAGACTTAGGAATCGTCACAATGCCAAGCTGTAACTCCCAGCGGAGTACGACCTGAGCTGTGGTTTTTCCGTATTTATCCGCCAACTCCTGCAAAGTCTCATGGCCAAGAATCTTACCACGCATCAGCGGTCCCCATGCTTCCAGCTGAATGTCATGTTGTTGGCAGTACTTCAGTAAGTCTTTCTGAGCAAGGCGAGGATGAAACTCCACCTGATTCACCATAGGATTCACTTCACTGGTTGCCATCAAGTCTTCCAAATGATGTTCCTTGAAGTTAGAAACCCCGATAGCCCGGACAGCGCCGTCATTATACAGCTTCTCAAGCGCTCTCCATGTATCCTTGTACTTGCCGGAAACCGGCCAATGTACAAGAAATAAATCCACAACATCCAGACCCAGTTTCCTACGGCTTTCTTCGAAGGATTTTAACGTTTCCTCATAACCTTGCCGATCATTCCACACTTTGGTCGTGATGAAAAGGTCGTCGCGCGAAACACCGGAATCTTTTATAGCCTTTCCCACACCTTCTTCATTCTCGTAAAAAGCCGCTGTATCAATCCCGCGGTAACCCGTCTCAAGCGCCGCTTTTACCGAACGCTCAACTTCTTCTCCATCTTCCACCTGATACACGCCGAAACCAAACCACGGCATTTTCACACCGTTCGCCAACGTAGTGCTCTCGGAAATGTGATTGACCATATGTACGGCCTCCTTTGTAATCAATTCCATTCAACTAGCCATTCCCTTACCCCATTATCGTAAAATAAAAAAACAATCCGGCACAAACATCACGCTTGCCGACAACCTGAAATAAATTTCACCAGATCCAATTAATCCTCATTGATCAAAGAAATCATAGGCAAAATCAAAGCGGGGAACATTAAGCGTAAGGAGGGAAAAACAATGGCAAGAAACAACAAGATCCTCGTACCCGAAGCTCGAGACGAATTGGACGAGTTAAAAGGCCAAGTGATGGCTAAACAAGGGCACGACACCCGGAATCAACCGCAAAACGCGAAATATGAGGTCGCCGAAGACATGGGGATTCCGCTCGAAAAAGGATACAACGGCGACATGAAAGCGAAAGACGCCGGGAAAATCGGCGGCAACATCGGCGGGCAGATGGTTCGCGAAATGATCCAAATGGCTGAAAAAAGCCTGGATCAAAAGAAATAATACGTTTTTTCCACCTTGAGAGCAGCACACAACGTGCTGCTCTTCTTTATAGGCTAGGTACAGTCCGTGCAGCAGCCGCGCAGCCAGCCGCATGACCCGTGACGAATGCAGCGGTGATATTGTACCCACCGGTGTACCCGTGGATATCCAGGACCTCACCGCAGAAATATAAACCGGCCATTTTCTTCGATGCCATCGTTTTCGGATCGACTTCTTTTAAAGAAACCCCGCCACCGGTAATAAATGCCTTTTCAATCGACAACGTGCCGTTCACCTTCACCGGAAAGGCCTTTAAAGCCCCAGCCAACTCACGAATTTTTTCCTTCGGCAACTGATGATAGGTCGTATCGCCGGGCAATCCGATTTCCTCCATCAGAAACAACAAATACCGTTCGGGCACAATCCCTTTCCATACATTTTTAACGGCCTTGTTTGGTTCGCCTTTCGTCAGTTTCACAAGGCTCTGGAAAACCTGGTCCTCATTTTCATCTGGCCGGATATCGATCGTCACAACGACATGATCGGTTTTGTACTTTTTCAATGCCTTCACCACATATTGGCTACATCTCAATACCGCCGGTCCGGAAAGCCCCATATGGGTGAAAATCATATCCCAACGATGCGTCTTAATCGCTTTTCCCTTTGGATTCCTGACCGTCACAGCCACATCCCGCAAAGCCAGCCCTTGCAGCCGCTTTTCCTTAATAAAAGGTTCGGCGGAAGTCAACGGAACCTCTGTTGGATACAATTCCGTAATGGTATGGCCCGCCTTCTCGGCCCACCCATAGCCGTCACCAGTCGAGCCGGTCCTGGGAACCGATTTACCGCCAACAGCCACGATCACATTACCGGCTTCTATTTCCTCACCGGATCTGAGACGAATTCCCGCAACAGCACCTTCCTGGTAAAGCACAGTCTCTACTGGCGCATTCACTTTCATCTTCACCATCAGCGCCCGAATTCTCTTTAACAAGGCTTCAACAACCGTTTTGGCACTATCGGACACCGGAAACATCCGCCCGCGGTCTTCCTCTTTCAGTTCGATCCCAAGGCCCTCGAAGAAATCGATAATCGCCTCGTTGTCAAACCGTGAGAAAGCCCCGTACAGAAACTTCCCGTTCCCGGGAAGAAATCGAATCAATTCGTTAACTGGCTTCCGGTTCGTCACATTGCAGCGCCCGCCTCCGGATATCGCCAGTTTCCTCCCAAGCTTGTCCCCTTTATCCACGAGAAGAACTGAGGCGCCTTCTTCAGCCGCTGCAACCGAAGCCATTAGCCCCGCAGGTCCTCCACCTATCACAATCACATCGTATTTCATATTACACCTCTTCAAACGTGTTCCGACTCCACCATTTAGTTTACTCTCTGTGTCACCCTTCAGAATGGGTTCTAACAGATTCCGAATCCCGCCTTTTCCCGGCAAAAGGCAAATACAGAAGGCCAAAGATCACCAACACCACCGCCTCCAGCGATATGAAATACCACGGATACGGCCCCAAGAGGTCCAACAAACTGGGGGTTCCCGGCTTATGCCGAAGAAACATATAGTTGGCGCCAAGACCCAAATCAATGAAGAATACCACAAAAGCAATGGCATGTAAGGCGACTAAAGCCTTAAACAGGGCACGTCTTGTGATAACATAATCGTAGAGCCAACAAAGGATCAACGGAGAAACAAATATTAAGAAATGTGCCAGGAAAAATTCAATGTATCTGTACTGGGGAAAGCCAAACACGAGGTTCGGAGTCAGAATAGCCTGAGCCGCTCCCCCAAGTGCGATAAAATAAAAAATCTCGAACAAATGACGGTTTCTCGTTAACAACATAATTCCGCAAGCAATTGTAGCGATCCCGCAAAGTTCCAAAGGCAAAGAATGGGTGGCCTCCCAGTTACCAGTGGCCACATACCAAAAGTCAAGACTCAAACGAGTGATAATCAGCGCGCATCCTGTGATCATTCGAATCTTACGCCTGTATGGCCGCAGCTGGCCGCGAAACCAATAAAAGCCCAGCACCAAAAGAACGATTGCCACTAACGTAAAGATGTGCGCCATTCCAAACATATGAAAGTCGTTGTCGGGATTGTAAATCCAAAGATCCATAGCCCATCTCTCCACCCAATGATAATGGAACCGTTTTGTTTCAGTATACAGCACTGCCGACTTTCCGTGATAAATCTCAAGCTTCCATTCCTTATCATTGACCTTTTTCAATACTTTAACATACATCGACCGAAGCATTGTTCATGATATAATGAAAAAAATCAGGATAAAGGGGGACTATCATGTCAAACAAACATATTGACATTCAAAAGATCGGACAAGTTTCCGTCCCTGTGCATGACATCGGCAAAGCTGTGCACTTTTACCGTGAGGTGTTGGAATTACCGTTTCTTTTTGAAGCGCCGAAC
>DASTWO010000184.1:0-5542 GCA_035776675.1 Caryophanales bacterium
AAAGCATGCTTCTTCATTATACAGGGAGGTTTCAGTATGACCGGACCCGGTGGCTCCCGGTCTGCAATCAATGGCTCTATATTCTGCAAACGGTGGCTCAAAACTCCGCACAGGTGGCTCTAACCGTCCGCAATATTCACCTAACCACCTGGATAAGCTAGCCGGGTAGGTGAGCGATCTTCCTTTTCGTTGAATTGTCCTCATTTAAATGATCTTTTTCTCATGAGAACAGAAAAGAGTGTAGAAAACCATGGGGTTTCTCTACACTCTGATCGGGCTATCTGCCCGATTTTTTTATTTTCCCTTATTCTCTTCTGTGGCAGTCCCGTTTTTCATTTGAAAGTAGGCTTGGAAAATACGTCCTGCGGCTTCAATATGATGGCCAATAGGCCCATCATTATCATCACCAGGAATAATAACACTTACAACTATTTCCGGATCATCAGCAGGAGCATAACCGGTAAAAAGTTCATTAACGGTATCCGCCTCATCTTCAAGACCATTATGATTTTTATCGACGTCCGCAGTACCGGTTTTTCCGGCAATCCGATACTTTTGATAAGGCGGCTCTCCAAGTTCTGGAGCTGTTGGAATATAACTTCCGTGTGTTACTCTCCAAAACCCTTCTTGAACAACATTTAAAGCATGGTCACTCATAGTAATATGATTTAAAACATCTGGTTCATACTGATAAACAATTTTCCCCTCGGCTCCATCCTGGACCGCTGGTTCACGGATGGACTTTAACAGGTGCAGCTGCATCCGATAGCCGCCATTTGCGATAGTAGACATGTATTGCGCAAGCATGATGGGTGTGTATGTGTCGTACTGACCAATGGCAAAACGCATGATCAACCCTGTTGGAGATTCCTCAATGTCCCCTTCATAGCCCAGTGCCTCTGATGGAAGATCAATACCGGTTTGGACCCCCAGGCCGAATTGACTGTATACATGACGAAGTTTCTTAAACGCATGGACAGCCGAGTCACTACCGGGAGGCGGAATGTAAGTTGTTTCGTAATGTGATCCGGCATTTCTAAATTTGATACCGGCCATGTGAGCAGCAATGACGCCCATAAAAATGTTAGAAGATACTTCTAATGACGTAACAGGTGTCACCCAACCGATACTGTTCGGTGTGTATGATGAGAAACTAATTTCCCCCGGCCCGATCTTTCTAAAAGGCTTATCAGAAAGGCCGTTCGGAATGGTGTTAGTCTCAAATCCGGCAAGTACGGTTGCCCCTTTAACATTGGAACCAACCGCAAAAGCACCTTTTACGGTCATCAAAGAATCATCATGAAACTCCCCGTTCTCATATTCTGTTCCGGCAAGCGCCAAGATTCCGCCTGTATTTGGATTCGCGACAACAGCATAGGCACTATCTAGATAAGGGTTACCCGGAAGGCTCATTCCTTTTCTCAAAACATCCCGGAGAATTTGCTCAACTTTATGCTGGAGCTTGATATTGATCGTCAGTACCATATCATAGCCGCGTCGCCCTTCCATACGTTCGGGCTCCGCCAATGGATTTTCGCTATTGCCTTTTACATACTTCATTCTCGCCGGAATTCCGTTGAGAACATCTTCGTAATATTGTTCCAAATAACTTGTTCCAACCTCGTCATTGCGGTTATACCCGCGAACGAGATAATATTCCAATTTCCCGCGCGGAATGGATCCCACAGACCCTAGATAAAATTCGTGACCTTTCGGATACACTCTGGTCGAATCCACAGTCAAATTAATTCCCGGCAAACTGTCGAGATGTGCACCGAGCCGATGATACACTTCTTTTTTTATACCTGATTTTACAATGAAAGGGGTGAGATTCATTGCTTGATTCAGTTTTCGCCAAATCGCCACAACTTGCATTTCCTGTTTCCCAATGGCGTTAAGATCTTTTTCGGTGATCCTGCTCAACAAAAGATCGTATGCTGCATTTTCATTTTCACTTTCTTCAGCCTGTTTCAATTCTTCTTTACTTAATTTTAAATTATAAGCCTGGGTGAACCCCCGCTTAATAATCCAATAATCTTTCTTATCCCTTTCCGTTACCTTGTCGACGGCATCTTGATCCATTGTGATATAGCCCGAAAGCTTCTTTGCCAGAGTCAGGAGATCTTGCGAATCATCGTCCTTTGTTCTTGTAAAGGTAATCGCATTTTGCGCCTTGTTATCAACCAATACTCTGCCGTAACGATCATAGATCAAGCCTCTCGCCGCATCTAATCGGCTCACTTTCTCTTCGATATCCTCTACCTTATCCTGATACTCTTCTCCGTTGACGATCTGTACTATTCCCAAACGAAGAATCAAAACCGAAAAAAGCAAAAATACAATGACAAATAAAATATTTAAACGAAACGGAACCTTGTTCCTCTTTTTCTTTTGCTGTTTCTCTTGTTCATTGCCAACCATAGAAATTCCCTCTCCTAAAAGAACTTTACGTGCCTTGGCTCATTTTCAAGTTGACTTTTCATCCAATCATCTCGATATCTTCCCCTTAACAGCCAAAGGCTTCCGAATGATTATAGTTAAATTCTAACGGCTGGTTAAACCCTTGTAAAGCACTTTTATTCTAAACGGGAGACCCACTTTCCCCGTCCTCAAGCCTCCTTTGTGAAATGGACGGAGATTCCTCATCCCCTTCGGGATTATTCGGTTTCAGACGGACGGAACGGATGCAGAAATAGATCGCAAAATGCCCGGCTCCGAGAATCGCCATTAGAAACGGAATGCTTTTCTGGTCGTCGAAAAATGTGACGAGTAGAAAAAACGACAAAATCGAAGCCGCTCTCCCGGCATTATAATACAGTTCGCGGACGACAATATATTCAATTCTCATTTCCGCCGCCTTCCAGCTTTTCCCTATAACGTCAAAGGTCAATGACATATAAGGAACAAGCAGGATAGGAAGAGCTATTGCGATGACCACTGCATAGGCGATCAACAATGGGAAAGACAAATGGAAAACAATAAGGGACACGGCTCCATACAACATGAAACCGCCTATGAAGATGGCTTTTTTTCGATGGCGTTTTTTTATCAGCCGCGTTGCCAAATAGTAGGCGAAGAACGAAACTGCCGATTGAACAAGACCGAACGTCCCCAACGCCAATGCACTCTTCGTCGTAACAAAGACCCAGATCACAATAACAAAAGCAAAAGTTCCTTCGCGTAATCCTTGAAAGAAATGAGCATTCAACACATTGTTCCAGTTTGGATTGTTCTTCCGTTCACTAATGATTCTTCGAAAAGAGAAATTACCGTTGGCCTTCCTTCGCTTGAGAAAGAAACTGAGTACAATCGCCAAGCAGAAAAATCCGAGTGACATCCCGAAAATCGTTTGAAATCCGTTGAATTCTTCCATGGAAGCGATAATCGCACCCGCAGAAATCGGCCCGATCATACCAGCCAAGGAGGACAATAACCCCTGAAAACCGTTAAAGAAATCTCGGGTTTCCGGCTCGGTGATTTCAAAAGTCAACACGTTAAAAGCCAGCCAGTAGAACCCGAAACCGATTCCCAACAAACCGCCGAGCAAAAACAAGAACTGCCCAGCATGCTCTCCAAGAAGTAAAACCGTTAGAAAAAAGACGGATAAAAAAGAAACCCCCAGCCGTAACACGATGACGCGATCAACCCGTTTCGCCCACCTTCCCGCCAGGATAAAGGTTAAAGGCTGTAAGATCACGATTGCCAAATTGTATAAGGCAATATCGCTGAAATCACCTGATTGTTTCCATAAATAAATATTGACAAATGTATTGGAGAGCGCAATGCTCAAAAAATAAAGACCGCCTACAACCAACAGTAGGATCAGGTCTTTGGATATATCCACTTTACCGATGATTTTCTTCTTTACGTCCATAGCCACGACTCCCTTTCCTTCGTAAATATAGTTTGCGTAAAGGGAGAAGGGATATTCAGTTTCGGAACGATAAAAAAATCGGCAAGCTCACCAGCCTGCCGATTTTGCTTTCATTCATTATTTTGCTTCTTTATAACGCTTTTCAACTTCCTCCCAGTTGATGACGTTAAAGAACGCCTCCAAATAATCGGGACGACGGTTTTGGTATTTCAGATAGTAAGCATGTTCCCAAACGTCCACGCCAAGAATCGGTGTCTTGCCATCAGACAATGGATTGTCCTGATTTGGCGTATCCACGATTTCAAGCTGCCCATTGTTCACAACGAGCCAAGCCCAACCTGATCCGAAACGGCCTTTTGCGGCATTCTGGAAGTCTTCTTTGAACTTATCAAAGCTTCCGAATTTCTGATTCAGTGCATCTGCCAATTCGCCACTCGGCTCTCCGCCGCCGTTCGGACCCATGATCTGCCAGAACAAGCTGTGGTTAGCATGTCCCCCGCCATTGTTCCGAACTGCCGTACGAATGTTTTCCGGAACTGCATCAAGATTCGCTACAAGATCATCAACGCTCTTTTGCGAAAGATCGTCATGACCTTCAACCGCTGCGTTCAGCTTGGTTACATAAGTATTATGGTGCTTATCATGGTGAATTTTCATTGTCTCCTCATCAATATGAGGTTCCAGTGCATTGTAAGCATAAGGTAAATCCGGTAATTCATACTTTGCCATTTCGAAATCTCCTCCTTGTTTTTTATTTTCGGGACCTTCCCGAAAATAAGAGTAAAGCCAGGCAAATGCCTATGTACTTCACTTCTTACAATAGCAAATCTACCCTGCAGTTTCAAAAGTTAAACCTCAGGCCGTCCATCCTCCAACAATATTTTTTTCATAAATTCCCCTTGCACCCAATACGACTTCATGCTATATTAAACGTTGTCCGGTTAAAAACGGCGGTGTAGCTCAGCTGGCTAGAGCGTACGGTTCATACCCGTGAGGTCGGGGGTTCGATCCCCTCCACCGCCACCATTAATTTGTTCACTGACCCTTAGCTCAGTTGGTTAGAGCAACGAGCTTCTACCTCGTCGAGTTACTGCGAGTTGTACCGACGATTCACCCCATTTCTTTTTCGCTTGTAGAGGATGGGACAGACAATTAAAATATAACCAACGTTACCCTTAACATGGACCCTTAGCTCAGTTGGTTAGAGCAGACGGCTCATAACCGTCCGGTCGTAGGTTCGAGTCCTACAGGGTCCACCATTTCAAAGTGTTCTATCTCGGAGGAGTACCCAAGTCCGGCTGAAGGGATCGGTCTTGAAAACCGACAGGGGCTTCACGGCTCGCGGGGGTTCGAATCCCTCCTCCTCCACCATTTTCAAATGAATGGTCATACATATCTTCTGATCAAAGCTTTAAGGCCCGATAGCTCAGTCACGAGCACCGCGCCGCGCCGATTTCACTTCGAGTTGTCTCGACGCATACACGACTTGAATCGGCTTGCAGAGAAAGAGACAGGTAGACGATTGACCGTTTACCAAAAATAATGAAATGTTTTGGCTCGATAGCTCAGTCGGTAGAGCAGTGGACTGAAAATCCTCGTGTCGGCGGTTCGATTCCGTCTCGAGCCACCATTGCCTAAAAACAACCCGGTATTCAATGAACTTCTCCC
>DASTWO010000185.1:0-12125 GCA_035776675.1 Caryophanales bacterium
TTTAACTAAACGGGTCAGAGGTTTTTCCGATTTGTCCAACATTGTCAATAAAAGCATTTTCCAAACACTGGCTCGTTCGATTAATACAGTGTTAACTGTGGTTATCGCAGCATTAGCGCTGTTGATTTTCGGAAATGAAGCCATTCGTAACTTTGCCTTTGCCTTGACTGTGGGGCTTGTCGCCGGAACCTATTCGTCGATTTTCATTGCCGCGCAATTATGGGCAATCTGGAAAGCACGGGCTTTGAAACGAACCCAATCAAAACCGAAAGAAGCTTAATTCTCCTCCCGCGGTTCATCCGCGGGTTTTGGTTTTGTATAAGGGAATTAAGGTAAAATAATAGATGAAGGATTTAACTGGAGGAGGGATTAGATGAAAGGACAATGGGGACTGTTATTGGGACTGATTTTTGCTCTGATTGTCGCTATTTTTGCAGTCATTAATGTTGAACCGGTAACCGTTGATTATTTATTTGGGACGTCTCGTTGGCCATTGGTTATTGTCATTCTCGCGTCTGCACTTCTCGGGGCTTTAGTCGTCGGGGCCGTCGGGATGTTCCGAGTCTTTCGATTGAATCGGGAAAATCGCAGGCTTGGAAAGAAGAACGGACAGTTGGAAGCAGAGTTGGAGAAATATACGGGAAATTTAATGGAAGTGGACAGTTCTACTCATTCTGATGAGTTACCTTCTGATAAAGAAACCTCGGGAGAAAAGGTTTCACAGCAGACAGATGAAGAAGAACGGGACAATCAAAATTCTGTTAAGTCACCTTGACCTTGATTTGCGAGATTTCGGCCGTCTCAGGTATAATGGAACGGTCATGAGGTGATTGGATGCTAAAGCCAAAGACGAGATGGAAGGTTTCAAACCCCGAAACCGGAGAGGCTGAACGGCTGGCCGGGGAAATCGGGACCTCCACTCTCGTGGCTCAACTGTTGTTGAATCGGAATATCCGGACAGCAGAAAAGGCAAGGCGGTTTTTGAATATAAGCGAGGAATCTTTCCGCGATCCGAATCTGATGAAAGGCATGGCGGAAGCTGTTGACCGGATTAAGGCAGCTGTCCGAAACCATGAGCGCATTCTTGTTTTCGGGGATTATGATGCGGACGGTGTCAGCAGTACTGCCGTAATGGTTACTGTTTTAAAGGAAATCGGCGCATTCGTGGATTATTACATACCCAATCGTTTTACGGAAGGTTATGGTCCGAACATACCTGCCTTGCAAAAGGCGAAAGAAAACGGATTTTCCCTTGTGGTGACAGTCGATACAGGGATTGCTGCATTGGAAGAAGCAGATGCGGCGAAGGAAATGGGCCTTGATCTTATTGTTACCGACCATCATCAGCCTGCACCGGTTCTCCCGGACGCATTCAGCATTATTAATCCGCATCAGAAAGGGTGCCTGTATCCTTTTAAAGATCTATGCGGAGCGGGTGTTGCCTTAAAGGTTGCCCATGCCTTATTGGGTCGGGAGCCGGAGCATTTACTGGATTTTGTTGTGCTGGGAACCATTGCTGATCTTGTCCCTTTGGTCGAGGAGAATAGGCTGTTGGCGACGCAAGGGCTTAAAGCTTTGGAAAGATCGGACAAGCCCGGTATTCAGGCACTGTTGAAGGTTGCCGGAATTGACGGGCGAAAGTTATCGGCTGAGGATGTGGGATTTGCTCTAGGCCCCCGTTTGAATGCCGCTGGCCGACTTGATTCAGCGGAGCCTGCCGTTCAGTTGTTATTGGCGGAGGAAGCTGATGAGGCAGAGAAACTTGCGAAAAATATTGACCGGATCAACCGTGAGCGAAAAGCACTCGTCAAAGACATTACAGCAGAGGCTGTCGACGAAATTGAAAAGAACTATCCACCCGAAGAAAACAGTGTATTTATACTTGCCAGAGAGGGTTGGAATCCCGGTGTTATCGGAATTGTGGCCTCAAGACTGATCAATCTTTACAGTCGTCCGGTAATCGTGATGGGAATGGATCCCGAAAACGGTTTGGCCAAAGGATCCGCACGAAGTATTGAGGGTTTTGATATATTTGAAAACCTCTCTGAGTGCCGTGATCTCATGGAGGCATTCGGCGGCCACCCCATGGCGGCTGGGATGACTGTCAAGATTGAGAATGTAGAGGATTTACGGGCAAGATTAAATGAGCAGGCAAGGCAAACATTATCAGATGAAGACTTCATTCCGGTTAATCAAATTGACTTGACTTGCAAAGTCGATGATATTTCATTGGAGCTTATCGAAGAATTGCAGCGGTTGGAACCTTTCGGGACAGCAAACCCTAAGCCCAAAGTTCTGATTGAGGATACACCAGTTGGTAATATGAAACAAATTGGCAGTGACCGCAATCATTTGAAATTTGTTTTCAAGAGTGACGCCGGACAACTGGATGGAATCGGTTTTCAATTCGGCCATCTGTTTGATGAGATCGCTTCAACTTCAATGGTTTCCGCGGTAGGCGAATTGCAAATTAATGAATGGAACGGCTTTCGTAAACCGCAGCTGATGTTGGAGGATATTGCGGTGAACCATTGGCAATTATATGATTGCCGTAATGGACGTAATCTTCAGCAGAGATTTGCTTCATTGCCGGAGGACAAACTGCTGTTTCTGGCATTTCGGCGGGAAACCCTTGAAAAAGGTGAAGTAGGCGAATGGGCACATCCGCTTATTTGTCTTGAGGAAGATCAGATCGATCCCATTCAATTTGAAGATCGCTATCTGGTATTGTTGGATTTGCCGCATGACAGGGGGCATTTGGAATCCTTGTTTGCCGAACGTTGCATGCCTGCCCGAATTTATGCTGTTTTTCATCATCAAGACGAACATTTTTTCACAGGTGTTCCGTCCAGGGCTCAGTTTAAATGGTTTTACGCCTTTCTTTTGAAACGAAAATCATTTGATCTAAAGCGATATTCACAAAGCCTTGCCGAGGCGAAGGGTTGGTCAAGGGAGACCCTCCAGTTTATGGTGGATGTCTTTTCGGAATTGGCGTTTATCAAGGTTGAGGATGAGGTCGCATTTGTTCAAGAAAATCCGAAAAAGCGGGATCTGACAGATTCTGATGTTTACCGTGACAGACAAAAGCAGGCGGACCTGGAAAACGATCTCTGCTATTCTTCTTATTCGTCATTAAAACAATATTTTGGTCGATTGGATTCAGATTTGCAAACACTTGAGGGAGCTGTAAATTAAATGAACTATAAAGAATACATTTCGATTGTAGAGGATTTCCCGAGCGAAGGGGTCAGTTTCAAAGATCTTACGCCTTTAATGCAGGACGGCCAAGCGTTTCGCAATGCCATCGGAGAAATGGTTGAGTATGCCAAAGATAAGGAAATCGATATTATCGCCGGTCCGGAGGCGCGCGGTTTCATTGTCGGGTGCCCGTTGTCTTACGCGCTTAGTGTCGGATTCGTACCAGTACGAAAAGCAGGGAAACTGCCTCGCGAAGTGATTAAGACCGATTACGGCCTGGAATACGGAAAGAATATCTTGACCATGCATAAAGATGCCATAAAGCCAGGGCAGCGTGTTCTGGTCGTCGATGACTTGCTCGCTACAGGAGGTACGGCCGGTGCTACCATCAAACTAGTGGAACAGCTGGGCGGTGTGGTCGTTGGTTGTGCCTTCATGATCGAACTGAAATATTTAAGCGGCCGCAAAATGGTAGAGGGATACGATACCTTTACCCTGATGCAATACGAATAGAGAGATGGGTGCCTGCGAGAGAGCAGGTACCTTTTTTTCCTTAGGCTTTAGGCTTGGGACGACAAAATTCGCATTTCCCTTTACAATTCATCCTTTTTTAATGATAATAGACACATCTGACATTTGGTTTACAAAGCAACGTTCAGTCGGAACAATGTTTGATAAACTGTTCTGCACAAAACAGATGAGATTAAAGGTTTTTCGACATAGTCAGCGGTAACCATCCTATGAATAATCAGGTGATTTTATGGCAATTGAGGAATTGCTGGAACAAGCGAAAAGCTATCTTCCCGAAGAAGAGCTTTCTTTTATAAATAAAGCCTACCATTATGCCGAGGATTCCCATGAGGGCCAGACCCGCAGGTCGGGTGTGCCTTATATTACCCATCCCATTGAAGTTGCGAATATTCTGGTTGGACTGGAAATGGATGCAACCTCGGTGGCGGCAGGGTTTCTGCATGACGTCGTGGAGGATACGGAGGTCACTCTTGAGGATTTGAAAGAGGCTTTCGGTGAAGAAACGGCCATGCTGGTAGACGGTGTGACAAAGCTTAGAAAGTTTGAGTTCAAATCGAAAGAAGAACAGCAGGCGGAAAATCATCGGAAGATGTTTGTGGCCATGGCCCAGGATATCCGCTGTATTCTAATTAAGTTGGCGGACCGCCTTCATAATATGCGCACGTTGAAGTATATGCCGAAGGACAAGCAGTTGCAAAAAGCCAACGAAACCCTGGAAATCTTTGCCCCGCTCGCTCACCGACTCGGGATTTCCACCATTAAGTGGGAGCTTGAAGACATCTCCTTGCGTTATCTGAATCCGCAACAATATTACCGTATCGTGAATTTAATGAAGAAGAAAAGAACGGAACGCGAGACCGTGATTAAAGATGTGATCGAAGACATTAAAGGCCGGTTGGCCGATGTCAATATTGATGCAGAAATCTACGGACGGCCGAAACATTTATACAGCATTTATAGAAAAATGGTTATTCAAAATAAACCTTTTAACGAGATTTACGATTTGCTCGCGGTCCGAATCCTCGTGAACAGCATTAAAGATTGCTACGCCGTTCTCGGTATTATTCATACCCGATGGAAACCGATGCCAGGACGTTTCAAAGACTATATTGCCATGCCGAAGCAGAATATGTATCAATCTTTGCACACAACGGTTGTTGGCCCGAAAGGCGACCCGCTTGAAGTTCAGGTTCGAACGAAGGATATGCACAAGGTTGCCGAATACGGGATTGCGGCACACTGGGCTTACAAGGAAGGAAAGAAAGTCAATGCCAAGATGCCCTTGGAAGAGAAATTGTCATGGTTCAGAGGCATCCTTGAATCGCAAAGTGACACGGACAACGCGGAAGAATTCATGGAGAATCTTAAAGTCGACTTGTTTTCCGATATGGTGTTTGTCTTTTCACCGAAAGGTGATGTGCTTGAACTTCCCGCGGGTTCGGTTCCGCTTGATTTTGCTTATCGCGTTCATACGGAAATCGGGAATCAGACAGTCGGTGCTAAAGTGAACGGAAACATGGTGCCGCTGGATTATAAATTGAAGACCGGCGATATAGTGGAGATCATGACTTCCAAGCATTCATACGGCCCAAGCCGGGATTGGTTGAAAGTGACGCAAAGCTCGCAGGCTAAGAATAAGATCCGCCAATGGTTCAAACGCCAGAAGCGGGAAGAAAATATTGAAAAAGGCAGAGAGCTCGTAGATCAGGAGCTGAGAAATCAGGATTTCGATCCGAAGGCGATCTTGACTCCGGAGAATCTCGACAACGTAGCGAGAAAATATAATTTCTCCGGTGAGAATGAGATTTATACGGCTGTTGGGTACAGCGGCTTATCGGCGAAGCAAGTGGTCACAAAGCTAACGGAGAAAATCCGCAAGAAATTGGATCAGGAGAAAACGGCGCAGCGTTTGTTGGAGGCGACACCAGAGAATGAGCAAGCAGGGGCGAGGAAGAAACCTGCATCAGGAGTCCGTGTCAAAGGTGCGGATAATTTGCTGATCCGCCTGTCTAAATGTTGTAATCCGGTTCCCGGTGATGAAATTGTTGGGTTTATTACAAAAGGCAGAGGGGTTTCGATCCATCGAGAGGATTGCCCGAATATCCAGGGTGTCGATGAAACCGAACGTTTGTTGGAAGTGGAGTGGGAAGGCACGAATCAGCAGCGCCAAAGCTACAACGTCTACATTGAAATTCACGGCTTTGATAGAAGTGGCCTGTTGAACGAAGTGTTGCACTCGGTTACGGAGACGAAAACGATGATCAGAGGCGTCTCGGCCAATACAGATCGGAATAAGATGGCTACGATTCACATGACAATCGCGATCAACAACATTAACCACCTGCAGCGAGTGGTGGAAAAGATCAAGAGTATTTCCGATATTTATACGGTTCGCCGGGTTACGCAGTAAGACTAAGGTTATGGAAGTAGTCAAAATGAGCAAAGATGAGCATATTCAATCATAAATGAGCCTAAAATTCATCAAATTCGAGCATATTCAGTCATAATCAATCAAATTCAGTCAAATTCAATCAAACTTGAGCATAATCAATCAAATTCAATCAAAATTGATCAAAAACAATCAAGATCGATTAAAGGCAAAACGAGGAGGCAAATGTATGAAAGTCGTCATCCAGCGGTCAAAAGCAGCCTCCGTAGAGGTGGAAGGCGCAACCGTCGGCCAAATTGACCACGGCTTAATGTTACTTGTCGGCATAAAGCAAGAAGACAAGCCTGAGGACATCCGATATGTTGCCGATAAAGTAGCGAATTTACGGATTTTTGAGGACGATCAGGGCAAAATGAATCTTTCATTGCTCGATGTCGGCGGAGCGGTTTTGTCGGTGTCGCAATTCACATTGTATGGCGATACTCGAAAAGGCAGGCGCCCAAGTTTCGTTGAAGCGGCCAGACCGGAACAAGCGGAAGAACTGTATGAACTGTTTAACGAGAAGTTACGTGATAAAGGCGTAACGGTGGAAACCGGCCAATTCGGTGTGATGATGGACGTTCATCTCACGAACGATGGTCCAGTTACCCTGATTGTGGAAAGCAAATAGTTGAGAATTCCGACTGCCATTGGCAGTTTTTTTATTGTTCTTTTTGTATGGCGGCACTATTGATCAAAAAAGAGCGTAAGAAAACAAAACGAACCGCTTCGTTGTCAGTAATCACGGCTAAATTCCGATCTAGAAAAACAAAAGGTGTGCCCGGAATGGCACACCTATTCGAGTTCTTCAAAGTAATTTTCAACGCCGTCGACGATGGCGCTGGTGACAGTGTCCTGGTAGCCTGAAGTGCTGACGACGTGTTCTTCCCACGAGTTGGTCAAGAAGCCGAGTTCCAGCAAGGTTGCAGGCTGGGCATTCTCACGCAATACATGATAGTTGGCGAATCGTACGCCACGGCTATCTCGGTCCGTTTGTTGGACAAGGACTTCCTGGATGGCTTTCGCCAGCGGTCGATCTTTGGATTTGGTGTAATAATAGCTTGTGACGCCGCTTGCGCTTGGATAAAGCGAGGCGTTGTAATGAATGCTGATGAAGGCATCCGCCTCATATTTTTCCGCGATATTCACGCGATCCTCTAAAGAAATGAATGTGTCATCATTCCGGGTCATTACCACGTAGGCTCCAGCTTCGCGAAGTTTTTCAGTTAATTGGTTCGCGGTTCTCAGTGTCAATTTCTTTTCCAATGTGTCATAGAAGTTACCGATTGCGCCGCTGTCAAAGCCGCCGTGTCCCGGATCCACTACAATCGTTTTCCCCTGTAGAGCCGCTTTCTTTTGAGTGGAAGGAACGACTATCCATCCAGCCACAAATGCCTTAGTGCCATTTGAAAGTTCAATGTGATACCAGTTCCCTGACTTTCCAAGAACAGAGAAACGATCCCCTTCGCTTCCCCGGGCAATGACATTGTAGCGAAGCCCTGGCCCATTTCGAAGGTTGGTGCCATCGTAAAGCAAGGTAACAGTCGAACCGTCTGCTTTATTGACTTGTGCAGGAGGCGAAGTTTCGGGCGATGTTTCACCGGTTGATTTTATCGTAAATTGTCCGGCTACCCATCCCGTTTCTCCGTTGCCCAGCTGGATTTCCAACCATCCGAACCGTTCGTTCAAAACTTTGAATGTGTTGCCGCCTTTTATTTGACCGATCACTTCATCCTCGAGGCTCGGCCCGGCACGTACGTTCAGTACTTTAACACCGACTTCGGCTTCCTTGATGCCTTCTGCTTGAACGCCGGATCCCGTCCAGAGAAAGCCAAACAGCGCGCATAGTATAATCCATATTCTGATCTGTTTGTGCAAAGCCATATACCTCCCTTCTCTTGTTCAATTCGCCGCCAGGACACGAATTCCTTTAGGACATTTGATTGATTTTTGTCGAATTGGGACAAACTAATAGAAAATAGGCCAAAGGAAGGATACGTATGCGAAAAGGTTTGTTGCAATCGGTCGGCCATACGGTTTCGGGCCAGATATTCGGGCTGGATGTTTATGATCCTTTGCAACGGGGTGAAGCAGAGGATACGGAATTCTCTAATGAATGGATTGGATCGGAACAAAAAGTGAAAACGCTTAAGGAAAAAAACAAGAGATTATAAAGGATTTTCGCTTGACAAGCGAATGGTTCATGGGTATGATAGGAGACAATTATTCGAACCGATTGAACCGATGATGGAGACAAGTAGCAAGCCCCACACGGCAAGAGAGAAAGTGCCATTGGCTGGAAGCACTTTTGCGCGATGACTTGTGAATGACACTTCGAAGGTTTCTCTCTGAACGGCGGTCGCGCTTATTAGGAGAAGGACGTCAAGGCAGGCGTTAATTGCCGAGAGCGGAAGCCGTTCGCAGGCTTCAATCAGGGTGGTACCACGGGTAACAACTCTCGTCCCTTTCGGGATGGGAGTTTTTTTGATGCTTCAAAAGTTGAAGGAGGGCGCGAAAGATGGGAGTCCATATTCCTAGAGGGACCCAGGACATTCTTCCTGGCGATATTGAAATTTGGCAGTATATTGAGGAGAAAGCACGCAATTTATGCCGGCGTTATCATTATGAAGAAATCAGAACGCCGATTTTCGAACATACCGAGCTGTTCCAGCGTGGAGTCGGAGAAACGACCGATATTGTTGAGAAAGAAATGTATACGTTCAAGGATCGGTCGGACCGTAGTTTGACGCTTCGTCCGGAAGGGACGGCATCAGTCGTCCGTGCGTACATTGATAATAAAATATATGGACAGCCTGGTCAGCCGACCAAACTGTATTATATCGGGCCGGTGTTTCGTTATGAACGTCCGCAAAAGGGGCGATACCGGCAGTTTGAACAATTTGGGATTGAGGCGTTCGGTTCACGTGATCCCGCGATTGATGCGGAAGTCATCGCGATGGGAGTGGATTTCTGCCGGGAACTCGGATTGAAAAAGGCAAAGCCGATCATCAACAGCCTGGGAGACATGGAGAGCCGCAAGGCTTACCGAGAAGCGTTGATCGCACATTTCAAGCCGCAAATCAATGAGTTTTGTGACGATTGCCAGCGACGCCTGGATCAAAATCCGTTGAGGATTCTCGATTGTAAAAAGGATCAGAATCATGAGCTGATGAAAACGGCGCCGTCGATTCTGGAATACTTAAATGAGGATTCGGCTGTATTCTTCGAACGGGTTAAGCAGTATTTGGATGACATGAATATTGAATATAATGTGGACCACACGCTCGTACGTGGCTTGGATTATTACAATCATACTGCATTTGAATTTGTCAGCGAGGCGGAAGGATTTACTAAGTCAATAAGCGGCGGTGGCCGATACAATGGCCTTGTTGAAGAAATCGGCGGCCCCGATACACCCGGAATTGGTTTTGCCTTTAGTGTTGAAAGTTTACTGGCTCTGATGGAAGAAGAGGGAATAACCCTCCCGGTAGAGAAAACACTTGATTGTTATTTTGTATCCATTGGAGACAAGGCGAAGGAAAAGATTCCTTCATTGCTTTATAGGCTTCGTGGCGCAGGACTTTCCGCCGATAAAGATTATCTTGATAAAAAAGTGAAAGCACAGTTCAAAGGAGCCGACCGCGCCAACGCCAAATTTGTCGCTGTTCTTGGGGATGATGAATTGGAAAACGGTGTGATTAACGTGAAAGATCTGGCTTCCGGTGAACAACAGGAAGTGGCTTTAGACCAACTGGTCCAATATATAAAAGAGAGACTTTGATTATCGTTTGAAAAGGATGGGGTGAGTCCATTGTCAGAAAGAACACATCATTGCGGAAAGCTGACTGAAGAACAAAGTGGAGAAAAGGTACGGTTAAAAGGATGGGTTCAGCGGCGACGCGACCTTGGCGGATTGATTTTCATCGATATGCGTGACAGAACCGGCATTGTTCAAGTTGTGTTTAACCCCGGCGTTTCGAAGGAAGCTTTGCAGATTGCCGAGAAAGTCCGCAGCGAATTCGTATTGGAAGTCGAAGGCGAAGTCGTCAATCGCGACCCGCAGGCGGCCAATCCGAAGCTGGCCACCGGCAAAATTGAAGTGAAGGCGGAAAAAGTGGAGATCATTAACTCGTCGAAAACACCGCCGTTTATGATCGAAGACGACACGGACGCTGCGGAGGAAGTCAGGCTCAAATACCGCTATCTCGACCTTCGCCGTCCAGCAATGCAGAAGACTTTTCAATTGCGGCACCGTGTTACGAAAATCATTCGTGATTTTTTGGATCAAGAAGCATTTATGGAAATTGAAACGCCCATGTTGACGAAAAGCACACCTGAAGGTGCGCGTGACTATCTTGTACCCAGTCGAACCAGTCCCGGTGAATTTTATGCGCTGCCGCAATCTCCGCAAATTTTCAAGCAATTGCTGATGATTTCAGGTTTTGAACGTTACTATCAGATTGTCCGTTGTTTCCGTGACGAAGACCTGCGAGCTGACCGTCAGCCGGAATTTACACAGGTTGATATTGAAACGTCTTTTGTGGAAACGGAAGATTTCTTGCAACTGATGGAACAAATGTTGAAGAAAATCGTTCATGAAGTTAAAGGTATGGAAATTACGAGTTCGTTTCCCCGAATGACTTATAAGGAAGCCATGGATCGCTACGGTTCGGATAAGCCTGACACACGTTTCAATATGGAGCTCGTCAATGTGTCTGAGATTGTGGGGAAGAGTGACTTCAAAGTATTTAGCGGTACCGTGGAAAAAGGCGGAGAAGTTAAAGCCATTAATGTCAAGGGAGGAGCCGGAGATTACTCCCGCAAAGACATCGACGGGCTTGGTGAATTTGTTAGCCGTTACGGGGCAAAAGGACTTGCGTGGCTGAAGGTAGAGGAAGATGGTCTGGAAGGTCCGATCGCCAAGTTCTTTGATCAGAAAGATGAGAGCGGATTGAAAGGTACGCTTGAAGCAGAGTCAGGCGATTTACTATTGTTTGTGGCAGATGATAAGGAGGTTGTCGCTGACAGCCTGGGTGCGCTCCGACTGAAGTTAGGAAAAGAACGCGGCCTTATTGATGAAAGCAAGCTCAACTTTTTATGGGTGACGGAATTTCCGCTTCTCGAATACGACGAGGATCAAAACCGTTATGCGGCCATGCATCATCCCTTCACAATGCCAATGCGTGAAGATCTCCCGCTTCTTGAATCGGATCCTGGAAAGGTTAGAGCAGAAGCGTATGACATTGTGCTGAACGGCTATGAAATAGGCGGAGGTTCACGACGTATCCATGAACGTGAAGTTCAAGATAAATTGTTTGAGGCACTCGGATTTTCCAGAGAAGAAGCTAAGAAACAGTTTGGGTTTTTGCTGGAAGCTTTTGAGTATGGAGCGCCGCCTCACGGTGGAATTGCTCTTGGCTATGATCGGATTGTCATGATTTTGGCGGGGCAGCACACTCTTCGCGATGTGATCCCCTTCCCGAAAACAGCGAGTGCGAGCGATCCGATGACCGAAGCGCCGTCATCGGTCAGCCAGGCGCAACTCGACGAACTGCACCTTGATATAAGAAGAAAGAACGACTAAATGACTAATCGCCAGTCCGTTTCTAGGACTGGCGAATCATTTTTTCTATTTTTCTGTAAGCGTTTCAAATCTACCTTGATTTTTCATCAGTGCCGTGCTAAAATGCAATTACAAAGTTAAGAGTCCTGAGGTGTTCGTTAGCTACCAAACGTTTTTACCGAACATCAATGAAGAGGGAGCCCGAATCGTTTCCATCTGGCGTGCAAGCCTCGGGAAAGTGGAAGTACAAAAGACGGAACAGGGCACCCACCTGCCGGGAGCGGGTTTAAAACTGAGGCGAAGACGGCACAGTTGGGACTCTTAGATTGTATTAAAAACACTGAGGTTTATCCTCAGTGTTTTTACTTGATTCAACAGAATTTCTGTTGAATTAAGTAAGGGCCT
>DASTWO010000186.1:0-2606 GCA_035776675.1 Caryophanales bacterium
GTTTTTTACAGACTATCCGTACGGCGTGTTTATTGTGAGTAAAACGGATCATACGGCGATCACGGAATTTACGGAGGCTGAGAAGCAGGATTTGGGCGATATTTTGCAAAATACTGTCGGCGGCATGGACCGTGTATATGATCGGAATTTCCCTTATATGATGACTATGCACCAGGAACCGGCGTCAGGAAACGATGTTCATGATTATTACCGTTTCCATATTGAATTTTACCCTCCGTTGCGCGGGAAAGACAAATTGAAATACAATGCTTCTTCTGAAACAGGGGGATGGGCGGCAGCCAATCCGATGAAGGTAGAGGAGACATCTGAGACTTTACGAACAGCTGTAGCAAAATATATGCGAGAGAGGGAATCGAATGGGGAATAAGATGATCGAGCGTTTTCAACATTATTTTCCGGGAAATAATGACGGGATTCGTGTTTTTTTCGCACCCGGACGGGTGAATTTGATAGGCGAGCATACTGATTATAACGGCGGCTACGTTCTGCCAGCCGCTTTAACGCTTGGAACTTATATGGCGGTAAGGCCTCGGCAGGACCGGCAATTTAATTTTTTTAGTGAAAGTTTTCCGAATCAACCGGTATCTTTCTCAACACAAAATGTTAATTTTGAAAGCGATGATCCCTGGGGGAATTACCCGAAAGGTGTCGTCAATGAACTATTGAAAATGGGCATGAAAATCGCGGGAGCAGATGTCTATTATTCCGGGAATATCCCAAATGCTGCGGGATTATCCTCATCTGCATCAATTGGAATGGTGACGGCATTTGGGCTTACACAAATGTCGGGAGAACAGCTTCCAATTAAGGATTTGGCGAAACTTATTCAGAAGGTAGAAAATGACTTTATCGGTGTTAGCACCGGAATTATGGATCAGTTCGCTGTTGGCTTTGGGAAGAAAGATCAGGCGCTGTTTTTAAATTGCCGCACACTTGAATATGAAAAAGTTCCGCTTGAACTTGGAGATTATCAGTTAGTGATAACAAACACGAACAAGAGCCGCGGACTGGCGGATTCCAAGTATAATGAGCGGCGGACTGAGTGTGAACAAGGACTGAAGGAAATTCAAAAGGTGAAGAAGAACATTCAGTCACTCGGGGAGCTGACGATTGACGAGTTCCGAAACCTGCAAGACAATATAAAAGATAGTGATGTTTTGCGTCGTGTGCGACATGTTGTTACGGAAAATGAAAGGGTCAAATTGGCAAGAAAGGTCCTGAAAAAAGGAGATGTCGCTATTTTCGGCGACCTAATGAAACAATCTCACGAGTCGTTACGGGATGATTATGAAGTAACGGGCTTGGAATTGGACGCGTTATTTAATGCGCAAAAAGAAGTCAGAGGATGCGTCGGGACGAGAATGACTGGCGCCGGATTTGGCGGCTGCACGGTGAGCATCGTCCTGAGCGAGGCGGTTCCAGAATTCAAGAAACAGGTTCAGGAAAAGTATGAACAGGAAACCGGTTTTGTACCCTCTTTTTATATTTGTGAGGCGGGTGATGGTGTCAAAGAGTTAAAAGAAGTGATGGTTTAGAAGCAAAGAGTGAGACTTATGGCCGCGGTATGGCCATGGTTCGCATGGGGTGGACACCGGTTTATCGGTGCCCGCTTTCCATAAGAGTGGAGAGAGGAGAATGAAAATGGAAGTGAATCCGAAGAAATTCGGTGAGATTAACGGGCAGACGGTTAGTTTGTTTACCATAACAAATGATAATGGCATGTCATTATCTTGTATGAATTACGGATGTGTCATTACGGAAATCTTGGCTCCGGACCGTGACGGGAATGTAGAGAACATTGTGTTGGGATTTGACTCCCTGGAGGAATATCTGCATCATTCCCCTTACTTTGGTGCAGTTGTCGGGCGAGTAGCAGGCAGGATCAAAAAAGGGCAGTTTGAATTAGACGGGAAAGGTTATTCTCTTCCGCAAAATGAAAATCGAAACCACCTGCATGGAGGACCTAATGGATTCAACCATGTGATCTGGAGTGCAACGGCTATAGAAAACAGAAATGAGGCGGGTGTTGAGTTTACATACACAAGCCCTGATGGTGAAGAAGGGTATCCGGGAACTGTGGATATCAAAGTCACCTATCTTTTAAACAATCAAAATGAACTTGTTGTTTCTTATGATGGCATTTCGGATCAAAAAACCTTGTTGAATGTAACCAATCATTCTTATTTTAACTTGAGCGGTGATCTGAAGCGGGATGTTTTGGATCACACATTGGCCATGAAAAGCCATCAATTTCTCGAACTGGATCATGAACTGCTTCCGACCGGCCAATTTATTAATGTTGAGGACACGTCGTTTGATTTCAGGGAGGGCAGAAAGCTGCAAAGTGGCCTCGCTTCTTCACACCCGCAAAATAAGTTGGTCGGCAATGGCTATGATCACCCGTTTATGTTAGATAGTAACAACCAAAAGGAAATTGTCCTAGCGGATGAAGAAAGCGGTCGTCAACTTGTAATCGAAACCGACCAGCCGAGCGTTGTGCTGTATACAGGAAACCAGCTGGAAGGTGACTTTCAAATCAGGGGTACGCAGTCCAAGAAACATCTCGGCGTTTGCCTTGAAACGCA
>DASTWO010000187.1:0-7599 GCA_035776675.1 Caryophanales bacterium
TTTTGCAACAGTTTCGCGACATCAGTTGAAACGTTGTCTTCAGGAATAGGTTCTTTAGCCAAAACATTTTGCAACGTTCCCATAAACGTGGACACCTTATTAGGGACTGTCCCTTGAACTTCCGATTTTTTAGGAACTTCAGGATTGGGACGAACCGTCTTTGAGAATGGTAATGCCGATTGAATACCCGTATTCGTCATTCTTTTCACCTCCTTTCAGGAGACTCCAACTCTTTATTCGCCGTTCCCCGTCCATAACACTGTCAATTTCGCGGCTTTTTCTTTATCCATCTTTGCGATAATAAGGGCTGCGGTTTCGGGTTTCAATTGAGAAAGAATGCCGATCGCTTCGTTATTTTCCAGTTGGTTCATTATTTCTGCTGCACTATTCGGAGCCATCTCAGCATAGATTTTTGCGACATTTTGATTTTCCTCGGTGTTGCTGTCTGAAGTCTCTTTTTGTTGTTGAGTCAACCTTTGTTGTAATGCCTCAATTTGGTCATTTAAACGATCCACCTGTTGTTCCTTGCCATTCAACGATTGCTCAAGATTGTTAATTTTGTCGGCTTGTTCGTTAATACGTGTTTTAAACTGTTCCAGCTCATCCGTTTTCTGTTTCGTTCCCGTAACTTCCTTGTCTTCGATGAATGATGAAACAACGGGAAGGTTCCCGGCCCATTGCTGGATGCCTGATCCGCCCCATTTGATATAGGCTCCAAATGATGCGATTCCTATAATCAATATGATAAAAAAAATGACTAACGGCCGCGTGATCCCGCGGGAAGTTCTTTTTTCAATGGCCATTCGGAAAACCTCTCTTTATTGCTGCAAACGGCGGATGGTCGAAATTTCGTCAAGCTCTGATCGTTCTTCAGCCTTATTTCTTTTGACAAACTCATCATATTGAAGGTCACGCAATTTTTCATAACGTTTGACGTCAATAGAGGTTTCCATAAGACTTTCTTTTTTCTCCTCCGCATTTCGCCGAGCATCCTGATACAAAGCTTCATATTGACGAATCCGTTCCTGCAACAATTCCATATTCGTTTGGAACCTTTTCACTTCATCAATGGAAGCTCCCTTTTCCATCCCTTGAGATTGACGTATTTCCAGAGTCTCTTTCTGTTTCAGGAAATCATAAAGGAGCTTGGCGATTTTTTCGAAATCCTGATAGGCATTTCGGTATTCAACCTCTTGCAGATTTTTCTCATTTTCTTTAACGGTCAGCACTTTTTCCAATGTGAATTGAAAGCTCATCGCCTGCCTCCTTTCCCGAATTGATCAATTAAGGTTTGGACCGCTTCCTCTTGTTTGACTTCTTCGTCTACCGTTTGTTTCAAGAACTTTTGAATGGCCGGATAATGAGCGATGGCTTTATCCACCTCAGCGGAACTGCCTCGTTTGTATGCCCCAATGTGAATCAAGTCTTCAGAGTCAGTATAAGTCGAAAGTAACTCTCGAAAGCGTTCTGCCGCTTCTTGATGTTCCGGCTCTACAATGTCCTTCATCACCCTGCTAACGCTTCTTAAAAGATCGACTGCGGGGAATTGCCCTTTGTTAGCCAGTTTGCGGTCGAGAATGAAATGGCCGTCTAATATCCCTCTAACGGCATCGGCAATAGGTTCATCAAAATCGTCCCCGTCAACCAGAACGGTGTAAAAAGCAGTAATGCTTCCGCTTGGATTTGTCCCTGAACGTTCCAGCAGCTTTGGCAACAAAGCGAAAACCGAAGGAGTGTAGCCTTTGGTTGTCGGCGGCTCACCAACAGCCAATCCAATTTCCCTTTGGGCCATCGCCACCCTGGTAACAGAATCCATCATCAATAAAACATCCAATCCTCTGTCCCGGAAATATTCGGAGATCGCAGTGGCTGTCATGGCTCCTTTAATTCGCATTAACGCGGGTTGATCAGATGTGGCTACGACAACAATGGATCTTTTCAACCCTTCTTCACCAAGATCACGTTCAATGAATTCCCGGACCTCACGTCCCCTTTCACCAACCAAAGCAATAACATTTAAATCAGCACTTGAATTTCGGGCAATCATACCGAGCAAGGTGCTTTTCCCAACACCGCTTCCGGCAAAAATCCCGACACGTTGGCCTTTCCCTACCGTAAGCAACCCATCCAAAGACCTGACTCCCAGTTGGATGGTTTCTTCAATTCGGGGACGCTCCAACGGATTCGGCGGCGGATTCTCTACAGAAAAAGGTGTCAATCCTTTCGGCAACGCGGATCCGTCGAACGGGTACCCGTCACTATCAAGAATTTCACCTAATAACTCGTGCCCTACCTTGATTTCCAGAGGTTTTCCCGTTGTTTCAACGAAACTCCCAGGTGAAATTTCTTGAACACTGTGAAACGGCATTAGCAACACCTTTTCGTCACGAAAGCCGACAACCTCCGCTTTAACCATCCGGTTGGACCGATCGATATGTATGTAGCAAACGTCACCGACGGATGCTGAAGGTCCTTTGGATTCAACGGTTAATCCTACAACTCGGGTGACTTTGCCGTAGCGTTTATATGGATCTATCGATTCGATTTCTTTAACGAGATCCGTAGCGTTCATCCTGCGCCTCCTCAAGCTTCGCGGCAAGTTGTTTCTTAATTTCTGTCAGTTGACTGTCGACACTGGCATCGATTCGTCCTGACGGGAATTCAATAAGACATGTGAATTCGTCATCCGTAATCTCCGGATAGATATAAAATTCGGCCGAGTTCTTTAACAACGATTCAAATTCTTTCTTATGGCTAAGCATAAAGTCATACCATTTATGATGAACAATAAGCCGAATTTCGCCGTATTCTTTCACCTCAGAAATAGCCTTTTTCACCATTTCAAGCCATCTTTCGGTATCTTCAAGAAGCACAGAACCAATGATTTTGTCGGCGATTTTCACGCCAAGTTCAAGAATGTCATGCTCTGTTTCATCAAGGCGTTCTTTACGGGCCTTTTTTGTTGCTTCCACCGAATTTTTCGCCTCGGCAATAAGCTCTTCATACTTTTCTTTTCCTTCGCGCATGCCAACCTGATAACCTTGCTGCCACCCTTTCTCCGTGGCATCTTGCAACGCTCGATCAATTTCCTGTTTCGCTTGTTCGCGTTGGAGCTCCATTTCCTTGTAAATTTGTTCAGCTTCTTCTTTGGCCAGCCGGCGAATTTCCTTTGCCTCGATTTCAGCTTTTTTCAGAATGGGAACAGGATCCGCTACCGTTTCCGAATCGGTATAATAACCATCCTTCTGATCAAAAATCATATTGGACAGTTGGATTGTTTTCCGGTGGCTGTATCCCTTATTCGCATTTCCCGACTTGATCACATTAGACAATGACCTCATCTCCCCCGCCGCGTGCGATTACAATTTCCCCGGCATCTTCCAATCGACGGATCACGGAAACGATTCGAGTCTGAGCTTCTTCGACGTCACGCAATCGAACCGGTCCCATGAATTCCATTTCTTCTTTCAAAGTTTCCGCCATTCGTTGTGACATATTTTCGAAGACGATGTTCTTCACTTCTTCGCTGGCGGCCTTCAGGGACAGCATCAAATCTTCATTTTCAACATCCCTGACGACTCTTTGGATTCCCCGCTTATCCAGTGTTACGATATCCTCAAACACAAACATCCGCTTCTTGATTTCCTCAACCAGTTCAGGATCTTGTATTTCCAACTCGTCCAGAATGGTCTTTTCAGTACTGCGATCGACACCATTTAACACCTGTACAACTGCCTCTACACCGCCTGCTTGTGTGTAATCTTGAGTGAATGTTGCGGAAAGCTTCCTTTCCAGGATGCGCTCCACTTCGTTAATCACTTCCGGAGAAGTGCTCTCCATTAAAGCAATCCGCTTTGCCACGTCGCCCTGCATTTCATGAGGGAGAGCCGATAATATTTGCCCGGCCTGAGCGGCATCCAAATAAGATAAGATTAAGGCGATCGTTTGTGGATGTTCATTCTGAATGAAATTCAAGACCTGGGCGGGGTCAGCCTTCCTTGCAAAATCGAAAGGACGAACCTGCAACGTAGAGGTTAACCGGTTAATAATCCCCATCGCCTCATTTTTCCCAAGAGCTTTCTCCAGAACGGTTTTCGCATAGCCAATCCCGCCCTGTGAAATATAATCCTGAGCAAGTGCGATCTGATGAAATTGGTCCACGATCTCATCTTGAAGGTTATTGTCAACTTTCCGCATGTTGGAAATCTCCAGCGTTAGTTTTTCAATCTCTTCTTCGGTTAAATGTTTATAAATCTGCGCCGAACTGTCGGGGCCGAGAGAAATAAGCAGAACGGCAGCTCTTTCTTTCCCAGACAGCTCGCGAATATTTCTTGTCATTCTACTCCCCCCTTATTCCTCCGACAGCCAGCTTCTCAGCAATTTGGCAAACTGTTCAGGCTGTTCCTTCGCCATCTTTTCCAACTGTTTCCGGCGAATGGTTTCCTGTTTCTCTTCCGGCTCAAGCTGATCGGAAATAGCCGGTTTTTTCTCTTGAAAATCTTCCATGATGTCTTCCTCGCGATTGTTTCTTTTCCTTAACAGCAGGAAGATTAATAAAATGATCATCAGGAGCAGGGCTCCTGCTACAGCATAATACCAAAGGGGAACGACACTTTTGGGTTTTGTTTCAACTTCCACTCGGCCGTTAAATGGCTGAACGGAAACATAAATTTTATCGGCAATTTCTTGTTTCGATAAATTTCGACCCTCATCTTTCGGAAGGGTTGTCCGAATAATTGTAGAAAGAATGCTCTGGATGTCGTTAATTCGCCCTTGTGGCAAAGAAGACGGATTGTTCGGATCAGGTGGTTCGACCATGACCTGGATACCCATGTCACGAATGGTGTACGGACTTTTGACAATTGTTTTTTGAATATGATTAAACACATTATTAATCCGTTCTTCTACACGATTGTAATTTCCGTTCCCCTGTCCGTTTGTGCCTTGAAAAGATTGAACATCCCCACCCCCGGTTCCCGGAACGCCTCCCGCAGAGTTTCCGTCACCGGAATAAGTTTCCCTGATTCTTTCAACACTGACTTGGAGACCTTCCATGTTCTCTTTGTCAATGGGCTCGACCAATTGTTTTGTGCTTTTTTCTTTTGTAAAGTCAATATCGGTCGTCACGGAAACAACAACCTTGTCACGGCCCATCATCATCCCTAACATGCGTTGAACTCTTTGTTGTATATCCTGTTCAATGTCATTCTTGATTTCCCGCTGTTGTTCGTAAGCGGCAAATGTTGAATGGTCCGGATTTCCTTCAACAGGTTCGAAATAATTAAACATCTCATCCATAATGACGATATTATTAATTGGGAGATGTGGAACACTTTTCGAAACCAGATGATAGAGAGACTGAACTTGCGCCGGCTTCAACCGATACCCGATTTCTAGATCCAGTACAACGGAAGCTGAAGCCTGTTGTTCCTTATCTGAGACCCATACGCTTTTCTTCGGCAATGACAACATTACACTGGCTGCTTTAACACCGTTAATACTGGTGATTAATTGGGACAATTCAGTTTGCATGGCTTCTTGCTTAACCATTTTAAATTCATTATCGGTCATGCCCCAACCCGCATTTTCCCCGAAGAAAGAATAGTCTATATGGCCACTTTCCGGGATCCCTTGAGCTGCCAATTCAACCTTTAAAGCATCAGCCTGATCCTTCGGAACACTGATGGTCGTCCCATTACCGGAAATCTTTGACGGAACCCCTTCGGAATCGAGAGTCGCTTTAATCTGTCCCGTCTCCTGAGCGGATAAATTACTGTATAAAGGAACAAAGTCAGGTCTTGATTGAATAACCAAAAGAAAGATTACTAGAATAAAAACTATGAATATGGC
Source organism: Caryophanales bacterium (assembly GCA_035776675.1). Taxonomy (GTDB): domain Bacteria; phylum Bacillota; class Bacilli; order Bacillales; family DASSOY01; genus DASSOY01. The sequence goes on from DASTWO010000187.1 coordinate 5,851, forward strand.
GATGATGCTCCCTTTGACCAATTGACTTTGATCTCGCCAGAACTGTATCCCCTTGTCCTTATATTGAGCGAGTGCCTCTTTCATTTCTGCCCCCGTTCCATTTCAGAGATGAGGAATTAAGAAAAATAATTCATATGAAAATCATCAATAACTGTTCTCAAATCTCTGTTCGTTTTCCTGTCTATTGCAATTTAGTTTATTTGACTTTCCCCTATAGTTGCATCCGCATGATTGATTTGTAAGCATCTACAACCTTATTACGGATTTCAACAGCTGCCGTCAGCGTTATCTCTGCCTTTTCAGCAGCAATCATTACATTATGTAAGTTCACGGCTTCTCCATTAATCAATCTTTTTGCGGCTTCATCAGATTCATTCTGAGCCTGGTTCACTTCATTTAGAGCATCGTTGAGCATATTGGTGAATGCCTCTCCTGATTCAGCGGCCGATAGTTCCGGTTTTTGCGGAACCATTGGCTTCATAGAAAGATTCTCTATCCTTTCCATCCTGTCACCTCTTGTCCACTGAGATTGGGATTCAATATTGAGTCGACTTCGAAACTACTCCTTCATGTATAGAACCGTTCCCATTATCATCTTTATGGATCAACGGCCTATTTGAAGTGCCTTCATCAACATCCCTTTACTCGCGTTTAATGCCGTTACGTTTGCTTCATAGGAACGTGTCGCTCCAATTAGATCAACCATTTCCTTGAGCGGATTCACATTGGGCATCCTAACGTATCCATCTTCATCCGCATCTGGATGATTAGGGCGATACACCATTTTGAATGGAGATTGGTCTTCCACAATGTCTGTCACCTTTACCCCGCCGCCAGGATTTGTACTGCGACTTGCCGCTTCCTGCAAGTAACTATCAAATTTACCTTTTTGAATCGGCTCCATCACAACCATCTTTCGCCGGTAAGGCTGCCATTCTCCATCTACCCTCTGTGCTCTGGTAGTGTTAACATTGGCAAGGTTCGCAGAAATGACGTCCATTCGCAACCGTTGGGCTGTCAAAGCCGAAGCCGAAGTGTTAATCGAATGAAAAATCGACATGGGCGATTACCTCCCTCCCTTCAGGACTAAATTCAACTGCCTGAACTCTGAATTAAGCCTGGTAATCAATGCGTTGTACTTGATTTGGTTCTTCGCCAGCGCCGCCATCTCCCGGTCAATATCTACATTGTTGCCGTTATTGTTAAACACGGTATTGTTTCTCGCCTGAACATTGGCAACTTGCGAAGATGTCGAAAATTCCAAATGTCTTGGATTGGTACGATAAGCTTTTAAAGCATGATCGAACTCTTCACGGAAAACAACCTGTTTCGCCTTATAGTTCGGTGTATCGACATTGGCGATGTTTTGAGCAATCGTTTTCTCGCGCAATGAAGTTCGATCCAATGCTCCCCCCAGTCGGGAAAACATGCCATCGGAAAACCAAGCCATCAAATCACCTCGATTTATGACGAATGATGTTGATTTTAATTTAATTGTAATGAACCGCAATCAACTTGTCTACGGATTTTCAGCAAACTTTTCCTATTGGTACGAAGGACTCATTTATAAAATAGTTCTTAAGTCCTTGTGTTTGAAATATTTAAGATTAATTGTGGAAAATAAGGATGTAAAAGGAGATTATGTAGTAGAAATTCTAGATTGGCCAGGAATCAATTTTCCGAAATCTCTTCGTTTTTCTCGGCAAATTGTTAATTTTTCATAAGAACAAAAAAAAGAACTGTCGAAAT
>DASTWO010000188.1:0-3742 GCA_035776675.1 Caryophanales bacterium
AAAGCATGCTTCTTCATTATACAGGGAGGTTTCAGTATGACCGGACCCGGTGGCTCCCGGTCTGCAATCAATGGCTCTATATTCTGCAAACGGTGGCTCAAAACTCCGCACAGGTGGCTCTAACCGTCCGCAATATTCACCCCGTAAGGGGAGTTTTCCTATATAAAATATGGTAAACTTAAGAGTGGACTATGGCGGAAGGAGACCTTCAATGGATAAATTATTGGAAATCCAGCAGTTAACCGGCGGTTATTCCCAGACGAAGCCGGTTTTGCATGATGTATCTTTCGATGTGGGCGAGAATGAGGTGGTTGGCCTGATCGGCCTGAACGGCGCGGGAAAATCCACGACGATCAAACATGTTCTCGGCCTTCTTGAACCCATGTCAGGGGGAATTCGCCTTAAAGGAAAGACGTTTCTCGAGGGGAAAGAAGATTACCGCCAAAATTATGTGTACATACCGGAAACGCCTACTCTGTATGATCAATTGACTTTGAATGAGCATTTGGAATTGACGGCGATGGCCTACGGACTTGATCAGAATACGTTTGAAGTAAGGATGCCATCTTTGCTGAAAGAGTTCCGCATGGAAAATAAAATCAAATGGTTTCCGGGTCATTTCTCGAAAGGCATGAGGCAGAAGGTGATGATCATGTGCGCCTTTCTGGTACAGCCTCCTTTATACATAGTAGATGAGCCTTTCATCGGATTGGATCCGATCGGCATTCAATCCTTTCTTGATTTAATGACGGAAATGAAAGCGGGCGGAGCCGGTGTCCTGATGTCGACTCATATTCTTTCCACGGCCGAGCAATATTGTGATCGGTTTGTGATTCTACACGACGGTCAGGTTGTGATGAAAGGAACGATTGAGGAGTTGCGGGAACAGGTTGGAAATCCGAAAGCCGCGCTCCATGATATTTATATCCGGGCGACAAAGGGTGATCGCCCATGACGGACATGGATCAAATGTGGCGGCAACGCCGGTCGGATTACTGGAATGAGGCGATTCGTTATTTGCGCTTGATCGGAAACAGCGGTTTTATGTTTTCGATTTATGTAGCCTTTATTCTCGGCGCCTATTACTACAGTATTTTTCTCGATTGGTTGTCGCCTTCGTTTCCGTCCGCGCTCGTTTTCGCGCTGATTATGACTTTATTGCTTGTGAGGAGCCCGATTCGAACGTTTCTGAAGGAAGCGGACCTGGTTTTCTTATTGCCGCTGGAGAAAAGGATGGAAGGTTATTTCCGGAAGTCGACTCTGTATTCTTTTCTATTGCAAAGCTTTACGATTGTGTTCGTTCTGTTCATTTTGTCACCGTTTTACTTCGATCGAATTGATGAGCGCGCCGGAATGTTTGTTTTGACGATTATCGTGATTTTGGCTGTAAAGTACTGGAATGTTATGGCCAGTTGGTCTGAGATGTATTTGCGGGCGGGGCAAACCCGGTGGCTGTCGGTATTGTTGCGGGCGGTTGTCACGTTTGTGTTTACCTTCTTGTTGTTCCGGCATGCGGGGATTTATTTTTTGGCTGTGCTGGGGCTCGTGATGGTGTTCTTGAGTTGGGTTTATTTCAGGCCGATGGCGCAAAAGCGTACTTTAAAATGGGAGCGGTTGTTGGAGGTCGAGGAAAGCCGGCTGACAGCCTTCTACCGGATGGCGAATCTGTTTACAGAAGTACCGAAGCTTAAGAATCGTGTAAAGCCGAGGCTCTGGCTTAGTTCCGCTTTGGCATTCCCATTTCGGAGACGGTCGGTTTTTACCGCTTTTTATTATAAAACGTTTGTCCGCGCCAATGACTTCTTCGGGACGTATATGAGATTGCTTGTTGTCGGCATCCTTGTGTTGTTGTTTTTACCGCAAGGTTGGGGACAGCTCCTTGTGTTTTTGCTCGTTTTATATATTTCAGGAATGCAATTGTACACGATTTGGGGGCATCGTACCGGCGGAAATTGGGAAGCCTTATATCCGATTCCTGACGGTGTGCGGGAGCAGTCTTTTTTGAACGTTGTTCTTGTTCTGATGCTTGTGAAGACAGTCTTTTTCGGTGCGGCTTTATTTGTGAGCGGACTTGATGTCTGGCAAAGCGTTCTTGGTATCGCCCTTGGCGTCATGCTCAGCTTCTTGTTCACGTCTGTCTATCTTCACCGGAAAATCACCACCGTATAATAAAAGAGAGATGGACCTTTTCTCGTGGAGTTTTCAATCAATTTCGTTGAATCGTGGTATAATAAAAGAGAGGTGGTTGGAATGGGTGAACCGGTCTTTAGGAAAAAATATACCTATACTGATTATTTGGAGTGGCCGGAAGGAGAACGGGTTGAGCTTATTGACGGGCAACCGGTGTATATGAGCCCCGCTCCGTCACGCAAACATCAAGTGGTTTCCCGAGAATTGATTAGAAAGTTCGGGAATTATTTGGACGGAAATCGCTGTGAAGTTTTTGATGCTCCTTTTGATGTTCGTTTGTTTGCGGAAGCTCGGGAAAATGATGAAGTTGAAAATGTCGTACAGCCTGATCTGGTGGTATTTTGTGATCCGGAAAAGTTGGACGACAAAGGTGGAAAGGGTACTCCGGATTTAGTTATTGAGATTTTGTCCACTTCTACGGCAAAAATCGATAAGTTAACGAAGAAATCTTTGTATGAAAAGGCCGGAGTCAAGGAGTATTGGGTGGTTGATCCGGTGCATGAATTGTTGGAAGTGTATTTATTGAAGGATGACGGCAAATATGGAGAGTATCAACTTTACTCAAAGGAAGACACCGTTCCGGTAAACATATTCCCCGACCTGACCATAGACTTAGATAAAATATTCTTACCATAGTAAAACCCCACCGAAAGCGGTGGGGTTCTGTGCTTCATGTTTATTTTATTTCAATCGATCTCTTTTTTTATCCGAGGCGAGGGTCCTGCAACAGTCGATTCATTTCTTCCATATGACCGGTTTCGTCGGCGATCATATCTTCCAACTTAACGACCAGCTCCGTATAGCCGAGAGCCTCCGCCTGTTTCTTCCTTTTTTCATACCGCTCGATCGTATCTTTTTCAGCTTTGCTGGCTTCTTGCAGCATTTCTGTTACATCCTTCACTTGCTTTACAGGAGCAGGTTTGGTGGTCGGTTCTCCGCCAAGCGTTTTGATTTTCTCCGACAGGTAAAGCGCGTGTCCCTGCTCATCCGGAATTTCTCCTTCAAACATAGGTTTAAGCACCTGGTAGGCCATCCCGGTGACCGTGGAAGCATAGTAAGTATACATAATCGACGCCGTATATTCGTTCGCCAGATCTTCATTCAATCCATCAATTAATTCTTGTAGTTGTTGATCCATTTCCATCATCCTTTCCTGAATTTCTACACAGGTAATGTACCCCGTTTGTCTAGCAATTAAACCGGGATTCTTGATTCCTTTGTAATGAAAAGAATGAAGGTTATTTCATAATAGATTCACAGTTCTAATGTAAGAGGTAGGATGTAAACGAGTCGAAGAATCGAAAAAGGATTGGGCTTGTTGGTGGAAGAAGTTAAGCAGTTCGTTGGCTAACAAGTACCGCCCCATTACGTTTTCATGAGGCGGTGTTTAATGTCTAATATCCAACGATGACACGTAAATGTTCGGGAAGGACAGAAACAGTCGCAGGGGTTTGGCCATAGCGTTCTCCGTCACAGTCTATGTCCTGCTCCGGCTCAGCAGAGATGGTCAATTGTTTGGTGCGAAAATGAATAATGTCTTCGTCTTCATCCG
>DASTWO010000189.1:0-3838 GCA_035776675.1 Caryophanales bacterium
TATCCTGAAGACCTAGCGCCTCAGTCATCAGATCATTTACGCCGCCTTTTGCCACATCCAAATTTGTATGTGCGGCATATACAGTTATTTCGTGTTTGATACACTTTTCAATGATCCGTCCATGCGGCGTAGCGGTATCAATCTTTCGAAGTGGATGAAAGATCAAAGGATGATGAGCGACAATCAGGTCTACATTGTTTTCAACGGCTTCATCTACCACATTTTCCAGTACGTCGAGCGCCACCATGACAGTATTCACTGGCTTATTCAATGTGCCTACCTGTAATCCGATTTTCTTCCGGTCATTATCGATCGCGAAATCCTTTGGAACCCACTGTTCAAACGCCTGTATCAACGCCTGTCCGTTCACAGCTTTACTCATTCAGCATCTCCTCCGTTTCATAGATTTTCTTCATCAACCGCCGTTTCCGTTCCACTATCTCTTCGGTCTGTTCAGTCTCGCCCAATCGGGCTTCAATGCGCCGCCATTTTGCGATTTCTGCCCGCCACTTCTTCCGGAACGCCGTGGTTTTGTCTTTCATCAAAAACGGTCCGTATCGCAACCCACGCTCACCAGAAATTTGATAAAGCTCACGGCTTTCCCCTTTTTCGGCGACAAGCACCTCATAAATCTTATTATCCTCCTCAAGAATGGTTTCCTCAATCAATTGCCAATCATGCCTCATCAACCACAGGCGCAGTGTTTCTTCCGCAACATTCGGCTGCAAGACAAGCCTTGAAACTCCGGAAAGTTTGGCTCCACCGCGCTCGAGAATGTCAGCGATTAACTTCCCGCCCATCCCGGCAACAACAATTACATCGACCTCCCCGGACGCGATCACTTCAAGTCCATCCCCTTTGCGAACGGAAATTCTGTCAGTCAATTCCCATCTTCGGACCTGACCAAGTGCCGATCGATAGGGACCTTCCGCCACTTCGCCTGCAACTGCCTTCAATATCTTATTTTCCAAACAAAGAGCACAGGGAAGATAAGCATGATCCGATCCGATATCCGCCGCTGTGGATCCAGTCGGAATCGCATCTGCTACTGTGTGTAATCGTTGCGAAAGCTTTAATTTGTTCATCTATTCCACGCCCTAATGAAAAAAAGCTCCCTGCTGGACAGAAAGCTTTTCCTCTCTTTATTTCTTCTTAGACAACCAGGTTGCGACTTTCTCCGCAGCCTCACCCTTGATAATCCCGGCAGGCATTTTGCCGCCGCCTTTTTTGATTTGCTCCAGAATTTGTTCCTTCGATAGCTTACCGCCGATATGCGCAAGCGGAGGTCCGAATCCTCCCTCGAGATTCTGTCCGTGACAAGATGCACAATTGGACAAGAAAATTTCCTTTGGCTTCGCATTTGCAGTACCCGATTTGGCTTCCGGCTGGCCAAGCTGACTGGCCCCGTAAAAAGAAATAATGAACATAAGTACAACGCCAAGAATCATCGTGACGCCGAACGGGATCAATGGATTTTTCATGCTATGTCCTCCTTGAACGTTAGTTGCTTCATATGTATCAGGACTGTCTCTCTACATTTATATTTTACTTGAAAAAAGCAGTCAAGAAAAGGGAAAGCCCAACTGTTACGATTTTTGTCATAAATTATTCTACCACAGATTCCGTGAATTAAACAAAAAAAGAGCCGTTCGATGCTGGAACGGCTAAGCAGTCGGTGTGTCTTCGTTCTTTCTAATCCAATCACGGACCTCTTCCCGCAGTTTGTATTTCTGTACCTTTCCCGATGCGGTCATTGGGTACCCTTCAACAAAGAAAAGATATTTGGGGATTTTATATTTTGCAATTTTCCCCTTACAATATTCGCGCAGGTCCTCTTCCGAAATTTTCGCCTCTGGTCGTTTCCGAATATAGGCTGCCACTTGCTCTCCATATCTTTCGTCATGAGCGCCAATGACTTGAACATCTAATACATCCGGATGAGTGTAGAGAAATTCTTCGATTTCACGCGGGTAAATATTTTCTCCGCCGCGAATGATCATATCTTTCAGGCGACCTGTAATCTGGACATAACCTTCTTCATCGATTGTTGCCAGATCACCTGTGTGCAGCCAACCTTCTTCATCTATAGCGCCGCTTGTTGCTTCTTCCATTTTATAATAGCCTTTCATAACGTGATAACCTCGTGTGCACAACTCCCCTGGCGTATTCGACAGGACCTGTTCCTCGCTTGCCGGATCGATGATTTTCACTTCCACATGGGGCATGACCTTTCCGACAGTATTTACTCGCCTTTCGATTGGATCATCAGTGCGGGTTTGCGTAATAACAGGGGATGATTCTGTTTGCCCGTAAGCAATCGTAATTTCGTCCATTCCCATAAGATTGATGACTTTTTTCATCACCTCAATCGGGCAAGGAGAGCCTGCCATTATTCCGGTTCTCAATGTCGACAAATCAAACGATTCGAAGTTGTCAAGATTCAATTCCGCGATAAACATTGTTGGAACTCCGTGCAAGGCTGTACAGCGCTCGGCTTCAACTGTTTGTAATACCTTTTCAGGTGTGAATTCGACGACCGGAACCATTGTGGCTCCAACAGATGCTGCAGCTAATGTTCCCAACACACAACCGAAACAGTGAAAAAATGGGACTGGGATACAAAGGCGATCTTCGTGCGTTAAATTCATCGCTTGAGCAATTTGAAAACCATTATTGGCGATGTTGTAATGCGTAAGCATGACCCCTTTGGGAAACCCCGTCGTCCCCGATGTATACTGCATATTAATAACATCGTTATAATGCAAAGAGGATTCTCGTTGTTGCAATTCAGCATCTGAAACATTCTCGGCCAAATCCAATAGATCCGACCAACTCTTCATTTCTTCAGGCGTTTCACTCTTTTCACCTAGATAGACCAGATTTCTCAGATAAGGGATTTTCTCTTTTCGTTCATTCACGATGTTTCGGGCAATATCTACGTAAGAACTTCCCTTAAATCCCTCAATCAGAAACAATGTTGTACAGTCGGATTGCTGTAAAAGATATTCAAGTTCTCGTTCTTGATAACTCGTATTCACAGTCACCAACACTGCACCGGCACGAGCGGAACCAAACTGGAGCAACAACCATTCCGGGACATTCGTCGCCCACGCGGCAATATGTTCACCTTTCTCAATACCAAGACCTATCAAACCTTTGGCCACTTTCCCCGACAATTCATAGAATTCCTTGTAAGTATAACGAATTCCCTGATCTTGATAGACAATGGCTTCATGGTCCCCCACCGACTCCGCTTTCTTCCGCAACAGCTCACCGATGGTTTGTTCCAGTAACTTTGTCATGCTTGACCTCCTTTAATTTATCCCGCGTTCGACGCTCGAAATTGCCGATCGACTAAGTGCTGGTTTTGAACATGATCAAAGTTTCTCTCCAATTTATATGACTTATGAAGTAATGAGTGATAATAGAAATTCCTACAATTCCTTCCTTTAAACGCGGTCCTATACCGCCTAAGGATCCCTATCAACAACCAATTTCACGGGCAATGACAGTCCGCTGTACCTCTGAAGTCCCTTCACCGATTTCAAGGAGCTTGGCATCGCGCATATAACGTTCTACATGATAATCCCTCATATATCCGTTTCCACCATGGATTTGAATGGCTTCCCGGCAAATCTCCATACAAATTTCCGAAGCATACAATTTACACATCGAAGCTTCCTTGCCAAATTTTCTTCCTTGATCCTTCAACCAAGCCGCCTTATATACCATAGTTCTCGCGAGTTCCAATTTCATCGCCATATCAGCCAACTTGAATTGGTTAATTTGGAATTTCGAAATCGGACGCCCGAATTGTTTCCTCTCTTTGGCGTAATTT
>DASTWO010000190.1:0-4625 GCA_035776675.1 Caryophanales bacterium
GGTTCGAGCGGTGGCTCGGCAGCGGCTGTTGCTGCGGGCGAAGTTCCGTTTGCGTTGGGCACTGACACAGGCGGTTCGATCCGCCAACCAGCGTCCTTCTGTGGTGTTGTAGGGATGAAGCCGACTTATGGCCGAGTGTCCCGCTTCGGGGCGATTGCGTTCGCTTCTTCGTTTGACCAAATTGGGCCGATAAGTCGAACGGTTGAGGACAATGCTTATCTCATGCAAGGGATCGCGGGGCATGACAAAATGGATTCGACCTCCGCGAATGTTGAGGTTCCGGATTATCTATCTTCGCTGACCGGTGATGTTAAAGGATTGAAAATCGCAGTCCCGAAGGAATATTTGGGCAAAGGCGTTCAGCCGGAAGTGAAAGAGCGCATTCAGGAAGCATTGAAGAAGCTTGAAGCGCTTGGTGCCACATGGGAAGAGGTATCTTTACCGCATTCTAAATATGCTGTCGCTACTTATTATTTGTTGGCGTCTTCGGAAGCATCGGCCAACCTAGCTCGTTACGACGGTGTTCGTTACGGTGTTCGAGCTGAGGCGGATAATCTGTTGGAAATGTATAAGAAGACCCGGAGTGAAGGCTTCGGTGACGAAGTCAAGCGACGGATTATGCTGGGCACGTTTGCGCTGAGCTCGGGCTATTACGATGCATACTATAAAAAAGCCCAAAAAGTTCGGACGCTCATTAAGCGGGATTTTGATGAAGTTCTGCAAAAATATGATGTCGTGATCGGACCGACGGCTCCGACTCCGGCTTTCAAAATCGGAGAAAAAACTGACGATCCGCTGACGATGTATGCAAATGATATTTTAACGATTCCAGTCAGTCTTGCCGGTGTCCCAGCGGTTTCGGTACCGTGTGGCCAAGCAGAAGGGCTGCCTGTTGGTCTGCAAATCATCGGAAAACCGTTCGACGAAAGCACAGTGTATCGTGTAGCACATGCCTACGAACAATCCACGGATCATCATAAAGCAAAACCGACGATGGAAGGGGTGAAATCATGAGTAATTTCGAAACCATCATCGGGCTGGAAGTTCACGTAGAATTGAAAACCGATTCGAAGATCTTTTGCGGCTGTTCCACGGAATTCGGCGCTCCACCCAACACACATACATGTCCGATCTGTCTGGGGCATCCCGGTGTCTTGCCGGTTCTTAACCGGCAGGCGGTAGATTTTGCAATGCGAGCGGCTACAGCGCTCAACTGTGAGATTGCCACCAATACGAAATTTGACCGTAAAAATTACTTTTACCCGGACAACCCGAAAGCCTACCAAATTTCGCAGTTTGACAAGCCGATCGGCGAAAATGGCTACATTGAAATCGAAGTGAACGGCGAGAAGAAAAAGATCGGGATTACCCGTCTCCATCTTGAGGAAGATGCCGGTAAATCGACACATGCGGACGACGGAGATTACTCACTGGTTGACTTTAACCGGGTGGGAACTCCGCTTGTGGAAATTGTATCCGAACCGGACATGCGTACGCCGGAAGAGGCTTATGCTTATCTTGAAAAGTTGAAAGCCATCATGCAATACACAGGTGTATCCGACTGTAAAATGGAAGAAGGATCCTTGCGTTGTGATGCCAACCTTTCGATTCGGCCATTTGGGCAAGAAGAATTCGGCACGAAAACCGAATTGAAGAACCTGAACTCTTTCACTTTCGTGCAGAAAGGTCTGGAATTCGAAGAAGAGCGCCAGGAGAAGGAATTGATCACCGGCGGTGTCATCGAGCAGGAAACCCGCCGTTATGATGAATCTTCCAAGAAAACGATCCTCATGCGGGTGAAGGAAGGATCTGACGACTATCGTTATTTCCCGGAACCGGATCTGGTCAAGTTGAGAATCGACGATGACTGGAAGGCCAAGGTTCGTGAGGAAATCCCCGAGTTACCTGATGCTCGGCGTGAGCGTTATGTTCAAGCCTTCGGTTTACCTGAGTACGATGCCAATGTATTAACGCAGTCAAAGACGATTTCCGATTTCTTTGACGAGACGGTCGCTCATAAGGTCGATTCGAAGCAGGCTGCGAATTGGCTGATGGGAGAAGTGTCCGGTTATCTGAATTCGAAGGACATGGACATTTCAGAAACGCCAATGACGGCGGAAGGATTGGCGAAGCTGATTCAGCTGATTGAAAAAGGAACGATCTCTTCGAAGATCGCGAAGAAAGTGTTCAAAGCTCTGATTGAGAAGGGTGACGATCCGGAGGTCTTCGTCAAAGAGAAAGGCTTGATGCAGATTTCCGACGAAAATGAATTACGCAAGATCGTTATGCCGATTCTCGAAGAAAACGAGCAGTCGATGATCGATTACAAAAACGGCAAAGACCGCGCGCTCGGTTTCTTAGTCGGTCAAGTCATGAAAGCCTCAAAAGGGAAAGCCAACCCTCCGATGGTCAACAAAATGATCCTTGCGGAAATTGAAAAACGATAATTCAATGCAAAGCCCCCAGTGCAGTTGGGGGCTTTGCAATTTGTTGCTATACAAGAAAAACCAGAATAGGAACACTTGATCGCGAATGAGTTACTTGATACAATAAAACAAGCACAGTAGATCGACTTCTCATGGGAGGCGGCTCATCCCCGACAGAAAGGGGGTGAGGCGTATGACTATTTTTCAAACGCTGTCTTTAATGATTGCCTTTGGAACACTGGTCGCAATTCTTGCTTATGCAAGAAAGAAATAAACCTCCCCACTGAGTTGGCGCTCTGATTGGGAGGTTTATCCATCCATAGAGCCGCCCCCTTTGAAGGGGGTCGGTCTATTGTGCTTACGATATGCATTTCTTACCTTTATCATACCACATGATGTCAAGATGTAAACCTGCAGGAAGAGCATCATTCCGCGGATGTTTTTAGAGCATTCGAAAAAAAGGGCTTCTTATACGAATACAAAAAGTTGTTTGTCCTTCAACAGGGCAGACAACTTTTTGTATATAAATTTTATTGTTTTTCAGCATAGAATTGTAATTTTTCAAAATTAATAAGTTTAGGGCTTGCCTTTTCAAAAACAATCGAATAGAATATAAACAACAGTAATAAAATTTTAATTTTGGAAAGGCACGAATCACAATGGCGAAATTAAAAAAAGTAACAGAGCTCGTAAGTGGTTCACCACAATTCAGGATTAAAGAAGTGTTTGATAATAAAGCGCCACTATACACCTATTATGGACAACAAGACATTGAAGATGATTTGGTGGGTATGGATGCTACCGATAGTGACAACAAACAAGTACGTACCTTCGATAAGGTAAGTACGCTCTGTCAAGGTGACGTTGTTCTAAGTTTAATATCGGGGGAATCAACAATAGTTGGTGTGAATCACCAGGGGTATCTCTATACACAGAACTTCGTTAAGTTAGCAACTGATGAAAGAATGGATTCGAAGTACCTTGTTTACTTGCTTAACGAGGATAAATTCATTAAGAAACAATTTCGAATGGGATTGCAAGGGTCTCAAGTTCTGAAATACACACTGAAACAAGTGAAAGAACTCGAGTTGCCCGATCTGCCGACGATAGAAAAGCAGCGCATAATCGGTGAACTTTATTTCAACCAATTACGACTAGAAGCATTAAGAAAGAGAGTGGCGAATTTAGAAACAGCCATCGTATTAGAAAAGCTTAGGGGGGATCCAATAAATGAACGAGAATCAATTTGAAACAGAACTCATTCAATACCTTACGAGTGGTATGATCACAGAATATGAACATCCTAAAGGAAAAGGTAATCTTGTTGGTAGAGAATCAAGTGCTGATTATGTAGTGAAAACGAAATTATGGAAGTATGAACCAAATATTAAAACGACAGAACAACTCTGGGATAATTTCAAGGCGATCTTGGAACGACACAATCAAAACACACTCGAACACCCGTTAAGTGTCGTTGAATTTAATCAGGTTAAGAAAATGATCTCTGATATTCAAACACCTTACGAGGCGGGGCAGTTCTTGTACGGTTTGAACGGGGTGTCGCAAATCGAGATTGATTTAGATGATGGACGTCATGTGTTTCTTACTGTTTTTGACCAAAAACAAATCGGGGCTGGCGATACCGTTTATCAAGTGGTTAATCAAATTGAACGACCGGCGGTGATCACAGGAAAACAAGATCGTCGTTTTGACACAACCCTTTTGATTAATGGGCTGCCGATCATTCAAATAGAAGAAAAGCGTGACACGCGTGATGTCAATGAGGCTCTCAATCAAATGCATCAATATGCGGATGAAAATCAGTATCGTGACATTTTCTCGACATTGCAAATTTTGGTGGCTATCACACCGAACAATGTGAAATATATGGCAAATACCACGCCGGATCGATTCAATAAGGACTTCGCTTTTAACTGGCAACGCAAGAGTGACAATACCATCGTGCGCAACTGGAGGGAATTCTCAGACTCCATGCTATCCATTCCAATGGCACATCAAATGGCTACCAACTTCATGATTTTGGACGGAACTAAGAATCATCAAATGTTGAAAGTGATGCGTCCTTATCAAGTGTATGCGACACAAAACGTAATCGAGGGCTTGAAACGTGCTGATTTTGAGCTTGGTTTGAATAAAATCGGATATATTTGGCACACAACCGGATCGGGTAAAACGATT
>DASTWO010000191.1:0-17441 GCA_035776675.1 Caryophanales bacterium
CAGACTGCTCCCAACTTCCTCCAGCGCTTCGTCCAATATCCGGTTCACAATCGCCATTTCAAGCGGCTTCTCGTTCAATCTCTCTTCGACTTCATCAAGCTTCTCTGCAGCCAATTCCAGATCTGCGAGATGATGATCTGGAATTCCCGGCAGATTGCTTTTCTGTACAAGCCGCTTCGCTTCAATTAGCTGCTTGCGAAGAGAACTTAACGTTTCCTTCGCCTTTAACTCATCTTTTCTTAGCGTACGCAGCATTTCCTCGTGTTCCGAGCGTCTCCCTTCCAAGACAGCCAACCTATCCTTCATGCCTTCAAGCTTCTCCTGGAGCATGCTGAATGATTCCTTTTGTTCACGAACCGCTTCTTCGGTTTCTCTGAATTTCTTCTTCAATTGCTCCATGTCGTTTTCAAGTTCTTCCTGAATTTCGAGATCCTCTTGTTCGATCCGATAACTCAATTGAACCAATTCTGTTTCGCTTTTTAACCTGGCGACTTCATTATCTGTTGCCACAATCTGCTCCTTCACGGACGGAGCTTGCTTCACGACAAATTTCCTCGACGCCACTTCTTGCTCCAATTGGTCATAAAGCATTTCAAGACGTTCGTGAATGTCTTTGATTTCCTCTTGTGAATGGCCAATTTCGGTTTGTTCCACCTCGAAGACTAATGAACCAAGCCGTCCTTCAAGCCCCTCTAATTCTTCATCAAGCGTCAGGTGCTCAAGAACATATCCTTGGTCAAGCATGTCCCGATAGCCATCACGCAATTCCTTAATTTGTTCGGGAAGCGTCGTTTTCAGCTCTGTAAACAATGCCGGAATGGCATTCATCTTCACTTGCAGAGAATCAAGTCGTTTCCTGGCATTCAACAACGTCTCACGTGCCTCTAGATAATTACCCTTTTCACTCTCATTATCATAGGATTCAAACGCATTATCGATCTCCTGTAATTCCTTCTCAATCGGAATGACCGCCTTCTGAAAGTTACGGCGGTTCGTCAGGAGTTCTTTCTTCGCTTCGTGGTAGGCCTCTTTCACTGAGACGATGTCCTCGCGGTTTTGTTCCTCACTCGTAACAAGTTGTTCGAGATCCATTAACAATCCGTCAATTCGTTCTTCTACGTGATTCAAGATCCCTTTAATATCAGTCAGAATGGCGTTGGCCCTTCTAAATCTGAATTTATCCGCGGCGTCTTCGGTTTCGAATAACTTCTCTTCGACCTCCGGCAATTCCACAGTGATAATATCGTCCCATTCACTCCGCCACGTTTCGAATTTCATTTCCGTTTGCCCATCCATTTTCAACCGTTTGACCTTCGAAATTTCATCGGTTACCGGACGGTTCATAATCTCGATTTTCCACGATTCGAGACGATCGATGTTCTTATAAATTTTCTTTCTCGACCACGTTCCGTACAAAATCACCGCAGCCAACAGGACAATCAATGCGATGATGAATCCCATAGGAAGCCCAACCCCCATTCTTCCTTACCCCTCGACGGGGTTAACCAATACATGATTCCAACTTCCATGATACCATGGATTCGTCATTTTGCGTGATTTTCCGGCAAAAAAATCTAGTTTTTTTGACAAAAAAGCCGCTTTTTTAAGAAATTCATCCATTTTGGAGGAAGAAATGGTTTAAAGAACTGAATCCTGATCGTCTTTTCCGTATGATCCCGCCAGATCCAAACGGGAAATGGGTAGACAATCAAGAGGTTAAGCCTCGGCCACGACTTTGTTGTTTTTTGGGAATTCGGGTTTTTCACCTGCACAAATTGAAGTATCCACCCACTGCTCAAGATAACGGGCATAACGTTTCTTGAAGTAAGCCTCCTGCGGCATAAGATGATACACTTCCCGAATATATTGAGGATGCAAATACGGCATCAACAATGATTCGCGTAATTGCAAAACAAGAAAATCAATCGGCCGCCGATGGAACTCCTTGCGTTTGATTCCCATACGGAACACTTTTTCATAATAATACTTTTCCTTCATTAAATAAGTAGTCATGACTTCCCGAACGAGCGTCGAATCGAAGGTCACCTCGCGATGGGCGAAACGTGCCAACTGTTCATGCTTCTGTTGATAATCCAGAACGCGATGTATGACCTCGAACAAAACTTCACTCGCCGACAGATCATCAAGTTTCTCACAAGATGATTCGATTTCCGAGATGTATCCCTCATAGAAAGAAGTCATCAGATTTTCCAGAAGGGCTCTTTTCCCGCCGAAATAATAGGAAATCAGAGCAACATTAACTTCAGCCCGGGCCGCTATGTCACGGACGGAAGTTCCGTCGAAACCTTTGGCATTGAAAAGCTCGACAGCCGAATCAATCACCTTTTGTTTTTTATTAGGTTTCATTGAATTCACCCCAATGAACAAAATGCTCCAAAGATTGATTGTTCGATATTTGAAGCGAAATGTGGAATAATCGAAAGAAAGTCGATTGTTTTAAAGAATAAGCCTGTTAACAATGACTTCGCTCTTCCTTGTGCGAATCCTTTATAAATCCCTCGACAATTAGCTGAGGAATCCATCAGGCTTTGATAAAATAAAACAAGACGAAACATAAATAAAGGGGGATTATGATGGTTAATGTCGAATCAAACGAACAAACGAAAGAGAAAAATTACGAGCTGGCGGCCAAACAATTAAAGGCACTTATAGAAGATGAGCCAAATCGAATCACAAACCTGGCAAATGCTTCGGCGTTACTTAACCAATTTCTTGAGAATATCAACTGGGTGGGCTTTTATTTACCAGACGGGGATGATGAACTTGTTCTGGGCCCGTTCCAGGGACTGCCTGCCTGTGTTCGTATAGGTATGGGGAAGGGGGTTTGTGGAACCGCGGCCAAAGAAAGAAGAACAATCCGCGTCCGTGATGTTAATGAATTCCAGGGACATATCGCCTGCGATGCAGCCTCCAATTCGGAAATTGTCGTACCCCTGGTCAAAGACGGTGAGTTCCTTGGGCTGCTTGACATCGACAGTCCAAGCAAAGACCGATTCGACGAATCAGACGAAAAAGGCCTTGTGAAATTTGCTGAAGAACTTGTGTCTCATCTATAAGAAACGTCCCATCTCCGCTTTCTAAGGAAAAGGCTTCGTGACTTGTGTCCGGAGCCTTTTGACATGTCTGTTTGATTTTCACAATACAGAAATATCCGTCTGCTTTCTCCCCTCATGAATCACCTGATTTTTCCCGGATCCTTTTGCCGTGTAAAGGGCCCGATCAGCTCTGGCAAAAAGCTTTTCAGCCGTGTCATCCTTCATGTCGGCATTCCAATAAGAAATACCGCACGAAGCAGTGGCCCCAGGACGGGTTCCTCTGCCGATCCTTTCGACAAGCCGTTTGGCAACCAAAAGCCCCCGTTCTCTTTCAACCCCTGGTAAATAAACCGCCAACTCTTCTCCGCCCCACCTTGCAGCCACATCAACCTTCCGGATATTTCGTCGTATAATCCCTGATACCTGAACCAGAATTTGGTCCCCGACTTGATGCCCGTAGGTATCATTAATAGCTTTGAAATCATCAATATCCAGCAAGATAAACGAACCGCAACCATCCCGACCCATCGACAAAGCAATTTGCTCATCAAGATAGTGACGGACATGCAGCCCCGTTAAATAATCGGTGATGACCATTTTCTGCAATTCTTCATGCAATATCGAATTCGTTAAAGCAAGAGTAGAGTGATGAATAAGTGACTGCAACAATTTAAAATCATCAAACGAAAAATGATACGGCTTGTGATGAAGAATGGCAACCATCCCGTGAAATTCGCCGTTTTGAATCATCGGGACCCCTATATAAGCCTGGAAAGGCAAAGCATTGAGTTCTGGTGACGCGATTAAGTCTCCTACGAAAAGGGCTTCCTGATCTTTTATCATTTTGTCGGCGGCCTCTCTCAAAAAGGCAAGGCTCCCGGGTTGATGAAAATACGGTGTACTCCCTTCCAGAATTTCGAGATCAACACCCGGACGGAATAAAACAAATCCGACCTCTTCAGCGTCAAACGAACAAATGATTTGTTCAACCATGAAGCGAATGGTGTCAGAGAGGCGCAAATTCGAATTCAATTGATGTGAAGTCTTATTAATAAGTTGCAAATCCGCAATCAAACGTTGCGATTGTTCGTACAATTGTGCGTTTTCTAGTGCATTTCCACCTGTTCCGGCTACCAACTTAATCAATTCAATATCAGATTCGGATACCGACGACATATCGGGAACTTTAACCTGCAACACACCATATACACCCTGGTTTCCCCGCAATGGGGCATACAAGGCCCCGGGGTTTGCATCCAAAGGATCGTATTGAAGGGTGCCTGTTAAATAAGCTCTTGATGCCAACGGATCATCCGAATTCTCCCCGTAATCTAAATGGGCGACAGGCAAAGCTTCCCGATTGCCATTTTCATGAGATAATAACAAACGGCATTCAAAGGAGGGATAAAAATCATTCAACGCAGAAATGATTTCCCTTAACACACTGTTGACATCCATTGAGGAATAAATCTTCTTTGTGATTTGGTACAGCAGCTTATAACGATTCATCACTCCCAATGCCTCCTCCGCCTTTCTCGATATCCCTAATTCTATTATAATGGTCTTAGGTCGAATATCCTAGTTTTTCTCTTTATTTTTTTAAAAAATAAACATCTCAAAAATATCAGTCCGGGAATACGAGTCTCCCCGGCTTGACTTCGTTCAAGAAACCTTTTATACTTTGCGTTGTGTAAAATAAGGCAGCTTAAAGTGAACACTGTATGAAACCCTCCCATTTTGTTCCTTGATTTTATGCGGCTGAACTGAAATCAAGGTGCATCGTGTAACTCCCTGCTGTCGGAGCGAGGATGTGTGAAGACAAAATGGCATACGGCAGGATCGCTTGTTCCGCTGTTATTTTGCATAGAAAGTTCGACTAAGAACGTAATTTCTTGTTACAACGTCGAACTGACCTACGTCACGCTAACCCAAAGAGCAATAAGCGCTTTTCGGGGATCCGGAGTAGGCCCAAAATAACAAAAGGAGGAGTCTAATATGGCTCGCTATACTGGACCGGCCTGGAAAAAGTCCCGCCGTTTCGGGATCTCTCTCACAGGTACCGGTAAAGAACTTGACAAACGCCCTTATCCACCTGGAGAACACGGGCAAAACCAACGACGGAAGAAATCGGAACACGGCCTGCAATTGCAGGAAAAGCAGAAACTTCGCTTCATGTATGGCCTTAATGAGCGTCAATTCCGCCGTCTTTTCGATAAAGCGGGGAAAATGAGAGGGGTTCACGGCGAGAACTTCATGGTATTGCTTGAATCACGCCTTGATAACCTCGTATATCGTCTTGGTCTGGCAAGAACACGCCGCCAGGCACGCCAGCTCGTAACACACGGCCACATGACCGTAGATGGAAAGCGTGTTGACATTCCGTCCTATTCCGTTACACCGGGACAGGTAATCGGTGTTCGGGAAAAGTCGCAAAATCTCGATATCATCAAGGACGCGATGGAAACGAATAATTTCGTTCCGGAATACTTGACGTTCGATGAGAATAAGAAAGAAGGCACTTTCACGCGCCTTCCTGAGCGTTCGGAACTCCCGGCCGAGATTACCGAAACGCTTATCGTCGAGTGGTATTCGAAGCTTTAATCCGGAAGAAAAACTTGGACGTTATCGTCCAAGTTTTTTTCTATATCATATACAAAAAAGGAGAAAACGGATGGTTGAAATGATATTGTTCGATGTTGACGGGGTTATTCTTAGTGAAGAGCGTTATTTTGATGCTTCCGCATTAACGGTTTGGGAATTGATTCACAGCCCGAATTACCTTGGTATAAACACCGATGAATTCACCCCCTCTCCTGACGAAGCGACAATTCGCCGCGTCCGCCGAGAAATTTTTGACAATGATCATGTCTTACATATGATCAAAAACCGGGGCATTAACGCCAATTGGGACATGGTTTATTTAACTTTTTCCTGCCAACTGCTCGGCTTCCTGAAGGCACTCGCCCAGAAGGATCCTCAATCTGCCCGCGATTTTCTTAGCCGGGATTTCGACAAGGAAGCTCTTCAACAAATGGGTCGAAAAATCGTTTCCCTTGGAGCCCAGCCGGATTATACGGAGTTTGTCGCAAACTTTGAAAATACTTCAGTCCAGAAACAAGAGATGCTGACATACCTGAACACCATTGCCGACAAGAAGACAGGGATTGCCACCTCTGTTTTTTCACGAAACAGCAAGCTCTGGGACGTATGCCAAAAGGCTTTTCAGGAATGGTATTTGGGCAACGACAAGTTGGACGAACCTTCCGTTCAAACCGGGAAGAGAGGGTTCCTGACAGACGAAATTCCAATTGTCGAACCCAAGAAAATGCAGGAATTGTTCCATGCCCTAAAGGAACGCGGTCTCACATTGGGGATTGGAACCGGGCGACCGGAAATTGAAACCATTGAACCGTTGGCATCGCTTGGATTGCTTGAATATTTCGAGGAAAATCGAATTGCGACGGCAAAGGATGTATTGGTGGCTGAACGGCAATATCCTGAAAAAGCCCCTTTGTCCAAGCCTCAGCCCTTTACATTCGTTTACGGGAGAATCGGAAAAGAGCACAGCGCACAAGATGTAATTGATACACCGCTGCCGTTCGAGGACGGTGAAAAGTTGCTGGTTGTCGGAGACTCCCCCGCCGATTTCTATGCCGCAAGAAGTATTGGCGCACGATTTGCTGCCGTGTTGACCGGGTTATCCGGCCAGAAAGCACGGGCTCATTTCGAGGAATTAGGTGCCGACCACATCCTGAATGATCTCACAGAAGTCAAAGAAATTGTCTAAACATACAAGTCCCTCCTATTCATAAAACATTATGAAAGGAGGGTTTTTTTGTGGCATTTTCATTTCATAGCCTAATGCATCGGCTTGAATCGAATAACAACCATTCACACGGCTCTCCTTCACCTTGCTATCCCCTGTTCAAATTTCCCGAAAGTGAAAAAGTCTATTGCTGAACGGAACAATTGGCCATCAGCGATTGATCTGAATATACGCTGTCTTTTTTATAACCATTAAATAGAGTATTGACAGTTATAATCAATCACTTTATAATATAACCACCAAGTTCGTTTTAGAGGGTATTATATTGTGTTTTTTTGAAGGGAGCGGCTTAAATGAAAGTTGAAATCCATCCGTTGACACCAGATCGATGGCATGATGTGGAGCATCTGTTTGGCAAACATGGTGCTTGTGAAGGTTGTTGGTGTATGCATTGGCGTTTAAGAAATAAAGACTTTCATAAACGAGGAAACGCTGAAAATCGATCCGACTTCAAGAAATTAGTTGAAGAGAATCGGCAGCCGGGATTACTGGCTTTTCTAGAGGGCGAGCCGGTTGGTTGGTGCTCAATTGCGCCACGCAGAGAGTTTAGTGAACGAATTACTCACTCCCATGTTTTTAAACCGGTCGATGATAAATCGGTGTGGTCTATTCTTTGCTTTTACATACACAAAGACTTTCGAAAACGGGGTATTGCCAAGCAGTTATTGAAAGCAGCGATTGAATACGCAAGAGCTCATGGGGCCGAAACATTAGAGGCATTCCCAAAAGATTCTACCGACAGTACCGCTGATGCAGAAGTGTATATGGGTACAGTGAACCTGTTTCAAGAATTCAACTTCATTGAAGTTTGTCGTCGTCACCCAAAGAGACCCATTATGAGGTATGAGGTTACCTAAATTCCACGGGGGGCTTACAACAAAAGTAAAATCAATTATTTATTGGAGGGGTACAGATGAATGAAGCATTGAGACATTCAGTTAAAACCATTGTGAAAGAAACATTTGAAGGACCGCCCAGTGAAGGAGGAATGTTCACAGAGCCACGGCAAAACAGCGGACTTTTCGGGACTCTTGATCAGTTAACCGCAAATGAAGCTTCAATTGCGTTTAATGGGGCGACGGTTGCGGCCCACGCTGACCATACTCGCTTTTATTTATGGGGAACGAATGCCATCTTGAAAGACGGCAAGCAGCCAGAAATGAATTGGGGAGAAAGCTGGAAGATTCAATTAGTTGATGAAAAGGAATGGAATCGAATTCGGGAAGAATTGCGACATGAATACTTAACCTTTCTGGAAACACTCGATGTTATGGAATGGAATGAACCCCTTACAAAAGAGACATTGGGTTCCTTGGCTCATTCAGCCTATCATCTTGGAGCCATACGACAAATGTTAAAAGGGACTAAGAAGTAGTTTTTTTTATAATCCAAACTCGATTCAATCGTTCCTAATTATCCGGTAGATGATTGTTCCTGGTGGGGGATCATCTCAAATCTTTGCACCCACAATGCCTATCATATTGGGCAAATTGTATTGATCCGCAAGCAACAGGGAAGTTGGCCGGGCTAGTTATTCAAAATCGCCAATGAAACAAAACCGTTGATCTTACCTTTAAGATCAACGGTTTTTCTTCACTAAGGGTTTGAAACAATTGAGATCTATAGATAACGAAAATGCTTGGAATGCCAAGCATTTTCTTGCTTTTATTTCTTATAACTCAATATCCTTTACACTGAAAATGTCATCGACCTGGTTGAGGGCATAGAGAACATCTTTTTCCACTTTTTTATCAATGGTTAATGCCATAATAGCTTTACCGCCCACATCTTTCCGGCCTACCTGCATTGTTCCGATGTTTGTTTCATGCTGCCCCAAAATTGAACCGACATGCCCGATCATCCCCGGCCTGTCTGTGTGGCGGATTAACAACAAATGATCTTCGGGCGAAATGTCGATGGAATAGTCGTCGATTTTCACAATGCGCGGACCATAACCATTCAGAATCGTTCCCGCGACCCGCCGCTCCTCTTTTTCCGTTTTGATCGTAACGGTCATGAGACTGGCGAATCCCCTATGTTTCGGTGACTGTTCGACTGTATAGGAGAGTCCATTCTGTTTCGCAAGGTAAGGGGCATTCACATAGTTTGCTTTCGAACCAAGATAATGGGACAACAGACCTTTCAGCATCGTTCGTGTCAATGAAGCTGTATCCACATCATTTAATTCCCCTGCGTAAGCAATCCCGATATTCTCCGGAGTGCCTTCGGCCAACTGAATGGCCATTTCCCCGAGCTTTTCTGCCAACAAAAAGTAGGGTTCCAACTTACGCATAACCTCCGCGGATACCGGCGGCAAGTTAACCGCGTTTCTGAACGGTTCCCCGCGTAATACTCGCAACACTTCCTCACTGACGTCAATTGCGACATTTTCCTGTGCCTCCGCAGTCGAAGCACCAAGATGAGGAGTAACAACCACTTCCGGCAGAGAAATCAGCGGATTCTCTGTTGGCGGCTCCGACTCAAATACATCCAAAGCCGCGCCAGCAATTTTCCCATTCTGGATAGCTTGATACAACGCTTCTTCGTCAATGATCCCACCGCGGGCACAGTTCACAATGCGTAACCCCGGCTTCATCTTTTCAAACTGATCTTGTCCTATGAGGTGATGAGTTTCTTTCGTCAATGGCGTATGGACTGTCAGGAAATCAGCCTTTGCGACCACTTCATCCACCGTTGCTTTTTCCACACCCAGCTTCTTTGCCCTTTCTTCACTCAAGAACGGATCGTAAGCCGTAATTTTCATTCGGAAAGCCTTTGCCCGTTTCGCCACCTCGACACCGATTCTGCCGAGTCCAATGACACCAAGTGTTTTCCCATTCAATTCAACTCCACGAAACGCTTTCCGTTCCCATTGGCCGCCAGTCAAAGATTGATAAGCCTGAGGAATGCGTCTGGCTGTCGCCATCATCATCGCAAAAGTGTGCTCAGCTGCGGAAATCGTATTTCCATCAGGAGCATTGACAACAATAACCCCTTTCTTCGACGCTGCATCCAAATCAATATTGTCGACTCCGACGCCCGCTCGGCCAATTACCTTCAACCGTTCAGAAGCTTCCAGAACAGCTTCTGTCACTTTCGTCTGGCTGCGTACAAGCAATGCATCATATTTGTTGATCACTTCCAGCAGTTCCGCCTCGCTCAAATTCGTTTTCTCATCTACTTGTACATCTTTCGCATCTAATAACGATTGGATCCCTTGTTTGCTTAACGGATCGCTTACCAAAATGTTAAACTTCATTAAGATATACCTCCTCGGCGGCTCTCACACCCGCTCCTCCTTCTATCTCTACATTCATTTTCTGTAATCCCAATTCGATATAAGTAATGGCTGTCAGCACATCGGACGGAAAACACCATCCCATGTGTCCGATTCGCAACAACTCGCCTTTTAACTTCTTTTGTCCTCCGGCGAATGTAATATGGTACTTTTCTTTAACCAACTTTCTCAGCTTCTCCGTGTCAATCTTTTCATTTGCGGATATAGCTGTCACGGTCGGGGAAGCAACGGAATCATCTGCCAGCAACGGTAATCCAAGCGCTCGAGTTGCCGCGCGAGTCATGTTCTTCATCAACTCATGCCGTCTAATGACATTCTCCAGGCCCTCTTCCTCAATAATAGAACAGACTTCTGTCAGCCCATTTATTAATGAAATGGCCGGTGTGTATGGCGTCATTCCCTTGGTATAAGAATCCCTATAGGCTGGCAAACTCAAATAAAAAGAAGGGGCCTCGTTTCGTTCGATGACCTTCCAGGCTCGTTCACTTACTGAAATAAAGGCAAGTCCCGGTGGCAGCATCATTGCCTTCTGTGAGCCGGTAACAAGAATATCAATTCCCCATTTGTCCATTTTCGCCGGTACACCGCCAATACAGCTAACGCCATCAACAATAAACAATGCGTCACTCTGTTCTCGAACCACTCCGGATAGTTCAGCAATCGGATTGACCACTCCTGTCGAGGTTTCACAATACGTCACAAAGACAGCTTTCACATTAGGATGCTTCTTCAGATTCTCGGAAAGGGCCTCTTGACTGCATGCTTCTCCCCATGGGACATCCAAACGATGGGTCACAGCTCCATATCGCTCACAAATAGATGCAAATCGATCACCAAACGCTCCAGCTACAACAACAATAACCTCGTCTCCCGGTGAAATGGTGTTGACCGCTGCCGCCTCCAATGCCGACGTCCCGCTGCTGCTGAGAATGAATACATCTTGCTTTGTTCCGAAAATCGGCTTCAATCGTTCAGCCGTCTTAAACAACTTCGGAAATTCCTCACTCCTGTGACCGATCATCGGCTGGCTCATCGCCGCCAACACACGATCAGGTACCGGTGTCGGTCCCGGAGTCCGCAAAATCTCCCTTTCTTTTACCATGTTTCTCTCCTCCTCTTTTGTCTCTTTTTGTAAATAAAAAAGCCCGCTCACTACTTAAGTAGTGAGGGGCGACTTATGCGCGGTACCACCCTCGTTCGCCGCTGATTGAAACATGCGGCCTCATTAAGGTTTATCACCTTGAAATAACGGCAAGGGCCGGATTTACCTACTTCTTTCGGCAAATCAGTTCAGAAGGGCTCGGCAAGTCGGGATCAACCACCGGTTCTCAGCTCCCACCGGCTCTCTAAAGATTTCACCCAACACCGTTCTTCGTCATTACTGTTCAAAATATTTAAACGTATTGTATCAGGCGTTCTGATGCTTGTAAAGGCGATTTTTCAATGTAAGCGCCGCCAATTCAAAAAAAAATTTTTTGAATAAATTTGGGTATTTATCAATCCGTTCAATTGGCCGCGCTGAAGGAATTTTGGGTTCTGATTAACCAATTAATAGATTCTTTCCAACAAACCGATAAGAATCTTTCGACATAGTTCTCCGGACCTGCTGTATATGCTATAATAGATTCGACTTTCCGGCTCTCTAACTCTTCAGGAACCACTTCCGGCTATTCGGAGACATCGAAGAGAAATCAGAGCGGAGCTGGAACGCATTAATCTTGGAGGTTTGATGAAATGTCATTTCAACCGTCCGATCTTCGCGGTTATATAAAGAAAGCCGCGGAATCCGTTCAATCATTTTTTCATTTTCTGCGCGACAAACATATCTTCAAAAGCTTTCGGGTTACTTATAAAGTGATTTGGAACTTATTTCTTGTATTCGCCGTTTTAGGTTTAATGGGTACCGTTTTCGCTTTCGGTGCGGGTGCGGGATATTTTGCGTCGCTTGTCAAGAACGAACCGATCATGAGTTACGCGTCTATGAAGAAGAACATCTATAACTATACCGAAACGAGTGAAATTTTATTCGCTCACGATGTTTATTTGGGAAAGATCCCGACCCCTCTTCAACGGGAAGAAGTAAAGCTGTCGGAGGTTTCCGATTACGTTAAAGAAGCCCTGGTCGCTACGGAAGACCAATATTTTTATAAACACAAGGGCGTTGTGCCTAAGGCGGTTATGCGTGCGCTTTTTCAGGAATTGACCAATGCTCCGATTGTGACAGGAGGAAGTACGCTTACCCAGCAGCTTGTCAAAAACCAAATTCTAACACCCGAAGTATCGTTTGAACGAAAAGCCAAGGAAATGCTTTATGCGATGAGAATTGAACGCTTCTTCTCGAAAAGTGAAATCCTTGAAGCTTATTTGAATGTCGTGCCATTTGGACGCAATGCCTCAGGGCAAAACATTGCGGGAATTCAGGCCGCCGCTGAAGGTGTATTCGGGGTAGATGCAGATGAGCTCAACCTGCCGCAAGCCGCTTATCTGGCAGGCATGCCTAAGAACCCGTATACATATACACCCTTCTTGAACGCTGGTGGAATCAAGGATGATATTTCAGAAGGGCTCGACCGTTTGCATGAAGTGTTAAGAAGGATGTTGAACGCCGGCTTTATTACGAAAGAACAATATGAAAAGGCGATGGATTACAATATCCGCAAACACTTTAGGAAGCCGAAAGAATCAACATATGAGATGTACCCTTATCTGACAACGGAAGTTCGAATTCGTGTGAAAGAAATTCTCGCCAAACAAATCGCCGAGAAAGAAGGATTTGACGGGGAGAAGCTCGCGAAAAACGCACATTTGTATCATGATATTTATCTATACGAAAAGAACAATCCAAAGATCGGTACCATTGACCCCGACCTTGAGAAAAATGCCGATAAACTTAAAAAGGATTGGGAACAGTTCAAGCAATTTGAAAAGATCGCCAATCAAATGATTGATAGCAAAGGATATACGATCTACACCACCATTGACAAGAAAATTTATGACGCGATGCAAAAGGCTGTCGATCAATTCAAACTATGGGGACCGGTTCAATATGTGAAAAATTCGGAGACCGGAGAATACATTAAGAACCCGGAAACCGGCAAAAAGAAAGAATACTGGCAGCAAGTAGGGGCCATGTTGATT
Organism: Caryophanales bacterium; assembly: GCA_035776675.1. Classification (GTDB taxonomy): domain Bacteria; phylum Bacillota; class Bacilli; order Bacillales; family DASSOY01; genus DASSOY01. Next base: position 13,319 of record DASTWO010000191.1, read on the forward strand.
CAAAATGACACAGGCAAGATTCTTAGTTTCGTTCCCGGACGCGACCATGATAAATTAGAAGTTAATTTAGCAACACAAGCTTACCGTCAAAATGGTTCATCTATGAAGCCTATACTCGTGTACGCTCCGGCAATGGAATTGGGGATATTGCAACCTGGATCAATTGTAGCCGATTTGCCAATTACATTCCATTTGGCAAGCGGAAACTATTCGCCGCACAACTATGCGTATAATTATCACGGTTTGGAAACCATGCGGAAAGCCTTGTATCGTTCTCACAATGTTCCAGCCATCAAAACGTATTATTGGGAACAGCATAAAACCGATGACCCAAGGAAGTTCCTTCAGAAAATGGGGGTTTCCTCCATGGTGGGTTCGGACCACCTGACAGCGGCAATCGGCGGTTTAAGTAAAGGCGTATCCGTCGAAGAAAACACGAATGCCTACACGACACTCGCTAACGGCGGTAAATTTCAAGACGCCTACATGATCAAGAAAATTGTCGGCCCTGATGGCAAAGTCATTTATAAGCATCACAATGATCCGGTTCGCGTGTTCTCACCGCAAACGGCCTATCTGATGCTGGATGTTATGCGGGACGTATTAGGAGCTGCCGGAACCGCAGACAGTATACCTGGATACCTTGACTTTCATACAGATTGGGCTGGAAAGACGGGTACCACCTCAGACTTGTATGACGAATGGTTTGTCGCAACCAACCCAAATGTCACACTTGGAGTGTGGACCGGTTACAAGTTGCATATAACTTTGGAAAACGACGGGAATTATCCTGATTACAATGACCGGACTCAATTGTTGTGGGCGTCATTTGCCAACGCGGCTTACAAAGTACGCCCCGAGTTGATGGATCCGAAAGAAAGGTTCCATATGCCTACTGGAATTGTCCGAAGGACGGTTTGTAAGGTTACAGGCATGCTGCCGTCTGATTTATGCAGGGAGGCCGGCCTGACAGTCAGTGATCTTTTCAATGCGAAATATGCCCCAAATCAAGTTGGGCACGCACTGGGAAGAGGCTACTACGTCACCATTGACGGAGAGAAATATGTGGCCGGGCCAGAAACACCTAAGGCATTCAGGAAAAAAGGCCTTTTGATCAGCGAAGACTTTCTCGACAAGCATTATTTAGGAGTGAGCATGGATGAATTCCTTCGCTACACCGCCTATTACAATTCGGATGCCTGGGAGAAACTCATGCCGGCTAAAGAATTGCCGGACAGTGGTAAACCGGCCCCTGTCAGCGGCGTTCGAGTTAGCGGAGGTGTCTTGCACTGGAACGCACAATCGGGGAATACAGTCGGCTACCGTATTTATCAAAAGCGTAAAGACACGGGCGCCTTTATCAAGGTCGCAACGGTTAATGAAGGCGAAAGCTTGACCTATCCAGTTCAGAAGAACGGCGCATACGCTTACTATGTAACAGCCGTCAGCGTGAGCGGCCAGGAATCCGGCATATCCAACGTCGTAAAAGTCGGAGACTGGACTGAACCGAAGCCTGACCCGAAACCAAAGCCAAAAGATAATGATGGTAATGGGGGAGACACTGGTGGTGATGATACTACCTCGGGAGGATCGGCCGGCGAAACCGGTGGTTCTGGTGACGATGGCTCCAACACAGGTGATACCGGAGGCTCTGGTGACGGTGGCACCAAAACAGATGATACTGCAGACTCTGGTGGTGGCGGCACCGATATAGATGATACTGAAGGCTCTGGTGGTGGCGATGGCACCATCACTGGAGACGGTGATACTAACACTACTAACGCCAATGGTGAGGACTCTACTAAGAAAAGTGATAAAAAGTCACAATAAAACACTCAAGGATCGGGTTCGACGCCCGATCCTTTTTCTTATGCCATATAAAAACCGGATGCTTTGGCATCCGGCTCCCCTCAACTATTCCTTAGTCGAATTGCGATATTCAATTCGATGCGGCAAGACAACCGCATGATCTTCCACTTCTTCATCACTCATATATTTAGTTAACAAACGCATGGCCACAGCTCCAATATCATACATGGGCTGCACTACTGTTGTCAGCGTCGGGCGAACCATTAACGCCAATCTTGTGTTGTTAAAGCTAATAACTTCGACGTCTTCAGGTACCTGGTATCCGGCGTCCATAGCGCCGTGAATCACGCCAAGAGCCATTTCATCCGAACCAACAAAAATAGCGGAAGGCTTATCTTCTAATTTCATAAACGATTCCACTGCTTCGATTCCTGAATCATAGGAATAATCACCAATAGCGACAAATTGGTCGTCGAATGAAAGATCGGCCTCATCCAACGCCTGTCGATAGCCTTCAAACTTGTAATGCCCGTTTATCGGATCCGAAAGCGGTCCGGAAACCATTGCGACTCGCTGATGGCCTTTCTGAATAAGGTCGCTGACAGCATCGTACACCGCCTGTTTGTAATCAATGTTAACCGAAGGCGTTTCCCCTTGCTCGTCCACTGTTGCGGCTAACACAACCGGTACAGGAGATTGTTTAAACTCCGTAATATGTTCATCGCTGATCCGGCCGCCCATAAAGACAATGCCGTCCACTTGTTTCTCCAGCAATGTATTAAAGAGATGCAATTCTTTTTCTTTATTCTGGTCAGAATCACATAAGATAATATTATATTTGTACATTGTGGCAATATCTTCAATTCCACGAGCCAATTCTGAAAAAAAGATGTTGGAAATATCGGGAATGATGACGCCGACCGTTGTCGTTTTTTTACTTGCCAGGCCACGAGCCACAGCATTCGGGCGATAGCCCAGCCGTTCGATCGCGTCCAGCACCTTTTTCCTTGTTGAAGGTTTCACATTTGGATTACCATTAACCACTCGGGAAACCGTTGCCATGGAGACTCCGGCTTCACTCGCTACATCATAAATTGTCGCATTCAAGATTCATTCGACCTCCCAGCCGCTTCACGTTCACTCATTTTACCCTTAACTATAATGAATTCAGAGGAAATTTTCAACACCATCCTTGTTGTTTCCTCAACAATTTCTCCAAACTGGTGTCAAATTAGATCGAGCCCATCGCAAAAAAAGAGAAAGCCGGGATGGAAAACGGCTTCCTCCATTGATTAATTAGAGGTCTTTCTAAACGGTTTGAAGGGTATATAATCCATGGTCTCTTAACTCGTGTACAAAGGAATTGAATTGCTGGAAATCCATTTGCTGAGCGGAATCGGACAGTGCGACCGACGGGTCAGGATGAACTTCAGCAATAAGGCCGTCAGCACCGATTGCAAGCCCCGCTTTCGCGGCCGGCAACAGCAAATCACGCCGACCCATCGAATGAGTGACATCCACAATAACAGGCAAATGCGTCTCCTGCTTCAATATCGGAACTGCCGAAATGTCGAGTGTGAATCGAGTAGCCTTCTCATAAGTTCGGATTCCTCGTTCACAGAGAATGATTTGTCCATTCCCTTCGGACATAATATATTCTGCCGCATTGATAAACTCAGCAACCGTTGCGGCCAATCCTCGTTTCAACAATACTGGCTTGTTAGTCGCTCCAACTTCTTTCAGCAAAGCAAAGTTTTGCATGTTACGGGCACCGATTTGAATAACGTCAATGTAATCAATGGCTTTTTCCACATCTCTTGGATCGACAATTTCACTGTCAACCGCCATGTCATATTCATCAGCGACTTGCTTCAAGATCTTCAAGCCCTCTTCACCAAGGCCTTGAAAGTCATACGGTGAAGTCCGAGGTTTATATGCGCCTCCTCGCAAGACATTCACACCTTGAGCCTTAACTGCTTCAGCTGCTTTGGCAGTTTGTTCATAACTTTCGACTGCGCACGGACCGGCAATCAATCGTTTCTTTCCGTCACCAAATGTTTCACCTTTGACATCTACCACGGTGTTATCCGGCTGATTCTTCCGTGAAACGAGCAGCGCCTTACGATGATCGTCTTGCTGAAGTTCAAGTGCCGCTTTGAAAATTTCCTTGAATAAATGCTGCAGCGTGGATGTCTCAAACGGCCCATCGTTTCTTTCGGCAAGATAATCAAGCATTTTCCGTTCACGGACAGGATCGTAACGGTTAACCCCTTGTTCTTTCTTCACCTGACCGATTTTCTTCACCAAATGGCCG
>DASTWO010000192.1:0-10512 GCA_035776675.1 Caryophanales bacterium
GGTCGGGACCGGAGCCTCAGCATGAACCTGAAGCATCCAGCTATGTAAAGGAAAGATCGGCAATTTCACACCGAAAGCCACAATAAGCGCGAATAGCAAACCATAGCGAAACGCCGGATGGGAAATCGGAATGCTCGAAGGCAATTGTGAAAAATCAATCGCCTGCAACTTTGCAATGTTCATCGTTCCGGTTTGGGTAAATAATACGATAAAAGCAATCAGCATCACCGCCGAGCCGAGACCGTTGTAAATCAAAAAAGTATTTGCTGCCCTTTCTCTTCCCCGATAGCCCCACTTTGCGATAAGAAAATAGGTTGGAACAAGAGTCATTTCGAAGAAGGCGAAGAACAACAACAGGCTTTGTGAAGCAAAGACACCGAGCATACCCACCTCAAGCAACAAAAACAACATATAATAGCCCTTGAGTTCTTGCCGAACTTTCACAGAAGCTGCTGCAGCAAGGGTCGCAATGATTGTCGTCAGTAAAATCAACATTAAGGACAACCCATCGACTCCAAGAGCATAATAAATATAAAGGGAAGAGTTGGTGACATCAGCATCCCCAATTTCAATCCACGGAACAGAGGTCAGAAACTGAAACCGGCCGGCTCCCGCGTCGAATTGAACAAAGGCAATCACCGCAAGAACCAACGGCAGCAACGTTGCCAAAAAGCCAACCGTCCGCAATGACGATTCCAGCCCTTTAGGCATGAAAGCCAAAACGATTATACCCAAAAGCGGAGAGAAAATTAATATCGAAAGAAAATACGGGTCGCTCATCGGAAATACCCTCCTGTCACGGCCATAATCAAAATAACGACGGCAAAGCCGATTAAGACAACTGTGCCATAAGCTTGAACCTGACCGGATTGCAAACGGCGAACAACGCCACCAACAGCCCGAACCAGCACCGCGGACAACTCCACCAACCCACTGACAAAGAAACGGTCGAAGAAACCAAGGCATCGACTGAATCCTGAGGTGAACAGAACAATGGTGTGATGATATAATTCATCGACATAGTATTTGCGGTACAAAATTTGGTAGATAAAAGGGACCTTCCCCGACAGCCAATCGCGGCTGATCGCCCTTTTCCCGTAAAGGAGCCAGGCGAAATAAATCCCGCCGAGTGCAACGATAGTCGCGATGATCGTCACCCAGAAAGAACCACCGGATTCCTCGATACCAAGAGACTTTGTTGAAGTCCCAAGCCAATCCGCAAGGAAGGTTCCGAACCATGTCGTGTTCAGATAACCGCCGAGAACCGCACAAATACCAAGCACAATCATAGGGACGAGCATGGACCCGGGAGACTCGTGTACCTGATCTTTCCCATGCCGGGCTTCTCCTTGGAAAATAAGGAAAAACAAACGAAACATATAAAACGCCGTAAAGAAAGCGGCGATCAAAGCGATCGCAAACAGAATCCAACGTCCGGCCCCAAGGGTCGCAATAAAGATTTCATCCTTACTGAAAAATCCGGATAACAACGGAAAGCCGGAAATAGCCAGCGCTCCGGCAAGAAACAAAGGTCCCGTAAAACGGAGTTTTCTCCAAAGTCCGCCCATTTTTTCGATATCCTGGGTATGGACCGCATGAATAACGCTGCCCGCCGCCAGAAACAACAACGCCTTGAAAAACGCGTGGGTCATAAGATGAAAGACCCCGGCCACATAACCACCCACACCGAGAGCAAGCATCATATACCCCAACTGGCTAACCGTCGAATAAGCGAGGACACGTTTAATATCCCGCTGCACCAGGCCAATAGAAGCGGCAAAAATCGCCGTGAAACCGCCAACGATGGCCACCGTCAGCATAGCCGCACTTGACGCAAGATAGAGAGGGTACATCACAGCCACCAAATACACACCTGCGGCAACCATCGTAGCTGCGTGAATCAAAGCCGAAACCGGCGTCGGACCTTCCATTGCATCCGGCAACCACGTATGCAACGGAAATTGGCCGGATTTCCCGATCGCGCCGACAAAGATCAAAATCGCAGTCAAGGTAACCATTCCAGGGGCAATGCTCCCGGATTCCACCACGGAAAAAATATCGGCAAAAACAAAACTACCCGTTTGCCAGAATAACAAGATCATCCCGATAAACAGGGCGACATCGCCGATTCTTGTCACGATGAACGCTTTTTTCGCGGCGGCTTTGGCTTCCGCTTTATCATAATAAAAGCCAATTAGCAAAAACGAACAAACCCCGACCAATTCCCAAAATATGTATAACTGCAACAGATTGGGCGAAATCACCAATGCCAGCATGGAAAACGTAAATAAGCCAAGGTAAGCAAAGAAGATTCCGATCCGCGGATCATCCGCCATGTACCCTTTTGAATATAATTGAACCAGAAAACTGACAAAGGCAACAAGCGCCAGCATCAAAGCGTTTAAGGGCTGAACCACAAATCCCATCGAAATAAGGGTGTCCCCTATACGTAACCAGTCAAAAGCAAAGCCAGCCGTTGAACCACCGACTTGGCCAATCAGTACGGCGACAGCCAACGTGAATGAAAGAAAAGTCAATACGATGCCAGTGTTGGCCGCTCCGCTCTTCCAGCGTTGCCCGAAAAATAAGAGAATCACAAAAGATAGCAATGGGAACAACGGGACAAGCCAGGCGTAATCTACCATAATCCCGCCACCTTTCTGTTCTGGTAATGGGAGGTGAGACTCTTCCCCGGAAACCTTCTCCCACTCCATTTTTTTGTAGCCAATTGATATCGGCAGGTGGATCTAATGTTTCAAATCATCCATATCATCGACGTTTACTGTGCCCCGGCTTCGATACAGGGCAAACAAGATTGCAAGGCCGACAGCTGCTTCCGCGGCCGCAACGGTTATGGTAAACAACGCAAACACCTGTCCCTTAACACTCGGGACAACACCATATTTGGAAAACGCCACTAGATTGAGGTTCACAGCATTCAGCATCAACTCGATTGAAATAAGGACAATCACGGCATTACGTTTCGTAAGTGCTCCATATAAACCGATGCAAAACAAGACCAACACCAGTACAAGAAAGAGCGACAAGGGCAGGTCATTCATCGTCGTTCACCTCCTCCGTATCATCTCTTTTGGCCAAAGTTATGGCTCCAACAAGCGCCACAAGTAACAGCACTGATGTAATTTCAAACGGAATGATGTAATTCGAATAAAGGCTGATGCCGATTTTTTGTGTGTTATTTTCATAAAGAGCCTGCTCTTCTCCCTGACCCTGTCCTGACAATAGAACTTCTCCGCCTCCAAGTGCGAGATCCTTAATGCCGTAAAACATGATCGCGAAAAAGACAAGCACCCCGATTCCCGCAAAAAAACGGCGCAGCCAGCCTCCAGACACTTTCGAGCGGTCATCATGCCGGGTAAGCATTATGCCAAACAACATGATAATACTGACGCCGCCGGAATAAATCAAAACCTGGACAACCGCCACAAACTCCGCCGAAAGCAAAACGTAGAGCCCCGCAATGCTAAGAAAGGTGAACACAAGCGCGACCACCATATGAATCACTTTTCTCATATTCAACATCAACACACCGCCGCCAATAGCGATCAGTGCGAGAATGAAGAAGGCCAATAATTCCCCGTTCACACTTTATTCTCCTTCCGGATGTTCGTATCATTTTCATCAAGCCACTGCAAATCCTTGTACAGGTCATCGCGGCTGTATTCCGCCAGCTCGAAATTATTCGTCATCACAACAGCTTCCGTAGGGCAAACCTCTGTACAAAGGTCACACAGGATACAAATTTCAAAATTAATCTCATAGGTATCAATGATCTTTCCGCGTTTATCCGGATCCGGATTCGGTTTGCCGCTAAGTGTTATGCAGTCTGTCGGGCAAACATTAACACACTTGTTACAGACAATACACTTCTCCGGGTAGAATTTCTGTATCCCGCGAAAGCGATCCGGCATTTGCAGGGTTTCTTCCGGATAAGAATAGGTAACTTCTTTTCTGGCAAGGCTTTTCAGCGTATACTTAAGCCCCTTTGCAAGACCTTCTCCGAACATGAAAAACACCCTTCCAAATAAGAATACGTAAGAAAACAACTTTCGGATGACTGTCTATAACAATTCTTTCAAAACGGCAGTGATGAAAATATTGGCAAGCGCGGCAGGAAGCAATACCTTCCAGGCAAATTCCATTAATTGATCGGCGCGGAGACGTGGAAACGTCGCCCGTAACCAAACAAGAAAGAAAACGACAAGCATGAACTTAAGGGAAAACCAAACGATTCCGGGTATAAAACCGAGGCCCGGTATGGGCAGCCAGCCGCCAAGAAACAAAACGGTGGTCAATGCAGCCATCCCAAACATATACACATACTCAGAGAGCATGAAGAAAGCCCAGCGAAACCCGGAATACTCGGTATGGTAACCGGCAACCAGTTCAGATTCCGCTTCCGGCAAGTCAAATGGGGTACGGCTTAATTCCGCGATACCGGAAATGATGAAAATGATAAATCCCAGCGGTTGCATGATGAAAAAGGCAAGATGTTGCTGCTCCATGACAATATCGACTAAATTCAGGCTTCCTGTCATTAAGATAATGCCTATGACAGACATGACAAGCGGAATCTCATAAGAGATCATTTGCGCAACAGCGCGCATTCCGCCGATCAGCGCATATTTATTGTTGGATGCCCAACTCCCGGTCAGAATGCCAATTGTCGTAATTCCGGAAACCGACATGTAGTAAAGCAGCCCCACTCCAATGTCGGCAAACTGCAAGTTCGCGGAAAACGGAATGACCGCAAGGACGGCAAACGCAGGAATGAAGGCGATAGCCGGGGCTATGACATATAAACCTTTATCCGCTTTTGCGGGAATCGTATCTTCTTTCATTAATAATTTCAATACATCAGCAACGGTTTGCAAGAGACCGAAACGGCCCCCAACACGGTTGGGCCCGACCCTGAGCTGCATGTAACCAATCACTTTACGATCCGCAAGGATCGCGTACGTCACAAATCCAAGCACAATGGCCAACAACACGGCACCCGCCAAGAAAAAAATCAAAGCGTTAAGCCAGCTCGGAGGTGACATTAACAGTTCATGCATCAGCCGTCCACCTCCCCGAGAACAATATCTATCGCACCCAAAATGGCTACAAGATTCGCCATGTTAGCCCCTTTCAACAATTGCGGCAAAATCTGCAGATTGTAAAAAGACGGACGGCGAAACTTCAAGCGATAAGGTTCTTTTTTTCCTTTTGAGGCAATATAACAGCCAATTTCTCCCCGAGGTGATTCAATTCTGACATAAGACTCGCCTTTTGGCGGCTTAATCACACGCGGCCGTTTAGCGAAATCACCTTCCGGAAACTGCTCTACCGCTTGTTCCAGAATTCTAAGAGATTCTTCAACTTCCCCCATGCGGCATAGATACCTTGACCACGCATCTCCCTTCTGTTGTACGGGAATGTCAAAATCGAAGCGGTCATAGATAGAGTAGGGTTCGTCTTTTCGCAAATCCCAATTGACACCGGTACAGCGCAAGTTGGCTCCGCTTAAAGAGTAGCTGAGTGCGTCTTCCTTTGTGTATTGACCGACACCTTTCACCCTTGTTGTAAAAATCTCATTCCCCGACACAAGATCATGGTAGCCGGAAAGTTGTTCACGCATATATGGGATAAACTCACGTACTTTGTCAATCCAGCCTTCAGGCGCATCCCATTTAACACCGCCTATTCGCATGTAATTAAACGTCAGTCGCCCGCCGGAAATTTCATTGAGAAGATTAATAATCACTTCACGCTCACGAAAAGCGTACAAAAACGGGCTCATCGCCCCAATATCAAGTAAATATGTACCAAACCAGACGAGATGGCTGGCGATCCGACCCAGTTCCATCACAATCACGCGTAAATATTCAGCGCGCTCGGGGATTTCCAGGCCCATCATAGTTTCGACCGCGTGGCAAATGACGTAATTGTTGGTCATGGCCGATAAATAATCCATGCGGTCCGTATATGGAATGATTTGCGTATACTCGAGGTCTTCCGCCAATTTCTCGGTTCCACGATGAAGGTACCCGATGACCGGCGTCGCTTCAACAATCGTTTCTCCGTCAATTTTGATGACTATTCTAAATACCCCATGGGTACTTGGATGCTGAGGACCCACGTTCAGCAACATTTCCTCCGTGCGAATCACCGGCTACACCTCCACATCGTAAGGTTCATAATCTTTCCTGAGCGGGTGTCCGACCCAATCGTCCGGCATCATAATCCGTTTGAGATTAGGATGGCCCTTGAAGCGAATGCCAAGCAGATCATAAGATTCCCTTTCCGGCCAATCGGCCCCCTTCCAAAGCGGCACCAATGATTCAATTTCCGGCTCATTCCGTTCGACTTTAACCTTCAGAGCAACAGGTTGGCGGTTCTTTAAGGAATATAAGTGCACGTAAACTTCCATATGTGTTTCAAAATCAACACCGTGGATATCTGACAAATAATCGAATGCCAACTGCTCATTATGCCGAAGAAACTCGGCCATTTTATAATAAGTATCCGGTTTTGCCACCAGCGTCGGAACATCTTTCGCAAGACGATTAATGTAGGACTCCTCGATCACATCTTCCCCAAGGTGCCCACCTATCACCTTCACATACTTATCTAACAACGGCTGATTCGGCGACGGCTCCTGCTCCTCCTCCTCTTTCTCGGCTTTCACCTTCTCCGCCTTCGCTTTCGCAGCCTTCGCCCGCGCTTTCGCCTTCATCGCCGCGATCTTCTTCTCCTTCTCGCTCTTCTCCCCTCCCGCGCCTTCGGCTCCACCGGCCTTCTTCGCCTCCGCCTTCTTCCGCTTAATCTCGCGTACCCTCTCCTGCGCGTCCGACTTCGCATCGGTTCCGCCGGTACCGGCTTCCGCCTCTTTCTTCTTCTTCGCTTCCGCTTTCTTTCGCTTAATCTCGCGCACACGAGCTTCCGCGGCTGACTTCGTATCATCCGACTCCGCTTTCTCCCCGGCTTTCTTCGCCTCAGCTTTCTTGCGCTTGATCTCGCGCACACGGGCTTCCGCCGCGGATTTCCCTTCGGTTTCCGCTGGCTCCGCGCCGTTCTCCTCTTGCTTCGCCTGCTCTTTCCTCCGTTTTATCTCACGAACCCGCTCTTCCGCCGCTGACCGAGCTGCTTTCTCCTCCGGCTCGCCCGAATCACCTTCCGCCGCGGGTATCGCCTCTTCCTTCTTCCGCTTTATCTCACGAACCCGCTCTTCCGCGGCAGACCGCGCGGAATTCCCGCCTTCGCCTTCTGAAGCAGCCTCCTTCTCCTTTGCCTTTTGCTCTTTTATCTTACGAACACGCTCTTCAGCAGCAGAACGCGCTGACTGTTCTTCTCCGCCCTCTGCTTCCTTTTTTTCCTCTTCTTTCCTCCTCTTGATCTCACGCACCCGCTCCTCTGCCGCTGACCGAGCCGCTTTCTCCTCCGGCTCGCCCGAGTCACCTTCCGCCGTGCGTTTCCCCTCTTCCTTCTTCCGCTTTATCTCACGCACCCGCTCCTCGGCGGAAGCCTTTCCGCCTTTACCTTCTTCATCTGTAACCGCTTTCGGTTTATCCCGATCATGCTCGTTCGCCAACACTCGTCACCCGCTTTCCGGTTTTCGCTTCATAGCGGATTTTCTCCTGTAATTTATTCACGCCGTAAATGAGCGCTGCCGGGTTTGGCGGGCAGCCCGGAATGTATACATCCACCGGCACGATTTGGTCAACGCCTTTAACTACGGCATAAGATTTGATATACGGACCTCCCGCAGTCGCGCAAGATCCCATCGCGATCACCCATTTCGGATCGGGCATTTGATCATAAAGCCTTTTAATAACCGGACCCATTTTCTTCGTTACCGTTCCTGAGACAATCATCACATCAGATTGACGGGGCGAAGTCCGAAAGATCGAGCCAAACCGATCCAGATCGTAATGGGATGCTCCGGTCCCCATCATTTCAATGGCACAACAGGCAAGGCCAAACGTCATCGGCCAAAGAGAATTGCTGCGCGCCCACGCTTTCATCTGTTCCAGTGTTACGAAAAAAACGTTTCGCTTGAGTTCCTCATTTTCCTGCGAGGAAATCTCCCTCATGTTTATATCCATTTCAACACCTTCTTCTTCCAAGCGTAGATTAACCCGATCAGGAGCATGATGATGAATATCAACATTTCCACAAGGGCAAAGATTCCTAATTTTTCATAGGCAACGGCCCATGGATAAAGAAATACCGTTTCCACATCGAAGATTACAAACAACAAAGCGAAAATGTAATATCGAACATTAAATTGCACCCAGCTTTCCTGAAAAGGATCAATGCCGCTTTCATATGTGGTTGCCTTTTCAATTGAAGGCTTTCTGGGCCGCAGGATTCGTCCCGCCGTAAGCGACACAACAGGCAACAGTATGCCTAATATAAAGAATACGGCGATAAACAAATAACTATTCTCGTAAAGATGCATCGCCTTCCCCCCGAATTGTGATGATTCAGAAGATCATTGCTATTATTATAGCAAACCTCCGATTTTGTGTCGATACAGCTTTCTGTTATGGATTGTCAAAAACACCGAAAAAAAGAAACCCGGATCTTAAGACCCGAGTTTCCCTCTTTGAACACTTATTTTTCCGAAGCATCAATACGATTCACTGCACGTTCAAGATCAGCTTTCGCTCGATCAAAATGTTCGTGCTCTTCATGCAGATCCGCCAGATGTTTCTCCGCCCGTTCTTTCGCACGCAAAGCCCTGTCAACATCAATATGCTCTTTGACTTCCGCGGCTTCGGCAAGAATCGTTACATGATCCGGAGTGACCTCGATGAAACCGCCGGAGACCGCCACATGTTCCGTATTGGTTTCATGTTTAAGACGGACGACACCGATCTTCAACGGGGCGACAAGCGGCATATGCTTCGGAAGAATGCCAAGCTCTCCGCTGACAGCCCTGGCACTCACCATATTCACTTCACCTTCGTACACCTTACCGTCCGGTGTTACGATATCTACTTGTGTTGTGCTCATCGGCTATTCACTCCCGATCCTAAGATTCCGCCGCAGCTTGCATTTCTTTGGCCTTCTCAATCACTTCTTCAATCCGGCCGACGAGACGGAATGCATCTTCCGGAAGATCATCATACTTACCTTCCAGAATTTCTTTGAACCCTTGTACCGTTTCCTTAACCGGTACATAAGAACCCGGTTGGCCGGTAAACTGTTCAGCTACGTGCATGTTTTGCGATAAGAAGAACTGGATACGACGGGCCCGGGAAACGACAAGTTTGTCCTCGTCGGACAATTCATCCATACCGAGAATCGCGATAATATCCTGCAGCTCCTTATATTTCTGAAGCGTCTCCTGCACACGGCGGGCTACATCATAATGTTCCTGCCCGACAACCTCAGGAGAAAGAGCGCGTGAAGTCGAAGCCAGTGGATCCACAGCCGGGAAAATACCGATCTGCGTCAGACTCCGCTCCAAGTTGGTTGTAGCGTCAAGGTGCGCGAACACTGTGGCCGGAGCCGGGTCAGTGTAGTCGTCCGCCGGTACATATACAGCTTGAATGGAAGTGATCGAACCTTTTTTGGTCGAAGTAATCCGTTCCTGAAGCTGTCCCATTTCCGTTGCCAATGTCGGCTGATAACCAACGGCTGATGGCATGCGGCCAAGCAAGGCCGAAACCTCTGAACCCGCCTGTGTAAAACGGAAAATATTGTCGATGAACAACAGAACATCCTGTCCTTCATTGTCACGGAAGAACTCTGCCATAGTCAGGCCGGAAAGCGCCACACGCATCCGGGCTCCAGGCGGTTCGTTCATCTGACCGAACACCATGGCCGTTTTATCCATAACGCCGGCATCCGTCATTTCATAATACAAGTCGTTCCCTTCACGAGTACGTTCGCCGACACCAGCGAATACGGAAATACCGCCGTGACCCTGTGCAACGTTATTGATCAGTTCCTGGATCAAGACTGTCTTTCCAACACCGGCTCCGCCAAAGAGTCCGATCTTACCGCCCTTAACGTAAGGAGCCAGCAAATCTACAACTTTAATTCCCGTTTCCAGAATTTCCGTAGACGGGGACAATTCGTCGAAACTCGGCGCTTTCCGATGAATCGAATTTCGCTCGACATCAGCGGGTAAATCATCTTTTAAGTCAATAGTGTCACCTAATACATTAAACACTCGCCCAAGCGTTGCTTGACCAACAGGCATCTTGATCGGCCCATTTGTGTCGACAACTTCCATCCCGCGAACGACGCCGTCGGATGAAGACATCCCGATTGTTCGAACAGTGTTGTCACCGAGATGCAAAGCAACTTCCAATGTTAAATCTATATCGACTTCACTAGAGGACTGGGCTTTATATTCAATCTTCAAGGCGTTGTTAATTTCGGGCAGGTCATCAGTATCGAACTTTACATCTACTACCGGACCCAACACCTGTTCAACGTGCCCTTTACTCATATTGTCTTTCCCTCCTTATTTCCGCACTGCTTCCAAACCGTTTC
>DASTWO010000193.1:0-14998 GCA_035776675.1 Caryophanales bacterium
AAAGCATGCTTCTTCATTATACAGGGAGGTTTCAGTATGACCGGACCCGGTGGCTCCCGGTCTGCAATCAATGGCTCTATATTCTGCAAACGGTGGCTCAAAACTCCGCACAGGTGGCTCTAACCGTCCGCAATATTCAAGTGGACACTTTAATTTGATAGTCTAGGGGCAAAAACCCTACCGCACTCCGTTTGGTGAGTCTTTAGGAATGATACGCGAAAAAACGCGGCTTATCATTCCTAAACCCAAATGGTTGATTTATGAGATGTTTGATTGCCCCTTTGGTCGATGTTTTCTCTCAAATTGATTTGGCGAACAATTCCCTAGGGTCGAGTGCTTTCTTCTTTCATTGTAAAAGTTGCTGATGTAGTAATTGATTGCTCTTATGGCCTCTGCACGCGTTTTGAAACGTCTTCTGTAAATCAAGTCTTTTTTGATGGTCGCATGGAAGGATTCTATACAGGCGTTGTCATACGGATTGCCTGTTCTGCTCATACTGATTTGAATGCCATGGCTCTTTAGCGCACCAACATACTGATTCGAGCAGTATTGAGATCCCCGGTCTGAGTGATGTATAAGATTTTCTGTGGGTTGCCGGGAAAACAGAGCCATATTTAAAGACGTTAATGTGAGCTCCTTTTTCATGTGGGAACCTAGACTCCACCCTATGATCTTTCTTGAGAACAAGTCCATGATACTTGATAAATAAACCCAGCCTTCCAGTGTCCAGATATAGGTGATGTCAGAAACCCAAACGCGATCCGGTTCTTGAATATGAAACTCTTGATCTACGACATTTGGGTAGACATGCATATTATGATTAGAGTCGGTCGTATTGATGTATTTTTCTTCTGGGGTGGCTCTCAAGCCCATTTCTTTCATCATGCGGGCAACCGTCTTTTGTGAAATCGTATATCCCCATTCGGTTAGGTCATCATGTACCCTGGGGCTTCCGTAAGTTTGGAAGCTATCGTAGAAGGACTTCTTAATTTTCTGCTGAATCTCTTGCTTATAAGCCTCTTTTTCAGGATGGATCTTATCCTGATGATTCAACCATTTGTAGTAACCGCTCGTCGATACCTTCAGCACGTTACACATCTTCACTACAGCGTGTTCATCCCGATGAGCATAAATGAAGCTGTACTTCACTCCTGGTTTTTCGAGAAGATGTGCATAGCCTTTTTTAATATTTCATTTTCCTCTTTAAGTTGTTCCATTTCTTTTTGATGTTGTTTCCTGAGCTTCTCAAGTTCCGAAGGTGTAATATACTCCTTTTTTGAGGAATAACCTTTCCGCTTTTTATAAGCTGCAACCCATCTGCACATGGTTGAATATGATAGCTCAAGCTCATAAGCTACTTCTCGAGCCTTTCTCCCGTCCTCCACGACCAACCTTGATACATAGTCCTTATACTCTTGATTATAGTGTTTCCCCATAGTGGACACGTCCTTTTCTTGTCGTGTGTATTATACCTTACTCTCATTTTTCCGTGTCCACTTTTTAGACTAACTTAAAAACCGGCACCATTTGCACCAAAAGCCGAAAATAGGCACCGAGCAACAAAAATCCCAAAACCGATTGAACGCTCGCTCGGCAAACATCAAAAGGAAGGGCCCTCACCCACAGGTGAGAGCTTCTTCCAGATCAACATCTTAATTCGCGACCGCCTCTTCAGGACGGTAAATCGAACGTTCCACGATTTCCGCGATATCCAGCGTCTGCACGTTGTCTTCCACTTCTTTCGCCTTCGTGCCGTCACCGAGCATCGTCAGGCAGTACGGGCACGCACTCGAAATCACCGTCGGATTTTTCTCAAGCGCTTGCTCAGTACGAGCCACGTTCACACGTGTTCCGACTCTTTCTTCGGCCCACATCAGGCCGCCGCCGGCACCACAACACATGCCATTTTTACGATTACGGTCCATTTCAACGATCTTCACGCCCGGAATCGCCTTCAGCACATCACGCGGCGGTTCATAAACTTCATTGTAGCGTCCGAGGTAACACGAATCATGATAAGTGATCGTCTCATCAACCTCGTACTTAGGCTTAATCCGGCCTTCTTCAACCCATTTAGCCAACACTTCCGTATGGTGATAAACCTCAACATCTTCATCCAGGCCAAAGTCCGGATATTCGTTTTTAAAAGTGTTATAAGCGTGCGGGTCAGTCGTAATGATTTTCTTCACACCGTTTTTCTGGAAAGTCTCGATGTTTTTCATAGCGAGTTCCTGATACAGAAATTCATTTCCGATCCGGCGAGGCGTATCACCGGAGTTTTTCTCTTTATTTCCGAGAATCGCAAAGCTGATGCCTGCTTCATTCATGACTTTCGCAAGCGACATCGCGATTTTCTGACTCCGATTGTCATAGGAAGCCATCGAGCCGACCCAGAACAAGTATTCAAAGTCTTTGTCTTCTTTTTTCAATTCTTTCACAGTCGGAACATAAATGTCGTCCCGGCCTTCACGCCAGTTCTCGCGCTCTTTCCTACTCAAGCCCCAAGGATTTCCCTGGCGTTCGATATTCTGAATCGCACGCTGCGCTTCTGGATCCATTTTGCCTTCCATCATCACAAGATAGCGGCGCATATCGATGATTTTATCAACATGTTCGTTCATGACCGGGCACTGATCCTCACAGTTCCGGCACGTCGTACAAGCCCAAATTTCCTCTTCGGTAATCACATTGCCGATCAAGTCAGGGCTGTAGTCAACCGCCAACGAGCCATCCGTCGCAGCAGCGCTTTCTTGCTGTCCCTTGCCACGCGCGGCAAAAGCAATCTGATTGGCACTCGCACCCGAGAAAGCAAACGCTGGCATCCACGGAGTTCTCGAAGTTACCGCAGCGCCCTTTTCAGTCAAATGATCACGCAAACGCACAATCAAATCCATCGGAGAAAGCATTTTCCCCGTCCCGGTAGCCGGGCACATATTCGTACAACGCCCGCATTCCACACAGGCGTACAAATCAACGAGCTGCTTCTGGTCGAAGTCTTCAATTTTATTAACACCGTAAACTTCTTTCGATTCATCTTCGAAATCGATCGGTTTCAGGCGGCCCACTTTATGAGTGCGGCCAAGCCATGTATTCGCCGGTCCGAAAATCAGGTGAGCGTGCTTCGATTGCGGCACGTAAACGAGGAAGGTCAACAAGAACAACAAGTGCCCCCACCAAAATACGTAGAAGAGCGCTCCCGCTGCCGTTGCACCGACCCATTGTAAAATAAACGCAAGACTTGTGGCGACCGGCTGCCCCCACGTATAACCAAGATCCGGGCTCCAGATGATCTCCATAGCGTTGGCTAGCAACGTACAAACCATCAAACCGGCGATAAAAATAAGAACAAGGCCGGCCTTAAAGCCGCGCTTTAAGCGAACAAGCTTCTCTACATAACGACGGTAAAACGACCAAACGGTCGCAACCAGAATCATAAGAACGACAAGTTCCTGGAAAAAGGTAAACGCACTGTAAACAGGGCCAAGCGGAAGATGGGACCCCGGCGCCAATCCTCTCCATATCAGGTCAATCGCGCCGAACTGAACAAGCAGAAACCCGTAGAACATCATCACGTGAATCGATCCGCTTTTTTTATCTTTGAGCAGCTTCTTCTGCCCGAAGACATTCACCCAAATGGCGTCCCAGCGTTCTTTCACCGTCTTGTCAAACTCTGCCTTCTGCCCAAGGTTGATGAACTTCACCCGCGTCGTGACAATATAAGCAAACAAATAAATTCCGTAACCGGCCACAACCAAAAACGCAAGCCAATTAATGAACTGCAGTATGTCCATCTCTGCCTCTCCTTTCCACGTAAGCCCTTTCATTTTTCTGAACTCATTATAACACAATTTCAATGAATGAGCATTCAGTCAGGATGGTTTTTTTATTAAAATAGTACGTTCTACCTGTTTGGGGCATGCTAAAAATTCCGGAAGGTTCGTCGGCACCGCTTCCGACTTTGACTTCTTCTACAGGAGGTTCGTTATGCTAAGTACAATCGCAATGATCATTCTTGCTATTATCGTATGGCTGCTTGTCGACCTTGCACTCGGGCGGAGGCAACAACAAAAGAATGCTTCTGAGAAAGACATGCCTCTGCGGCATGGAGACATCAACTTTTACGCCGAAGGCACAGATTTCTTTGAAGATCTCTTTGACGCCATTGAGCAGGCTCACGACCATATCCATATCAATTTCTTCATTTTCCGGAATGATACGATCGGAAAAAAAACGATCGCGCGACTGAAACGGAAAGCCAGTCAAGGCGTCGAGATCCGTATTCTCGTGGATTTTATAGGAAGTCTCAAGTTCCCTAAGAAAAAACGCAAAGAGCTTGAAAGCCATGGTATCCAGTTTGCCGCATCACAAAAACCACGGTTGCCATACCTATTTTACAGCCTGAATAAACGAAACCATCGAAAAATCACTGTGATCGACGGAAGGCTCGGTTTTGTCGGAGGCTTCAATGTCGGAGATGAATATTTGGGGAAGAAACCGGAGCTCGGGGACTGGCGCGATTATCATCTGATGGTGAAGGAAGACGGCGTTCAGGATTTACAATTCCAATTTCTCATCGATTGGAAAGAAGCGACAGGCGAAAAGGTAGAGGGGAAATCATATTATCCGAAGCTGGAGAAGGGTCCTGTAGCATTCAGGCTGTTCCCAACGGACGGCGCATATCTTGAAAAACATTTTCTGAACCTGATTCATGGCGCCAAGAAATCCATTGTTATCGGTTCTCCCTACTATATTCCGGGAAGGAAAGTACAACAAGCCTTGCTCGATGCTCGAAAACGCGGGGTATCTGTAAAATTATTGATGCCCTTGAAAAAAGACCATCCGCTTGTCCATGAAGCTGCGGTTCCGTATTTCAGCCCCCTGCTTAAAGCCGGGTGTGAAATCTTCCTGTTCTATCAAGGCTTTTATCATGCCAAAGTGATGATCATTGATGAGCAAATTTGCGACATCGGCACAGCCAACCTTGACCGCCGCAGCTTTACTTTCAACAGCGAAATCAACTGTTACATCTACAATGACGACATTATCACGACCGTCCTGTCCGCTCTGGACCGAGATTTCCGACGCTCGGATAAGTTGACACTCGAAGCTCTGAAAGGCCGCCGCCTCGGCGACCGCATCCGCGAACGTGCCGCTTCTTCGATTTCGGGGTTGTTGTAAAGCGAATTTTTGGATTCCGTTCCTGAGAAATCACCTATCTTAACTGATGTGAATGTCTGTCGCATACCGCACCAAATGGAGTTTCCTGGCTACCGATTGAGATGCGAAATTGTCCCACGAAGTGCTGTACAGTGCGGTTCGTCCCTGGTTTTGCACCTCGGCTGCCCAGGCATTTGTAACATCTTCCGCATAGGCCTTTCCCCAGAAAGGTTGAGCCGTCTCCAGACTCGCTTCAGCAGCGAAAAAGGTCTGTCTCGCTGAACAACACAAAGCCACAGCGGTTCCATCTCGAACTACCGCAAAACAAGGTTGTACAGATGCCAAATCATCAAGGAAATCGGAGAAATAACCATGCAGCAGTTCTTTATTGGCGTCAGTTATTCGGATCGACTGGGTGGGTCTGTTTCTTACATCGGGAAATGAATAGGCAGGTCCCATCCAAAAATGATTGATTTCTTGGTCTGATCCTAATATACGAATGATTTCTCCCAGATGAGCACCGGGATTGTCATCCATAATGCCTTCCAACTCCTCTACAGTACTTTCAGCCAGCATGTTTGAGTACCTGACAACACAACCCTCTTGAGTCCCGCCAATGTAAATACGCGGGGCAGCATTGAACGGAGGTTCATTGACTACGGTCATTCGATTTTCAGAGTTATGTCGAAACAACACATTCACATGAAGTTCCATCAATTCTAAATCAGACAAATGTAAAAAAACTCCTCTCCGAACCTTAGTTGCATTATTGAGATGGCCCCGTCCCGTTCGCAACTTCCCCGCCAAACAGCACCGCATAAGCTTCAGCCAAAGGCTGAATAACCGCAAGATTCCATTCCGCTTGCCGATTGTCGTGAAGATCCAGGCAAAGTTCACTTTTTTTCGGCCAATAGGTAATCTCCAGCACACCTTTTTCCTTCCCCTTCTTGAAGTGCCAGTGATAAGACCCTTTTTTCGAACTTAACGTCGTTCGTTGCGTCAGATCCAACCCAAAATCCACCGCAATCCGCTCGATTTCCTCACAAACCTGTTCCTCATCCAGCGGCTTGATTTCATGTAATTTCGGACTCACAACCTGATATGTCAGCACTTAAATTCCTCCTCAGGCATCATTTTACCATTAAACAGCTTTCTCCCGACCGTAATCGTTAAGTTTCATGCTATGGAGGGCAAAATAGAACCAAATTTAAGCCGAATGGCACGAAGGTTGAGCTCATTTGCGTCAAAAAACAAATCTATGCGTCAAAAATGAAATGTAATGCGTCGAATTTTGAATCTATGCGTCAATATCGAAATATTTGCGTCGACTCGCTTCTATCTACCAAAAAAAGACAGTGCCACAGCACTGCCCGCTAATCCAAAGACCGAACAAACCAGCTCACAGCATGATTAAACGGCGCATACTTCTTCATCGGAATCTGATGGGAACCATTCGCTACAAAAACCAATTGAGCTTGTTCGACCCGGGACAAATATTGATTGATATAAGAATGCATGTGAAGAGCGCGAGATCCGTTCACAAGAAGCAACGGAACAGAAAGTCCCGATAATTGTTCTTTACAGTTGTACCTCATGCTTTCTCTGTAAAACTCATAAGCGGTTCGCTCGTCGGCCTTCAAACAATGTCGGAAGAGATCGCGACGATCCTCGTCCGTAATATGATGCGAAAAGGAAAGAACGTTGCTCAAAAACCGCTGTTTCCCGGCCTTCACAAGCGCCATGCCTGCTCGAAATTCATTTTTCAACACAAAGGTATTGACCTGCGGAAATCCCCCTGACAAAATCAACGCCTTTGTCCGTTCCGGATAGGCTAAAGCAAATTCCTGAGCAACCGATCCCCCGCTTGAATAGCCGCAAATAACGGCACGATCGACCTCCAATTCATCCAGCAACAAACGCAAATCTTCAGCCAGTCCTGAAATCGTTACAGGCTCTGAAGAAATTCCGCTTTGCCCGTGCCCGCGGGCATCATATAGTATCACACGGAAATGTTCAGCCAACTGTCGCTGATAGCGAAACACGGCATGATCCATATGAGGGGGATGAACAAAAACAATCGGGACTCCCGAACCCAACGACTCAGAGTACATGGGAACGAGCGAAGACACTTGAAGCGATGCCATGACAACCTCCTGTAACTACGAATTCGTGAAAAAAGGATACACCCATTTCGTGAACGCCTGGAAACCTAAATAAATGCCAATGATTCCCGCAATGCCCGGCAGAGCAGGCGGCGCCGGAATCGGCAGTTTCAACAGGGCGAAGATAAACCCGACAACAAAACCGGTCAATAAAGCTAACAAAACGATTTTCATCTATAACATTCCTCCTGTAGTATGTGTGAAAATAAAACCTTGATACAAAAACCCTTCGTCCATTGAACGAAGGGTTGGAAATAAATGATCCATTGTTACATCTGCTCGGGAGCCGAAACCCCAATGAGCGCCAGTCCGTTTTTCAATGTCGTTTGAACCGCCTTCATCAGCTGAAAACGAGCAAGGCTTTTCTCCTTGTCA
Source organism: Caryophanales bacterium (assembly GCA_035776675.1). Classification (GTDB taxonomy): domain Bacteria; phylum Bacillota; class Bacilli; order Bacillales; family DASSOY01; genus DASSOY01. The sequence goes on from DASTWO010000193.1 coordinate 7,695, forward strand.
TCGGCATCCAGTACACGCTCCGCATTATAAAACCGGTGCAACACCGAAGCCAGATCATAAACATAGTTCGTCATCCGCTGAACGGCCAGCTTATCAGCCGCATCTGCAACAGCCTCCGGAAATTCCCCGAGTTTCTTCAACAAATCGATTTCTTTCTCCGAAGAAATTTGGCTTAAATCCGCATCCGCGTCCGTATCCAATCCCATTTCCTTGCCCTTCTCCAAGATGGTGCAAATCCTGGCATGGGCATATTGTACGTAGTAAACAGGATTTTCGTTCGACTGGGAAACGGCCAGATCCATATCGAAATCGAGATGCGTATCCGAACTCCTCATTGCGAAGAAATACCGCATCGCGTCCACACCGATTTCTTCCATCAGCTCCCTTAAGGTCACGGCCTTTCCAGTCCGCTTGCTCATCCGTACCCGTTCTCCGTTTTGAAACAGGTTCACATTTTGATAAATGTGGATATTCAACTGGTCCCGGTTATAGCCCAGCGCCTCGACAGCCGCCTTCATACGGGAAATATAACCGTGATGATCCGGACCGAGCAAATCAATTAATTTGTCAAATCCACGTTGGAATTTGTTCAGGTGATAAGCAATATCGGGCATCAGGTAAGTATACTTTCCGTCGCTTTTCACCAAAACCCGATCTTTGTCATCTCCATACTTGGTCGACTCAAACCAGGTGGCACCGTCTTTCTCATACGTTTCGCCACGGTCCTTTAACAGGTTGAGTGTTTTTTCAATGGCGCCGGAATCATGAAGGCTTTGCTCCGTGAACCAGTTGTCGAATGCCACCCGATAGTCGTTCAGGTCTTCTTTAATTTTTTCCGTTACACGGTTGAGTCCATATTCGCGGAAGAACTTGTACCGCTCCTGCTCATCACTATCAAGGTAACGATCGCCATACTTGTCCGCCAACTCCTGCCCCAATCGGACTATATCTTTGCCTTGATAGCCATCTTCGGGCAATTCGCGATCATGTCCGAGTGCTTGAAAATAACGCGCTTCCAGCGACAAAGCCAGATTATTAATTTGATTCCCGGCATCATTGTTGTAATATTCGCGGCTGACATCGTAACCGGCCATTTCCATCAGGTTGCAAAGCGTATCGCCGACTGCTCCTCCACGAGCATGCCCTAGGTGCAGACTGCCTGTCGGATTGACGGAAACATATTCAACCAACACTTTCTGGCCGTCGCCCTTGTCGGACGAACCATACTCCGTTCCCGCCTTCAGAATGGCCGGAACCAATTTCGTTAAATATCGGTTGTCCATAAATAAATTCATGAAACCCGGCCCGGCAATTTCGATTTTCTCCACGGACACCTTGTCCTTATCAAAATTCGCAGCAATATCCTCCGCGATTTGCCGCGGCGCTTTCTTCGCGATTCTCGCCAGCTGCATCGCCATATTCGTCGCATAATCGCCATGCGACTTCTCCTTCGGCGTCTCCAGCACCACTTCCGGAATTTGCTCCCGCTCGGCAAGACCCGCCTTTTCAACAGCCGCCGCTATTGCCTCTTTGATTTCACCCTTCATCTCTTCAACAATGCTCACTGCCCGTCATCCTCCCTGATTGCAAACGTCAATGTTACCCGACCGAGATCGTTCCCTTGCAATTTCAACTGATACGCCAACTTCATGTTTCCGATCCCTTCACGAGTGGTCCACTCGTAGTCCACTCGCCTCGTAAACGTCTCCATGTTCATCGATCCGAATTGCGTATCATAGAATCCTTCGGTCGTCTGCCCCTCAAGAAAGCTTTGGCGCATGCCAACCGCCCCGTTTCGGATGATGGTCACTTCTTCTTCGTTGATTTTGATGACATTCCGGACGCTTCCGGTATCCTCTATTTCTTCCTTGTAGCGTATATAGGTCGCATTTTCTTTTGTCAAGATCGTTCCATTCACCTGGTTGTTTGTCGTTTCCTTGCCGGACTCATTATTCACTTCCGTCACAAGGTCGATGACAACTGGAATTTTGTCGGACATGGTGCTACGCCCCTTTTCAATAAGTAACCTTTTTACCTTACCAAAATCATATCGTGTCGGCAAGGAAGAGAATCTACGTAGAGGACACGATTAGGTCGATAGATAAGCACAACTAAGGCAATTTTGCACCAAAGATTTGGTGCAAGCCAAGTTTTCTTTATTCTACGAGATTCAGCGGCTTCGCTTCAAGTTATGGTATGGAAAAAACCTCTCCCGTAAGTGTAGGAGAGGCAGTTATTTTCCCTTAAGAGTCAAATGGCTATGGGGCCGTGACAACGCATGTCCTTTTTTCCGAAGTTGATCAATCAACTCCGGTAACACTTTCACCGTTTGCGGAAGCTCATGCAGCAACACAATATCGCCAGATTCTGTATGCTCCCGGACGTTCTCGATAATCTGACTTTTATTTTCCTTGAGTTTCCAATCCCAGCTCGCCACTTGCCACAGTACAACTTCAAGGCCCAGCTTCTTGGCGATTTCCATCGTATCTTCATTATATAAGCCGAACGGAGGCCGAAATCGTGTAATTTCCCGGCCCGTTAGCCGCTCCAACCGTTCCTTCGACTTCCCAATTTCCTCAAACTGTTCGTCATATGACAGCTCAGGCAGTTTTGGATGAGAATGGGCATGGTTGCCGATCAGATGCCCTTCATCGATCACTTGCCGCCACGGTATATCATCCTGATTCAATAAGCTTGATTGCCAGAAGAACAGCGCCTGAACCCTCTTCTCCCGCAAAACGGATAACATTTCGGGAAGATAGGCCGTCGGCCCATCATCAAACGTCAATAACACTTCCGGTTCTTCATTTCGGACGATAACCCGATCGTCCTGCCAGTCATACAAGACTGACGTGCGCCCTCAAACTCAATTGTATTTCTGACTCATCGTTGATCACCCCTCTATATTCATTGAACCAAAACCAATACCCCTGTCACCGTAAAAACACTAACGAGTGTCGTCACTAACGTAATACTGGAAACCATTCGCGGTTCGCTGTCAAACTGTACGGCAAACATTGTTGTTGTCGCCGCACAAGGCATTGCACACAACACTATTAACACCTTTTCCAACAGCGGATCCATCGGCATAACAAGCGTTATTGCCCAGGCAATAAGCGGTGAAACCAATAAACGTACAATCGTTCCATAAGTAATTTTTCCCCAATGAAAGCCCCGCACGCTGATTTCCGCAAGCTGCATGCCCAGCACCAGCATGACGGCCGGAATCGCGGCATCCGCCAACAGATTAATAATGGAGAATAAATTCCCCGGGACCGGCATATCGATGGCCTTGACAACCAACCCGACCAATAATGCATACGTGGCCGGCATTTCAAAAACGGAACGCAAGGCCGTTTTCACCCCGGCTTTGCCGCGAGCCGCATAATAAACCCCGAAGAAATTCATAATGATCGCCTGCAAAACAAAGAACATAATCGCGTAAGCAAACCCCGCCTGACCAAAGGCGAACAAAACAACCGGCGACCCATAATTCCCCGAATTCATAAACGCCGACGATAAGATCAGCCCACTCTCCGTCGATTGCGGATATTTCTTGATCTTCGAGGTCACCTTGACAATGGTAATCAAGACAAACAAGAGCACGAGTGCAAAAATAAGAACCTCCAAATACTGGAGATCAAGAGCTTTCTCATAAATCGTCCGAAACACGAGACACGGAATGAAAACATACAGAGCTGCCGTCGAGACCGACTGAATGTTCAGCTTCTTCCATTTCTGCAAGGCAAACCCTGAAAGAAACACCAATAATACAGGCAAAACCACTTCGAAAAATAAACCCAATCGCAACAACCTCAATCTACATTGAAAACTACCTCGATTATAATCGGTTATCGGCCGCGGGTCACTTGATAAGTTCTATAAAAAAGGAACACGACATTATGGCTTCACGATGCTTCTCCTCTCTTTCAACAAGGAAATGGAGAAAACCAGAAGAAAAAGGAATGAAACCAGGAGTGCTCCTTCAAAATATCGTTTAAACAACAGGGATGTCCATCTGACATCATCTGTAATGATCCAATAAGCCACTGAATTAGAAATGGCTATTCCATCGTATGCCCCGGGAATGAGACTAGCTGTAAAGTTTTGAGCAAGGCAAATATCGACTACCAACGAAATCCCAAAGGCCACTAAGATCACTTTGGCAAAAGGCCTCTTTACCTTAAAGAACCTAAAGGCGAAAAACAGAACAAGCAAAAACCCGCTTACACAAAGGAAAAACCACATAATGCCGCCTCCTTCCAGAAGCAAATCTCCAAATCAATAACTGTATCAAGCATAACACAAAGTCATCCAAATTCTTAGTCAATTTCCCGGAGAGAACGTCTGATTAGAAAAATCCCTAGAGACTAAATAAGCACCCAGGGAACCTTTTGATTCCCCGGATGCTTATAGGTTGTTTGTATTTACATGACTCTTCTCACGTGGCCGCTAAAGTGGGATCTCCAGTATGGGCCATTCAATCTTTCAATGGAGACACCTGAACTTGATTGGCAACCGATAAATTTACCATTGCCGATATAAATGCCGACATGGCCATTGGTCTTATAGGTATTGAAAAACACCATATCTCCAGGCTGAATGTTCGATAAGCTCACCCTCACACCTTGATGGCTAAGGCTCGAAGTGGACCATCCAACGTTAACGCCAATTTGCGCATAAGCCCAGTGGACAAAAGATGAACAGTCAAACACACCGTTTCGAATATCTGCCGAGTTACGGCCGCCGCCAAAGACATAAACGGAATTTCCTATGTATCTGCTGGCAGCTTGCATAAGATCCTGCACCGACCCGGATGATGCTCCTCCGCTCGGGGTCGATGTCGTCGATACACTGTTCGAGGATCCACTGTGATGGCTGGAATGACTCCCACTGGAAGCAGCTGACTCTCTTCTTTCACGCTCTCTCTTTGCGCGAGCTTCCGCGATCTTTTTCTTGGCTTCCGCAATGCTTTCCTTGACTTCGCTGCCTTTCGCCTCTAAATCTTCAATGAGGTTCATGGCCTGCTGCCTCTGATCTTCCAACTCTTCCTCCAAATCCTTGATGGCATCAAGGCGACCCTGGAGGTCTTTCAGCGTTTCCTTAATTTCCTCTTTATCCGCTTTCAGTTTTTCCTTATCCTGTTTCTGCTCTATCAACAACCTTTTATCCTGATCCATAATCAGGTTTAAAGCAAAGACACGATCCAGAAAATCGCTGAAATCCTGGGATCCAAGTAATACTTGAAGATAATTGACAGCCCCACCGTTTTTGTACATGACTTGAACCCGCTTCTTCAACAACTCTTCCCGGCGGTTAATACGTTTTTGGGTCTCCATGATGTTCTTTTTCAGTTGATCAACCTGATCCTGAGACTTCTGAATCTCAGATTTCTTGGCCTCTATCTCTTCCTTCGTATCTGTAATATTTTCCGCCAGTTCATTGACCTTCTTGACGGTCTCGGCTTTCTTATCTTTAATTTGGTCTAATTGGTCTTCAAGGTCCTTAACACTTGTCGTATCCGCCGAAGCAGGCTGAATGCCGATAACAGACAGAACAAGTGACAGCCCGATTACAACCGCGGCTAACTTACGAGATATAACCAACACAATCTCCCTTTCCTAATCAATTCTCTATTTCAGACGTAAATAAATTAAGAGGCAAGTAGATTTCAATAGTTCAAACGGAGCACGTCCGAGGTAACGCCAAAATCTATGTATGCCGCATTCCTCTCCGGAAAGCACGGCCTCATTGTAAGCCTTCGAAAATATAAATCCAAACAATAACCGTCATGTTTCGATAGATTTATACCATAGTATGTATCATATCATGTTCTTCATCATTTTTTGGGTCTTTAGTATTACAGTTTCCTTTCAATTTAGTTTCATAATATGACAAATTTCGCATGATTTTGGTATGATCCGGGAAAGGTATTGGTTCTTTTGACATATGACCAACGAATATAGTAAGAATGGCACACCATCAAATTCACAGCGCTGAGGTTTAAATCCCGAAATTTCATCCCATACTGTTGGAAGTTATCAAAATCAGGGGGGTGTGGAAAATGGAGGTTATCACCAATAAACGGCTGAAGCGAACCTGGACAGTCATTAAACTGGCTTTGTTGCTCGTTTTTTTCCTTATGTCATTTGCTGCAGCTGGAGCGATCGGCCTCTATATCTACGCCAAAGTTGAAGGCCCGCCGCCCCTGCGGGTCCCGCAAACAACCATTTTCTACGCGAATGACGGCTCAGTCATCGGCCAGACAAAACACGGAGGGCAAAACCGTTACTGGGTATCCCTCGATGAAGTTTCCGAACCGCTCATCCATGCGACCATCGCCATTGAGGACAAAAGGTTTTACGATCATTTCGGGTTTGACTTTCGGAGAATTACCGCCGCGGCGATTCAGGACATCTTGACCTTGTCAAAAGCAGAAGGCGCGAGCACCATAACCATGCAATATGCGCGTAACTTATATTTGACGCAGGATAAAACGTGGCTTCGGAAGATCAAGGAAGCGTTGTACACCATTCGTCTAGAGGTCAATTATTCGAAGAATACCATTCTGGAAGGCTATTTGAACACCATTTATTACGGGCATAGTTCCTACGGAATTGAAGCAGCATCCAAGTATTTCTTTGGTAAAGACGCGGAAGACTTAACACTTGCGGAGGCCAGCATGCTTGCAGGAATCCCAAACGGACCGCGATATTACTCGCCCTATTATAATATGGAAAATGCGCAGGAACGACAGAATTCCGTTTTGCAAGCAATGGTGAACGTAGGCTATATATCTGAAAAGCAAGCTGAGAAGGCAGCAAAACAACCGCTTGAATTCATTCAGAACCATAAGGAAATCGAACCGCCGAACCTGGCTCCGTATTTCCAGAAAACAGTGGAAAAAATATTAAAATCAAAACTGCATATCAAACCGCAAATGGTGAGCTCAGGCGGGTTGAGTGTATACACGACTTTAGATCCGGCATTACAAAAAATCGCTGAAGAAAAAGCGGCGAAATATATCCCAGACAGTTCCAATATTCAAGTCGCGATGGTGGCCATGAATCCGCAGAACGGCAACGTGAAAGCCCTTGTCGGGGGAAGAAATTTCGAGGAAAGCCCCTACAACCGGGCGGTTCAAGCCAAAAGACAACCCGGGTCATCATTCAAACCGTTCCTATACTATGCTGCCTTGAGAAACGGATATACGCCATCTTCGAAATTGCTCAGCGCACCGGCAGTATTTCACTACAATGATGGGGAGTCGACCTATTCGCCGCATAACTTCGGCAATTATTACG
>DASTWO010000194.1:0-23762 GCA_035776675.1 Caryophanales bacterium
ACAAAGCGATCAAAATCGAGATGCTGAAGACGTTCGATCACATGAAGGAACCATGATCGTTGTTCAGACGTCAAATTCGTTTCTTTTAAGGCATAAATCCCCTTTGCAGTCCCTATTTTTTTCACAGATCGAACCGTTTCCACCTGATTGGGATACAAATCATATTGAATAAGAATCGGCGCAAGATTGCCGCTCATCTTCCCACCTCTCTCCTACAAAGTCCCCATAAAAATGAGCCGGGCTTCCCGCCGCCATAGATGGCCTGCCGGAACTCGGCTCACAATCGGCACAAATCAGATTGTCCGGTACCATGAATCTATGATGAAACCGGAATATAAAGGATTTGTCCTTCCTCAACCTCTTCGCTCTCCATATGATTGACACGAAGCAAATGGGTCAATGGCAAATCATACCGTTCCGCAATCGTATCCAGGGAATCTCCCTGCTGGATAATACACATTTTCAGTCGAGAAAATTCTTCTTCATCCTTCGTTAACATTTTCGTCAGATAAAGTGCATTTTCTTCCCGATGAGGTCTTTCCTCGCGATATTCCTCATATGATGGTTCACTCTCTGAGATCTCCCGAACCGGTTCAACCGTTTCCTCTTCATATTCTTCTTCGTAATTGGAGAAAGCGGGTTCTTCTTCCGGTTCATTCAGGCGCGACTTCATTTCTACCAACGGCCCACGATTCCGTGCCGCCGAGAGCGGCTGTTCATGATAAACCTCTTCTTGTTCTTCGTCCGAGGCTTCTCTTACAGCTTCATAATGAAAGGCCTCATACGCCTCCTCGTCCGGCTGTGCTTCATAGGATTCCTCATATTCATCCTCTACTTCTTCTTCGCGAATATCATATCCGCTGGCAACCGGCTCAATTTCACTCTGATCCTCCGCAAAGGCGTTGTCATCCAAATGCTCTTCTTCTTCGGCCATTCCGCTAATCGAAATATCGGCGTCCAATCGAAGACAATCGTTTTCCGGTAAAGTGTAATCAAACTGATCCACTGTCACATAAATATCTTCAAGACGCTCAATACGGCTCAGTGGAATGGTAATGTCCACCGGAAACTGATGTTCAATTTGGACGGTTCCATCTTCGGTATCGGTCAATTCGTCCACTGGGCGCATGCCCGCCTGGTCGTTTAAAGACCGTTCCTCCTCTATCAATGGTTCGTCCGTTTCTTCCGCAGCCGGGGAAAGCGGCCGGTATTCTCCCGTTAATTTCAGGGAACCGCGAACAGAAACATAATGTTTATTCTCAACGATGGAAATGTCCGGTTCCAACGACATGGATACGATCTCGTCGACTTCCTGTCCCTTCTTAAGCCACACGGACTCTTCAATGGAAAAACTCAATTGATTTTCAGCCTGCTCAGCCATGTCCTGACTCCTCCCTTCAATATTCATTCATTACGAATGTATGAACAAAATCGGAAGTTTATGAACAAATTCGGCTGTGCTATACTATGGAAAAAAGGAGGACGGAAGGAAAATGAAGAAAATCATGGGTACAATGCTCGCAGGCTGTCTCGGATTCGCCCTTACCCCTCTGTTGCCTGTTCCGTCTCCGACAGGCTCGTATAATGATCAAATTAGAGAGAAGAAAGTTGAAACCACGGGGATCCCCGAACGTGAATTCATTGTTCGTGATTCTGTAGACGACCCGTTACCGCCAGAAACAGACAAGGTAGAAGCCATGCAGTCGGGAGACGAACCGCAGACGATCCCGAATTATAAGTATGAAAATCCAATTGTCCTGACAAAAATGCCATATGACCAGGATGAAGAAATTCAACCGTCCCGCGTAAAAAAGTAACGCAAGACGGTTGTTTTTTGATTCTTTATCCTTTTATCTTGGCGAAAGCTTTTCTTGCAGCAGCCACCGTCTGATCTAAATCTTCTTCACTATGCTTCGTTGACAGAAAGATTCCTTCGAATTGGGAAGGCGGAAGTGAAACTCCTTCTTCCAGCATCGTATGGAAATAGGTTTTGAAATGTTCGAGGTTGGCACCGCTGGCTGTCTCATAGTTGATGACATCCCGATCGGTAAAAAAGAACCCGAGCATCGAACCGGCGCGGTTAATCGTATGGGGAATCCCATATTCCAAGGCGGCTTCTTGCAATCCTTTCTCGAGCCGCTCCGCTTTCTCGAAGAATTCCTGATACGTTTCGGGCTTCAATTGAGAGAGTGTCTCATATCCTGCCGCCATAGCCAGTGGATTTCCTGACAACGTACCTGCCTGATAGATCGGACCGTCCGGCGCGATCTGAGCCATTATCTCTCGCTTTCCTCCATACGCACCGACAGGTAAGCCTCCTCCGATCACCTTGCCAAGACAAGTTAAATCGGGAGTTATATTGAAAAACTCCTGCGCACATCCATAATCCACGCGAAATCCGGTCATCACTTCGTCAAAGATTAACAAAGATCCATGATTTTCTGTGATTTTGCGCAGCCCTTCCAAGAAACCTTGTTGCGGTGGAACAACGCCCATATTTCCCGCTACAGGCTCCACAATCACGCCGGCAATATCATCCCCATATTGGTTGAAAGCTTCATGAACACTGGCCAAATCATTATAAGGGACGGTGATCGTATGCTCAGCCAGATTAGACGGAACACCTGGACTGTCAGGAAGCCCAAGAGTCGCCACACCGGAACCCGCTTTGATCAACAATGAATTGACATGGCCATGATAGCAGCCTTCGAATTTAATAATTTTGTCACGGCCGGTATAACCGCGCGCTAATCGAATGGCACTCATCGTTGCTTCCGTACCGGAATTGACCATACGAACGACATCAATGGACGGAACCCGTTCAACCACAAGATTGGCAAGTTTCGTTTCCCACTCATTCGGCGCACCGAAACTCGTTCCCTTTTCCGCCGTTCGATTTATGGCTTCGACTACCTTTTCATCAGCGTGTCCGAGGATCAACGGTCCGAAAGAAAGCACATAATCGATATATTCATTGCCGTCAATATCATACACATGTGAACCTTTACCACGCTCGATAAAAAGCGGATCCATATCAACCGATTTAAAAGCCCTTGCGGGACTGTTTACCCCACCGGGCATAACTTTTTTCGCCTTTTCAAAAGCGGCTTGCGATTTCTCAAAGTTCTTCATCGTTTCACCCCGTTTCTTTCATCAATCCAACCGGCCACATCTTTGGCAAAATACGTGATTATGATATCAGCACCGGCGCGTTTCATTCCAATCAACGATTCCATCACAACTTGCCGCTCATCGATCCAGCCGTTCTGCGCACCCGCCTTGATCATCGAGTACTCACCGCTGACGTTATAAGTCACAAGCGGTAATGGAAAATTGTCCTTCAATTCACGGACGATGTCTAAATAAGCCAATCCCGGCTTTACCATTAGAAAGTCGGCTCCTTCTTCAACATCCGACTCCGCTTCACGCAGGGCTTCGAGCCGATTTGCCGGATCCATCTGATAGGTTTTCCGATCGCCGAACGCCGGTGCGCTCCCTGCTGCATCCCGGAACGGACCATAGTAAGCAGAAGCGTATTTGACCGCATAAGACATGATCGGCACATTTTCAAAGCCGGCCTCATCCAAACCGTGGCGAATAGCTGCCACAAATCCATCCATCATATTGGACGGAGCGATAATATCAGCACCCGCTTCAGCCTGTGACACCGCTGTTTTCGCAAGCAATTCAAGACTGTCGTCATTGACAACATCACCATTCTCAATGACGCCGCAATGACCGTGATCCGTAAATTCACAAAGACAAGTATCCGCGACCACCAACAGCGATGGATAATGTTCTTTAATATGTAGCGTCGCTTTCTGTACAATCCCGCTCTCATCATAGGCCTGAGACCCGACGTCATCCTTATGTTCGGGCACGCCGAAAAGCAGTACAGATGGAATCCCCAGTGCCTCTACCTCTTTCAATTCTTCATCCAATCGGTCCAATGACCATTGATAGACACCCGGCATGGACGGCACGGGTTCTTTAATATCGTTTCCGTCTGCAACGAAAATCGGATAAATCAAATCTTCTTTTTCAATTGATGTCTCTCGAACCATCCGCCTTACCGTATCACTTTGTCGAAGGCGGCGATGGCGTGCAAACTCCAAAGCTTTCACGATAACCCCTCCCTGCAAATATTTTAATCATAAAATTGTTCCATCGCATTAAGTAAACCTGAAATGGAGTATTCTTCCGGGATGATTTCCGGCTCAATGCCGTATTTCCGAGCTGTTTCGGCTGTTACCGGACCAATACATGCGAACTTCATATGTGCTACAAGCTTTTCCGCTTTCGTCCCTTCCAACAACTCAAAAAAGTTTACGACAGTCGAGGAACTGGTGAACGTCGCTATATCCACTTGTCCGGCGGCCAATAACTCCAATAATTTCTCGCGCTCCGACCCATTCATAACAGTTCGATAAACCGTCAAATGATCGACAACCGCACCCCATTCGGTCAAACCGTCCGACAATTTCATTCTCGCTAGATTCCCTCTTGGCATAAGAATCATCTCGCCAGGTTGAACCTCTGCTTTCAATGCTTCCAAAAGACTTTCCGCTATAAATTCGTCTGGAACAATGTCAACCCTTGCGTCATATTTCCGCAAAATCCGCCATGTTTTTTTGCCAACGGCGGCAACCTTGGACGTCGAAGGGAAAGCCAAGCCCGCTTTCTTTAACTCCTCGAAGAAAAACCTCACTCCGTTGGCGCTCGTGAAGATCACCCAGTGGTACTCCTCCAGCCTGCCGAGAACCTTCTTGATTTCCGTTGGTTCTTCAGGGGGAAGAAAGGCAATTACGGGCACTTCAATCGGTTCACCGCCACGCTCCATAATTTCCCGGGAAAACGTCTCCGCCTGTCCTGTTGCTCTCGTCACAAGAATGCGTTTCCCTTCCAGAGGGCATGTCATTGTTAATCAAACTCCGTCTTCAATTCATCCAGAACCGCTTTTGCGCCTTCATCCAGCAATTCAGCTGCCAATTGCTCTCCGATCGCAATCGGATCCGTTCCCTTTTTCGTCCCTTTGAAGACCGTCTTCCCGTCGGTGCTTGCGACCAACCCTGTCAACGTGATCCCGTCTCCGGCTTCATCCAACACCGCATAAGCAGCAATCGGGGTCTCACATCCGCCTTCAAGTTTACGCAAGAACGCCCGTTCCGCCGAAACCGTCCGGAACGTCTCTTCATCATTGATTTCGCTCAACAACTCGCGTAGATCCGTGTCGTCCTCGCGGCACTCAATAGCAAGCGCTCCCTGACCGACAGCCGGCAAACACACGTCCGGCTCTAAATATTCTGTTACAACATCTTCCGACCAACCCATTCGCGCCAAACCGGACGCTGCCAGAATAATCGCGTCAAACTGTCCTTCTTCCAATTTCCCGAGCCTCGTATCAATGTTTCCGCGTACCGGACGAATTTCAAGATCGGGTCGCTGGATTAGCATCTGCGCTCCGCGTCGCAAGCTGCTCGTTCCGACAATCGCGCCCTCCGGCAACTCAGCTAAAGAATCATACTGCTTGGAAATGAAAGCGTCCCGATGATCTGCCCTTTCGGGGATACAAGCGATCATAAGTCCTTCCGGCAATACCGACGGCATATCCTTCATGCTGTGCACAGCCATATCAATTTCACCTTCAAACATGGCCCGCTCGATTTCCTTCACAAACAACCCTTTTCCACCGATTTTCGAAAGGGTCACGTCGAGAATCCTGTCGCCTTTCGTCGAAATTTTTGCCACATCAAATTCAAATGATTTTCCCTTTGCTTTAAGAGCCTCAATCACCCAATGGGTCTGAACCAGGGCGAGTTTACTCTTTCTTGAGCCGACTGTAATCGTACGCATTGCCAAACCTCCAAGTCTGTGTGAAAACTACTGATACCACAAATGAAATTTCGTAAGCGATTCTGACAAGAAATAATTAATCAACACGATGAGAAACGCGGCAGCGTTCCAGAAAACCAACGTCCTCCCATGCATGCCTTTCGCCACTTTTTGATAAAGGAATGTACTGTATACAATGATTACCACAAACGATAAAATCACCTTCGCGTCAAGCCAATAAAAAGTGTGAAGTTTAATGGAAGCCCAAATAATTCCGAGGATCAGGCTGATCAACAGACACGGAACCCCTACCATATTACAAACGAATGAGGACTTCTCCAAGTGTGACAAACTGCCAAATCTCAGCAGGCGCTTGTTCCATTTCTTCTCCTTTAACATATGGTGCTGAATAAAGTACATCGCGGAGAAAATAAACGATAATGTAAAAGCACCATACGCCAAAAAAGCGATGGTCACATGAATCACCAGAAGTCCGGACATAAGCTGTCTTGACAACACATCAGAAGCCTGCCCTGCCGGCGCGAACAGATAAACCGACATCATGATAAACCCCAAAACATTTGCGAAAAATACAAAGACATCTACACGGAAGAACCGATTAATAACAAGAGATAATGTCACGAGAACCCATGCGTAGAAAAACAGCCCCTTTGAAGGCGTCAAAATCGGAAATTCTCCGAGTTTCACAAGTTCTTCGATGAAATAAATCGTCTGTAAAATCCAAACAATAGAAAGCAACCAGAAGGCGCTCGCGTTGACCTTCCGGTTGTTTTGCAAAAAATCTATGAAATAACCAAGCACGCTAAGGGCGTACAAAATAACTGTGAATTCATAAAGCCAGCTTGTAAAACCCACGTTGTCACCATCCCGGAATTGAGGCGTACAAGACAGGAAGGAATTCCAAGACGAATCTTCTGATCAGGAACGAACCGAGACTTCACGGACAGCTGCCGTCGATGCGGCAGGCTGTGCTTCTTCCTTACGTTGAGATTTCAACGTTTCCTTATCCATTTCCTGTTTCACTTCATCCTCTATGGCGAAAAGCTTTGTGAACAATTCAAGGGCTTCTTCCTTGTTCGGTTCCGCTGCCATTTCCTTAATCCCCGACACCGGATCGCGAAGAAGCTGATTGACGATGCTTTTCGTATGTTTACGCAACACCTTTTTCTCTTTCTCTGTTAAATCGGGCATCTTTCTTTCAATGCTTTTCATCGTTTCAGATTGGATAGCCAAAGCCTTCTGTCTTAAAGCGGAAATGACTGGGACGACGCCAAGTGTATTCAACCAGTCGCGGTAATCTTCAAGTTCTTTCTCAATCAGCAGTTCAACCTTCTCTGCTTCCTTGCGCCTTTCCACCAAATTCGCTTCGACGATCCCGTTCAGATCGTCAATGTCGTAGAGAAACACGCCATCCATCTCATGCAGGGCCGGATCAATATCGCGCGGCACGGCAATGTCCACCATGAAAAGCGGAAGGCCCTTTCTCCGTTTCACTGCGGAAGACACTTGTTTCTGCGTCATCACATAACCGTCTGAACCTGTTGAGCTGATCAGAATATCCGCATGGACGAGCGCCTCTTCAATTTCGTCTACGGCAACGGTCTTCCCGTGAAACTTCGCAGCCAGTTCTTCTGCATGTTCACGAGTCCGGTTTGCGACGGTTACATTGGCAACGCCTCCGGCGTGAAGGTGTTTCGCAGTGAGCTCACTCATTTTTCCGGCACCAATGATCAACACGTTCTTCTTGTTCAGATCACCGAAAATTTGCTTCGCCAATTCAACGGCCGCATAGCTGACCGAAACGGCATTATCATTAATGTCTGTTTCCGTATGCGCCTTTTTGGCAAGCGTCACTGCTTGCTTAAAGACTTGATTGAAAATCGTGCCGGTCGCCTCAGCGTTTTGCGCAGCGAAGAAACCATCGCGAACTTGCCCCAGGATTTGTGTTTCTCCAAGAATCATCGAATCCAGGCCGCAAGCTACCTTGAAAAGATGCTCAACCGCGATTTCGTCTTCCCGAATGTCCAAAAACGGCGTAAACGACTCTTTATCAAGACCGAACCATTCAGCCAGAAAGGCCTTCGTATAGTATCGTCCTGTATGAGCCTGATCGGCCACAACATAAATTTCCGTACGGTTGCATGTGGACAAGATCGCCGCTTCCAAGATACTCTTTCTCCCGCGCAACTGCTTGGCCGCATCACCAATTTCCGTCTCGGAAAATGTAAATTTTTCACGAATTTCGACCGGAGCCGTTCTATGATTCAACCCGACCATCAAAATGTGCATGTCCTGTCACCTCAAAGAACAAATTCCACCATGGGGATTTTGTTCAGAGTTAAATATTTCATTAGGGAAACCAACATAACCAATTGGTCCCTTTCCGACTCTAATATAGCTAATCCTATTGTAACATGGGGGCAAAACACTATATGTTGAAAATGTGATAAGAATATGAAACCTTCTATTATTCATTGCTAGGTATTGTCATTATTATTCATCTTTATAACTTGTCCTTAATAAAAGTAACAAAAAACGACATTGGAATCAATTCAGCTGTTTCGTGGCCACGGTTATAATCTGCCCTTCTGTTCATTAAAATAGACAGGCCGAATAAACGACCTGTCTCAATGGATTATAAACTCCCGGCTGGTTCGGTATCTGTTCTTTCCTTCCGTTTCTGACGCCGATCAGGAGCCGTACTGTACAATTGCTTTTCCTCCGCCGTTTCTGGATGAACCGCCGGTACAGACGCTGGGCGTCCGTCCCGATCCAAGGCAATCATCGTCAGAAAGGATGTGGTGGTCAGACGCGGTTCCATCATCTCCAAGTTTTCACAAAGTACTTTTACATACACTTCCATCGATGTGCGCCCCGTAGAAATGACGAATGCCTCTACAGAGATCACATCTCCTTCTTTAACAGGGCCATAAAAATCAACTGAATCAATCGAGGCCGTTACAACGGCCATCCTGCAATGCCGCATTGCGGCTATCGCCGCAACCTCATCTATATAAGACAACACCTTTCCGCCAAACATCGTGTCCAGATGATTCGTGTCCGGCGGCAGCACAAGCGCCGTCTTGACAGTCCGCGATTTACTTGTTGACACAGCTTCCACAGCGCCACTCCTTCCTCTCTAAAGCTCATCCCAATTCAAATTGGACGACTTCGAATAATTGGTGACTTTTTGCTCGAAAAAGTCTGTTTTCGTGCTGTTCAAATCACTGAAGCCTTCGACCCAAGGCATGGGATGCTCCTGAATTTCCGGGTATAAAATTTCTAAATTCAACCGTTTCAAACGCTGATTTGCCAGGTACTTAATGTACCGGTCAATCGTTTCATCGTTCAGACCGGCCACCCGGTTTCCGACAATATATTGTCCCCATTCAACCTCATGGCGCACGCCCGTCTTCATCATTTCGCGAAGTTCCTCAATCATTTCCTCCGTGAACAATTCCGGATTCTCCCGGCGCAGCTCATGAAAGATATTTTGAAACAACGCCAAATGCGTAAATTCATCCCGCTGAATGTACTTGATTTCCGTCGACGTGCCCGTCATCTTTCCTTGACGTGCCAATGAGAAAAAGAACGAAAAGCCCGAGTAAAAATAGATGCCCTCCAAAATATAATTCGCCATCACCGTCCGTAATAAATTCCTGTCGTTCGGCTCCTCGATAAACCGTTCAAATTGATCCGTCACAAAACGGTTCCGGCGCAATAAATGTTCATCGTCACGCCACTCGTTATAAATTTGGTCACGTGTCTCCGGGCTGCACACACTTTCGAGAATATAGCCGTAACTTTGCGAATGAACGGCTTCCTGAAAGGTGTGAACGGTCAGCACCATATTCACCTCCGGCGCTGTAATATATTCATTAATGTTGGGCAGATTGGCCGTCAACAAGGAATCAAGGAAAATCAGAAAGCTTAAGATCTTATCATAGCTTTCCCGTTCCTCCGGAGTCAAATTCGGATAATCTTTCGCATCCTTGGCAAGCGGAATCTCTTCCGGAATCCAGAAGTTGTTCATCATGCCGCGATACAATTTGTAGGCCCATTCATATTTCACGTTGTTCAGTTCAATTAAATTAGTCGTATTGCCGCCGATGATTCTCCGTTTTCCCCAGTCACGGTCCCCATTCTCGTTGAATAATTTCTTTTTTGTTAGCTCCATTTATAAAATCCCCTCTCTGAAAAATCAAGAAGAACAACTTACACAGTCATCCAGTTCAAGGCTTTGATTCCGGACGTAATAGACCGTTTTCAATCCGTTTTCCCAGGCCGACAAGACCAATCCGAGCATTTCTTTCGCCGTAATCTGTGGCGTAATGTACAAATTGAAAGACTGAGACTGATCGATATGGCGTTGGCGGACGCCCGCGGCTTTAATGCTCCAATGCTGATCAATCTGATGCGCCTCTTTGTAATACCACATTGTTTTCTCGTTCAGGTTGGGCGCCGTCTGCGGGATAATCGCGTTCTTTTTTTCTTCGATAAAAAATTTCTTGAATACCGGATCAATTCCGGCCGTGGATCCCGCAATTAACGAGGTTGAACTTGTCGGCGCGATCGCGAATAAATAGGCATTGCGAATCCCGTGTTTTCGAACTTCCTTCTGAAGTTCCCGCCATTTTTCGTCATCATAACCACGTAATTGAAAATACTCACCCGACTGCCATTCACTGCCCTCGAAATAGGAATAGGCTCCTTTCTCCGCCGCCAATTGATTCGAGGCTTTCACCGCACAGTAATTCATCCATTCGTAAAGATCTTCAGCCACTCTCAAGTGTTCTTCCGACTCCCAGGCGACACCGAGCTGGGCGAGCATTTGATGATAACCGGACGTTCCGAGGCCGACGGCGCGGTATCTTTTGTTCGTTATTTCGGCTTGTTTCACAGGATATTCGTTCAGGTCAATCACGTTGTCCATCATTCGAATCTGGCAAGTCACCACTCGCTCGATATCTTCTTTTGAATGAACCCGTCCTAAATTTAAAGACGACAGGTTACAAACGACAAAATCTCCCGCCTCAAGCTTCATGGTGATTCTATGATCTTCATGGGTCGTCTCAACATGCCGCGTCGGACTCATATTCTGGCAAATTTCCGTACACAAATTGGAACTGTAAATCATGCCCTTGTGCTTGTTTGGATTAGCGTTGTTGACGGTATCCCGGAAAAATAAAAACGGTGTCCCCGTCTCAAAGCAGCTTGCGAGCAGACGCTTCATAATGTCGATCGCAGGGATTTCGGTTTTCCCCACCTCGGGATCGTCCACACAGTCCAAATACCTTTTCCTGAATTCATCCCCATAGAAATCTTCAAGGCTCCAACCTTTCTTCTTCCTCACTTCATGCGGATCGAATAAATACCATATTCCGCGTTCTTTCACGGTCTCCATAAAAACATCAGGAATGCAGACGCCAGGAAAAATATCATGAGCTTTCATCCGATCATCGCCATTGTTCGTTTTCAGGTTCAGAAAATCGAGAATGTCTCCGTGCCAGATGTCCAGATAAATCGCTGCCGCACCTCGACGAACACCAAGCTGATCTACAGCCAGCGCTGTATTGTTGTAATTCTTGATCCAGGGAATGACACCGCCGGCAACGTCGTGAAATCCACGAATATCAGAACCCCTGCTCCGTACTTTTCCAACATAAATCCCCTGCCCACCGCCTCGTTTGGAAACCTGTGCAAAACTTTGATTGACGTTATAGATATTCCAAAGGTCGTCATCCACTGTATCAATGAAACAACTCGATAACTGCGGATCCGGTTTTCTCGCGGTATTGAGTGTCGGCGTTGCCACCGTCATTTCCAACCTCGATAACACATTGTAAAATCGTTTCGCCCACTTCAGCTTGTCTATTTCTTTCATCGCAAGGTGCATCGCAACACCCATAAATAATTCCTGCGGCAACTCCAAAGTTTCGTTGTCCAATCCGCGAATCAAATACCGATCCGTAAGAGTTTTCACGCCGAGATAATGAAACAGCTCGTCCCTTTCTGGTTGAATGTAATAGTCAAGCTCCTCAATTTCCGCTGGCGAGTAATGTTCCAGTATGTAACCTCCATAGCGGCCATCCTCAGTAAGGCGTACAATCAAATCATAAAATGAACCATATCCCTGCTCGCTGCATCCACGGTTTTTCGCCGCCTCCCGATAAAGCACATTGAGATGCAGCCTAGCGGCGACAAATTGCCAGTTTGGTTCTTCAACACTCGTCTTCTCACTGGCCGTACGAATCAACATTTGCCACTTTTCTTTATCCGTCATGTGTTCGTTAATTTGACCTCGTACCACACTCAACAAGTCCCTCGAACTACACTTATCCATCCCTTCGCAAGCCCTGAACGCCATCTCTTCCAATTCATTCGTTTTTGCAAAAATCGTCATCTGTTCTCCTCTCCTTTTCACACAGTAAAAAAGCCCATCCCCTTCGGGGATGAGCTGAAAAACGACACAGAATTTATGTAAAGAGCATACAGGTCTCCTTGCATCCATCGCGCCGTTTCTCAATCTCAATCCCCGAAGACAGGAAACAAAGAGTTAAGGCAGGTCTACTGGCTTATGCTTCGTCCTACTCTGGGCCTTCCCGTATAAGAGCCACCAACGGCGCTTTCCTTATACAGTGGTTTTCCCTTTTCGTCCACATTTACAGTTGCGGGGACAGCTCCGGCTTTCCACCGGATTCCCTTTTCAGCCTGATATGCAGGCACCTGTAACTCACAAAAGAATATTAAGCTTTCCAAAAACACAATATATAGATAACCGAATCACCACAAACACTATATAAAGTGTATTGATTATCAGTTTACAGAATCACGATACAAAATGCAAGACCCATTTCAAAAAATATCCGGCTGCAAAACCGGACTATTGGTTCGTTTCTGTTTGTTCAATAGGCAACACAATTTCAACTGTCGTTCCCTCATTCAGTCTACTCGAAATATCAATATTACCGTGATGAGCCTCAATGATTTTCTTGCAAATCATAAGCCCCAATCCAGTTCCCTTTTCCTTTGTGCTGTAGAAAGGCTCACCCAACTTCTCGAGTCGTTTCTCTGATATGCCTTTCCCTTCATCAGCTATTTGAATCCGAAGCTTGTCCTTCTTCATACAAACTTTCACAAAGATTTTCCCTTGTTCTTCACTGGCTTCAATCGCGTTTTTCAGAACATTAATCAGGACTTGCTTAATCTTGTCACTTTCACATTCGACAGCTTCCAATTCTGGATCAAAGAGACTAAAGATCTCGACATTTTGCAGAACGGCCTCCGAATTTAATAGATGGATGGTCTGCTCAATCAATTCTTTCATATCCGTACGTTCAATTTTGGATACTTGTGGTTTTGCCAACACCAGTAAATCATTAATAATCGACTCGATTCGATTCAGTTCCGTCAGCATAATATCCACATACTTTTTCCGGCTTTCTTCGGTAAAATACGGTTGAATCAATTGAGTGAACCCTTTAATTGAGGTCAACGGATTTCTGATTTCGTGCGCTATGCCCGCAGCGAGTTGACCGACAACAGATAATTTTTTGGTATGTTGAAGAACTTCTTCAGTCTCCTTTTCTCTCGTTATATCTCGAATAACAACCTGCGCTGCCGGCTCTCCTTGAAACTTGGTGGGAGAGCAGGCCATTTGCACTTGTCGAATTTCTCCATCATGACGCATAAGTTTCAATTCAAATGGCTCAAGGGAATTGTTCTTCTCTTCAAGAGCCGCCAATTTTTCTTTAAATAACGGTACATTGTCCTCATGAACGTAATTGAAAACACTTTGGCCTGTAATTTCACTTTTCCGGACTCCTCCGAAGAGTTGAAGGCCGGCGTCGTTCAAATACACCCATTTCCCATTCTGACAAATCCCCAACGTTTCTTGGAATTGTTCAACAAGGGATCGGTATCTTTCCATTTCTTCTTTCAGGTAATCGATTTCATAAATACATTTCGTAATGTCCCTTGAGATACATACAAACCCCTCTAATTCAGCCCCGGCTGATTGGTCCACCTTTTTAACGGTTGTTTCAACCCAAATGTAGTTGCCTTCCTTGCGGCGAAAACGATAGGAAACTCTTTTCACCGTTTGCTTATCTTGCATTTGAAAAGCATCTTGTAATTTCAATCGATCCTGGGGATGACAAAGATCACAAAGATAACCTTCTGCCAAACCATCGGGTTCATATCCGAACAAAGGAAGAGAGGCGGGAGAAACATTGAGGATCTTTCCCTCAAGAGTGTGAAGGGTAATCATGTCAGGTGCAAAACCGGTTATCGTATTGGATTGCTTAAGTTCACTGAAAATGTCCTTGATGTGATTAAGTAGTGCATCATTATTTTCTCTCATGGCGAAACCGTCCTTTTTATAACCTCTCTTCCTAAAATAATGTAACGATTATCAAAAATCAATTGTCAAACATGCCAAACCTTGATTTCATTTCCTATTTGAAGCGAAAAAGCGCGTGTCGGAAAGCAAATCTTTCCAACTACGCACTTTTTAAGTTATTGAATCTTCTCATTTAATTTTTAGTGTTTCGGTTCAAAGGTTTTGCAGTCGGTTTCTTCAGTTGTTGTGGCTTTAGCATCTTTGTGTGTGACTACATAAATCCTGTCGGCATTACACAGGTTGCCTTCACCCCAGTATTCACAGTTATTCACTTCACAAAGCACATCCTTTGCCATGCTTACACCTCCCTTCGTCCTTATCTTTCACAAACCGCTTACGTCTTAATCGACAAGGCATAAAGAGGAAAAAGAAATTTCTTTCGGTTTTCACTTGAACAATTTCGGTTAATGTTATATAGTAAACGCAAATGAATAGACGAAATTGTTTTTTCTGGAGGAGCCTGTCACCGACGGGCTCCTTTTGTGTTTTTTTAGTCAATTGGGAGGGAAACGATGGAATCAGAAGCGTCGAATTTGCAAATCATTATTGCTGTTGTTGTATTCGTCCTGGCCTATGCCTTTATCATTTCGGAGAAAGTCAATCGAACGCTTATAGCCTTGGCAGGCGCGGCGGTCATCTTATTCTTCGGGGTTATTGAAATTCACTCCGTCTTTGTAGAACACATGGAATGGGGAACGATCGTCCTGCTGATTGGAATGATGATTCTAGTCGGCATTACCAACAAATCCGGCGTGTTTCAATATGCGGCGGTACGATCTGCGAAAATGGCAAAAGGCGAACCGATGAAAATTTTGATCATCCTGTCGATATTGACTGCGGTGGGATCAGCTTTTCTTGACAATGTCACCACTGTATTGCTTGTGGTTCCGGTCACCTTTTCGATTACCAGAATACTCGGGGTAAACCCAATCCCATTTCTGATTTCGGAAATCCTGTTTTCCAATATCGGGGGGACAGCGACCTTAATCGGTGACCCGCCTAATATTATGATTGGCGCGGCCACAGGATTATCTTTTAACGCCTTTCTTTTTAATCTGGCCCCGGTTGTCATTGTCATCGGTGCGGTCACACTTGTGATTCTATACTTCATTTACCGTAAACATATGAAAGCTGATGAATCAAAACAAGCGGAATTGATGGCCTTGGATGAGAAGGAGTTTATTAGAGATGTCAGTTTGATGAGGAAGTCATTATTTGTGCTCGGGGGGACCATATTGGCGTTTGTCCTTCATTCCATTATAGGGATTGAAGCACCAGCCATCGCGATGAGCGGAGCCACCTGTCTAATGTTAATAGGGGTTAAAGAGAATGATTTCGAAGAAGTGTTCCATTCCGTCGAATGGGGAACAATCTTTTTCTTCGCCGGTCTGTTTACTCTTGTCGGTGGGCTTGTAGAAGTAGGAGTCATTGAGTATCTGGCCTCAGGAGCATTGGAAATTACAGGAGGCGATCTTACCATCGCTTCGATTATGATTTTATGGGTTTCGGGCGTGGCATCCGCGACAATCGACAACATCCCATACGTAGCCACAATGATCCCGTTGATTCAAGACATGATACATGGAATGGGACTGGAACCCGGCTCTTATCAAGCCAATATTCTTTGGTGGTCACTTGCCCTTGGTGCTTGTCTCGGGGGAAATGGCACCTTGATCGGCGCCTCGGCCAATGTGATCGTTGCCGGCATGGCATCTAAAGAAGGAGACGGATTCACCTATATGGATTTTCTGAAGATCGGCGCCCCCATTACACTGGTATCTCTGGTTCTATCCAACATTTATTTATATTTGCGCTACCTGATTTGAATTTGAAAAAAAAACCCTCGTATTCATTTGAATACGGGGGCCAATAACTATAAGATCGTGCTCAGAAATTCCTTCGTTCGTTCTTCCTTTGGATTTTCAAATACCTCTTTCGGATTCCCTCGTTCCACGATTTTCCCGTCATGCATGTACAACAGCCAATCTCCAACTTCGCGGGCGAATCCCATTTCATGGGTAACGACAACCATCGTCATGCCTTCTTTAGCCAGCTGCTTCATGGTAGCAAGAACCTCACCGATCAATTCCGGATCAAGTGCCGAGGTTGGCTCATCGAATAACATAACATCCGGTTTCATGGCCAATGCACGGGCTATCGCCACCCTCTGTTTTTGCCCGCCTGAGAGGGTTGACGGATAAACGTCATACTTATCACCGAGCCCGACTTTGTCAAGCAATTCTTTCCCTTCTTTTATTGCCTGTTCTTTAGGGACTTTCTTTACTTTTGTAGGCGCTTCAATTACATTGCCAAGCACCGTTTTGTGTGGAAACAGATTGAAGTGTTGAAACACCATCCCTACTCGCTCGCGCACTTTATTCAAATTGTGCGTCTTTGGCTCGACCTGTTCGCCTTCTATAATAATTTGTCCGTTATCTTTCATTTCAAGAAAGTTTAAGCATCTCAACAGCGTACTTTTGCCGGAACCACTGGCTCCAATCAACACAACTACGTCGCTTTCCTTTACTGTCATGTCAATATCTTTCAACACATGTAACTTCCCGAACGATTTATTTAAGTTCTCAACCTTGATCATTTCTTGTTTTTCACTCATGCCCTGCTAAACCTCCCTAATCACTGGACTCCAGTCGTTTTTCAAGCATATTCGAAGCAATCGTAAAGATAAACACCAGGAACAAATAATAAACTGCCGAAATGATATAAAAAGTCAATGGATCGAAATTGGTTGCGGCCTGTGTAGTGGAAATATTAAAGATTTCCGGAATCCCGACAAACGCCGCAAGGGAGGAATCCTTTAAACCAATGATAAATTGATTGCTGAGCGGAGGGATCGCACGGCGAAAAGCTTGAGGCAGAATAATACGCCGCATTGTTAACGGTAAACTCATCCCTAAAGAACGGCCGGCTTCCCGCTGGCCCTTGTCAATAGACTGAATGGCTCCCCGTATGATTTCAGCTATATAGGCCCCGCTGTGAAAAGCAAGCGCCCATGTCGCTGCCCAAAAACCTGTCAAACTAATAATGGCCTGTAAACCAAAGTATAAGACGAAAATCTGAACAATTAAGGGCGTACCGCGTACCAACCAAATATAAGCATTTGCAATCCAATCAAGCACCTTGACGTTCGAAATCTTAAACAGCGCAAAGACCAATCCAATGACCAGCGCAATCAAAATGGACACGACAGTCAGCTTTATTGTCACCCACATGCCGCCAACAAATAAATCAAAATAATCAATAAAAGTTCCGGATAAATGGGGTAAAGTCGGCAAGTAATTCACTCCTTTTTAACTTTATTCAACGAGGGTTCTCCGCTTTTGTAAGAGGCGAAATGAATAAAAATAGATCTTGCCCCTTAAGGGCGGTGGACGGAAAAATAGGACAAATGTGCGCAGCGGGCTGCGCACATTTGCAAGGCTATTCTTTCGCTTTTTCCGGCGGCTGTGAAATGTCGCTTCCTATCCACTTTTTACCTAGTTCCGCCAACGTTCCTTCCTCTTTCAATTCAGTTAAAGCTTTATTGATTGCCTTTAACAAGGCTTCATTTCCTTCGGCAACTGCCACCGCTTGTTTGCTGACGCCAAGTGTATCTTTACCAACAACTTTCAAACCGTGAGCAATTGCTTTTTTCCCTGTGATAATATCTGTAATGACCGCATCGTGTTTACCTTTCGCCAGTGCTCTCAATGCGGTTAGATCACTTGCATAAGTATGAATATTATCGGTCACCTTCTGAGCCATAGGATAGTAAGTTGAACCTTTGGAAACAGCGATTTCTTTACCTGTCAAATCTTCTAAAGTCTGAAGATCGCTTCCGGGTTGGGTGAAAATCTGGGGACCTGAGTAATAATAAGGCTGTGAGAAGTCTACTTTTTTATCGCGTTTCTCGGTAATCGTATGGCTGGCAACGGCAGCATCAAAACGGCCCGAAACAATTCCGGCAATAATGCCTCCGAATTTGTACTTTTTCGGATTGGGCTCCAACCCCAATTTCTCCGCAATAGCTTTACCGACAGCAATATCGTATCCTTCCATTTCTCCGCTTTCGTTAACTTTACTGAAAGGCGGAAAAGCACCCGAAGATGCAAATGTAAACTTTCCACTCTTCACCAGTTCTAAATTCTGATCACCCTGGCCGCCACCTTCTCCGTCTGTCCCACCATCACCGCCGCCATTGGCGCTTCCTCCACCGCCGCTTGATCCGCATGCGACGAGAGCAAAAGTCAAGGCAAACATTAAGGCTAATACAAAAGACCGCTTTTTCTGCATGAATTTGACCCCTTTCCAAATTTATATACACGTACCCATATTATCAATACTCAGAAAACGACTCAAACATGCTATAAGTGCATAATCAGCCGTTTTGTCCAATTTTTATGTAATTATTGACGATATAGTATGTTTTGCTCCGTTTATCTTAGATATGGACGATACACTCAACAAAAGAACTTACAAATAACTTTGGATGACTTTCCACAACTTATCTTTTCCGGTCCCGGCTTCTGCAGAGAACAAAACAAGTGTATCATCAAAATCATCCATCCCAAGGGTTTCCCGAACGGTTTTGAGGTGGCGATTTTGTTGTGATTTTTTGATTTTATCAGCCTTGGTCGCAACAACGATTACAGGAATTTCGAAATGCTTCAGCCAATCGTACATCAAAACGTCGTCCTTGGTCGGGGAATGGCGGACGTCAACAATCAGAATAACCGCCTTTAAGGCTTCCCGCTCTGTCAAATACGTCTCGATCATTATCCCCCATTGCTGGCGTTGTTTCTTTGAAACTTTCGCATAACCGTAGCCAGGTACATCCACAAAGATTAAGTCCTCGTTAATTTTGTAAAAGTTTAAGGTTTGAGTCTTTCCAGGATGTTGCGACGTACGCGCTATACTCTTTCGAGTAAGCAATTTGTTGATTAGCGAAGACTTTCCTACATTCGATCGTCCAGCCAAAGCTATTTCAGGCCGCCCGCCCGAAGGGTATTGTTCGGGACGAACGGCACTGATCAATAATTCTACATTGTGTACCTTCATGATTTCTCCTCCACCAACGCATGACTTAACACTTCATCCAGGTGGGCGACCGGGATGAACTTCATGGCTTTTCGGACACTGTCAGGGATATCGTCAAGATCCTTTTCATTTTCCTTTGGAAAAAGAATCGTTGTTAATCCGGCGCGGTGAGCACTCAGTGCCTTTTCCTTCAGGCCCCCAATCGGCAACACTCGACCGCGCAACGTAATTTCCCCGGTCATTCCGATTTCTTTCTTCACCGCCTTCCCGGTTAATGCCGATACAAGTGCGGTGGCAATTGTTATTCCGGCTGACGGTCCGTCTTTCGGTGTTGCCCCGGCCGGCACGTGAATGTGGATATCATTCTTATCGTGAAATTCCGGATCAATATCCAACTCTTTGGCACGGGAACGAATATAAGTGAACGCAGCCTGTGCCGATTCTTGCATCACATCTCCGAGCTGCCCGGTCAACGTAAGTCGGCCTTT
The DNA here is from genome assembly GCA_035776675.1 of Caryophanales bacterium. Lineage (GTDB taxonomy): Bacteria > Bacillota > Bacilli > Bacillales > DASSOY01 > DASSOY01. The sequence continues at coordinate 19,777 of DASTWO010000194.1, forward strand.
CCCCGAATAAAGCGACACTTCGATTGACAAGGTGTCGCCTCCTGCCGTCGTATACGCCAAACCAGTCGCCGCCCCGATTTGATCTTCCTCTTCGGCTTTGCCGTAACGGTATTTCGGTTTCCCCAGAAATTCTTCCACCGTCTTTTCCGTAACGACTACACGCTTTTTCTTTCCACTGACGATTTGCTTGGCCGCTTTCCGGCAAAGAGCGGCTAATTGACGTTCGAATGTACGGACACCCGCTTCCATCGTATAGCGCCGAATCACTTTCTGAATGGCGGCATCGCGGATTTGAACCTTTCCTTTATCCAAACCGTGATCCCTTACCTGCTTCGGCCATAAATGGCGCTTGGCAATGTACATTTTCTCTTCTTCCGTATAGCCTGCGATATACAACATTTCCATGCGATCCAGAAGCGGTTGCGGAATGGTCGCGATATAGTTTGCCGTTGTGATAAACATGACCTTCGACAGATCGTACGGTTCCTCAATATAATGATCGCTAAAGGTATGATTCTGTTCAGGATCCAGTACCTCCAAAAACGCGGAAGATGGATCACCGCGGAAATCATTGGCCATCTTATCGATTTCATCGAGTAAGAAAACCGGATTGTTGGTTCCCGCCTTTTTCATTCCTTGAATGATTCTTCCGGGCAACGCGCCTACATACGTACGACGATGGCCACGTATTTCCGCTTCATCCCTAACGCCCCCCAGGGACGCGCGTACAAATTTACGATTGAGAGCTCTCGCGACTGAGCGAGCAAGCGAGGTTTTCCCGACTCCCGGCGGACCAACCAGGCAAAGAATGGGCCCTTTCATTGCTTTTGTCAGCTTTTGAACGGCTAGATATTCCAATACACGCTCTTTTACCTTATCAAGGGCATAATGATCTTCATTCAGGATTTTTTCAGCATGATTGATATTTAAGTCGTCTTCCGTCTCTTCCTTCCAGGGTAATTGGATAAGCCAATCGATATAATTTCGGATAACCGAGCTTTCCGCTGAGCTGGTCGGCACTTTCTCATAGCGGTCAAGTTCTTTCAATGCGGTCTCTTCCACATTTTCCGGCATTGTGGATTGTTCTATTTTCTCCCTAAGCTCCGCGACTTCTCCGTTTTTGCCTTCCTTTTCCCCAAGCTCTTTCTGTATGGCCTTCATTTGCTCACGCAAGTAATATTCCTTCTGGGTTTTCTCCATCGAATGCTTAACTCGTTGGCCGATTTTCTTCTCCATATCCAGAACATCTTTTTCATTTGTCAGAATCTCAGTTAACTTACTAAGACGTTCCTGCACATCCAGCGTTTCCAATATCAACTGTTTATCTTTCATTTTCAAAGGTAAATGTGAAGCAATCGCATCAGCCAAATAGCCCGGATCTTCCACGTCTGCTACCGATGCGTACGTTTCGGCGGAAATTTTCTTTGACAGGGCCGTATATTGTTCGAAAAGTTGCAGGACCGAACGCATCAATGCCTGTTCTTCCAAGCCCGGTTCCCGACTTTCCTCAAGGTATTCGATCTCCACTTCGAACATTGGATCCGTATCCACGAACTTCTTGATTCTCCCTCGTTTCTCCCCTTCCACGAGTATTCGAATCGTTCCGTTCGGCAATTTCAACATCTGGTTAACCTTTGCCAGTGTTCCGGTTTGATAAAGGTCATCTTCCCCAGGTTCTTCGGTTCCCACCTCCAACTGTGTCGACAGAAAGATCATATGATCGTTTAACATTACCTTTTCCAATGCTTTTACTGATTTATCACGGCCGACATCAAGATGAACAACCATTGACGGATAAACAAGCAATCCGCGAAGAGGAAGGAGGGGAATGGTTCTTTCATTCTCTGCTGTCATCTGTTACACACCTCCAAAGTAAAACGAGTTTCATGTATTTAGTATATGTCCATCGGAAGGCAGCGCTTTAGACTTTTAGACTAGGTCTTGTCTCCGACCTGATTTCACAAAGCTAATTTAGACGGAACGCGTAGGGGATTGAAACATCTCGCCGGATGCCGGCACTATTTTCTCTTGTTCTTTTTTCCCTATAGGAGAGAACGCAAGATCAAAAACTTCACCGAGGTCATCAACAGGAAGGACTTGAATTCCCTTAATTTCCTGTAAAATGGACTGAAAGTTCTCACGCGGAATAATAACCCTTTCAGCACCGGCTTCTTTAGCCGCTTCGACTTTGGCAACAACTCCGCCGATCGGTTTAACTTTCCCGTGAACACTCAATTCTCCCGTCATCGCCAATCTATGGTCGACTGGTATTTGTTCGAGCGCGGAATAAATGGCAGTTGCCATTGCAGTCCCTGCCGACGGCCCGTCCACTGGAATGCCGCCAGGAAAATTAACATGAATATCGAAATCGTCTGTTCTTATCCCTCTGGAACGAAGGACAGTCAAAACATTTTCGGCCGAACCTTTCACAAGGCTTTTCCTTCTAACCGATTTTCCCTGATTCCCGATATTTTCTTCCTCCACGATTCCAGTAATATTGACTGAGCCTTTCTTCTTCACAGGAATGACTGTAACCTCAATTTCAAGCAAAGCCCCTGTATTAGGACCGTACACGGCTAAACCGTTTACAACCCCGATTTCCGAACGATCATTAATTTTCTTCTGCGGACGCGGAGAAATCTGGCTCGAGTGGAGAACCCATTCAATATCGGACTCACTGATTTTCTCCTTTTGATCCGCTATTGCCAGGCCGGCGGCGATTTGAATAATATTAACGGCCTCTCTGCCATTTTGCGCATATTTCGCCAACAAGTCAATTCCGGCGTCTGCTACTTCAAATTTTATTTTCTCAGCCGCTCGGTTCGCAATCATTTTGATTTCATCAGGACGGATTTCCCGAAAGAAGACTTCCAAACAACGAGAGCGAATGGCTGGTGGAATATCACCAGGTGTACGTGTTGTCGCCCCGATCATTCGAAAATCCGCAGGTAAGCCGTTCTTGAAAATATCATGAATATGATTGGGTATTTGTTGATTTTCCTCATTATAATAGGCGCTTTCAAGAAACACTTTCCGATCTTCAAGCACCTTCAATAGCTTATTCATTTGTATCGGATGCAGTTCCCCTATTTCGTCGATGAACAGGACACCGCCGTGCGCATGGCTAACAGCTCCCTGTTTGGGCTGTGGAATCCCTGCCTGTCCCATGGCTCCTGCTCCCTGATAGATCGGATCATGGACAGATCCAATCAATGGGTCGGCAATTCCACGCTCATCGAATCTCGCTGTTGTGGCGTCAAGTTCAACAAAAGCGGCCTCGGGGCGAAAGGGGGAATGCGGGTTATTCCTGGCTTCCTCCAAAACGAGTCTGGCCGCCGCGGTTTTCCCGACTCCGGGAGGGCCGTAAATCAAGATATGTTGCGGATTGGGTCCACAAAGAGCAGCCTTAAGCGAACGCATCCCGTCTTCCTGACCGACAATCTCTGAAAAAGAAGCGGGTCGTACCTTTTCTGAAAGAGGTTCCGTCAATGAAATTCTCCGCATTCTCCTTAACTGTTCCATTTCCTTACGCGATTCTTTATCAATCGAAACCTTCTGGGTTCGTTGATTTCTAAGTAAATTCCAGAAGTACAGCCCTATCACAATACCAAAGAAAAGCTGTACGATTAAAGCAATTGATGTCCAACTCATTATCTAACCTCCCGGAGATATCTTTATCAGCACTAGTATCTCCTGGGAGCGAAGGGACTAAACAAGAAATCGCATGAATGAAACTAGAATTTCCTATGTAAATGAAATACGCCTTGCGGGAACTGAACTATCATTTTCATCGATGTTTCAGGTGGCGCATGATAGGTCACTTTGGTTAATACGACGAGGTGGATAATTGAGATAGGGGGAGGTGACTAACCTCCGTCCCTCTCACACCACCGTACGTACGGTTCCGTATACGGCGGTTCCAGATTATGTCGAACGTAGAATTTTATATCTTGCAGATATGCTTTTGAGCCCTAGGCTTGCCCAAT
>DASTWO010000195.1:0-8487 GCA_035776675.1 Caryophanales bacterium
AATCAATCAACTTTTCATTTACCTCATCGACCTGTTTACGAAGTTTCTCTAATTCTCCCTTCTCCACTGCGCTCCACCCTTTCCATTTTCTAAAGTTTAAGTCACGGGCATCCATTACCCGGATTTTTATGAATTAGAATTTATTATATCGAAATTCAGATAAAATGTCACGGTATTTTATTTTATCGCTTAAACGCTTTTATGTGCTAAAGCATTTTGAATTTCTCTGTTAAATAAAAACCCCAAGAGGCGATTAACCTCCTGAGGCTGAAAAACATTAGTAACTCGTTGTATTATTGTTTTCTGCAGCTTCCTTCACTTCGTTTTGGAAATCCGTTGCTTGCTGTTCCGCATCATCCTTAATAACCGCGGAAGACGCTTTGGCCTCTTCCTTAATATCGTCCCTGTCTCTCTTCATGTTCTCCCGGAAATCCTTCACTTTGCCGGCAACCTGGTTTGATTGTTCCGAGACAGTTCTGGCTAAGTTGGAAGACTTCTCCTTTGCGATCGAGGCATATTCGTTGCCTTTCTCTCTCCAGGTGGAGGTCTGCTCGTTCAAATCTGTTCTCAGTTCCTTACCGGACTTCGGCGCCAACATTAATGCCGCGGCTGCTCCGACCATTCCGCCAATTAACGTTCCGATTAAGAAATCTTTACTGTTGATGTTGTTGTTGTTTTGGTTCTCATTTTCGTTAGCCATCAAAATCCCTCCTATAATAATTTACATCCTATATTAGGGCTCGATACCGTCCATTCTATACTCGACGTATCGATGCTTATTCCCTGTCAATCCTTCTATTCTTCTCTTTCCATCTTCCCCAAATATCAATCGCCGCCTGACTCCACTGGATCACCTGGGATACCTGTCCGGCCTGACGCTCTGTTTCGCGGGAAACTTTGTCGGAAACCGTTCGAAGTGATCGATTCACGGATTGTATGGACTCCCCGACATCCTTTACTGAATCAAAAAACGGATTGAATGATTTTGTTTTCTGACCGATTTCATCCGCCAGATGATTGGTCTTATGTAACAATTCGGCGGTCTCGCTGGTAATGCCATTTAGCTGTTTCTCAAGGCCTTCCATTGTCGACGCGACGTGATTTAACGTTTTCTCCGCCGATTTCAATGTTCGTGACACATAATAAACAAGAACGGCGAACGCAACCGCGAGCACAGCCACACTGATATATACAATGATCACACCCCGCACCTCCTTAATTCTTTTATACCCTATCATTTATTCCAATAAACCGCTAATTGTATTCATTTCAATACTTGTCCAATGAGAAACCAGAACCCAATCACACTTATGAAAAAAAGGCGGATCAATGGAAATAAGCCGGGAAACCTGCATCATGCATTTCTCTTCCTATTACCCGCTTCTCACTTCCTATTAAACCGCCAGTTTAGGTTCTAACCGATGTTCTCGTAAGCTTTTTGGAACTTCTGGATATCTCCCGCTCCCATAAACAAAAGAACGCTGGAAGGATGCTCGGATAAACAATTCACATCTTCTTCCGTAATTAAGCGGGACAAAGGAATCTTCTTCTGCAAGTCCGTTATGGATAAATTTCCTTTATGCTCTCGCGCCGAACTAAATATATCGCAAAGGTACACGGTGTCTGCCTTTTGCAAACTGTTCGCGAACTCTTCCAGAAAGGTTTCCGTCCTGGAAAAAGTATGGGGTTGAAAAACAGCTACGACTTCCTTGTCAGGGTATTTCTGTTTCGCCGCTTCAATTGTCGCTTTAATCTCCACAGGATGATGGGCATAATCGTCAATAAGAATTTGGTTCCCGAACTGCTTTTCAGTGAAACGCCGTTGTACCCCTGGAAATGAGGCTAATTGTGTTTTCAAAATATCAACCGGAACTTCTTCATGATGAGCCGCCGCAATGACGGAAAGAGCGTTCAGCACATTATGTTTGCCGTATCCCGGGATGATAAATGATTCATAAAAATCACCCTGGATATACACATCAAAGGAAGTTCCCTCGGCATTCGGTTTCACATTTCGGGCCTGGACTTCATTGTTATCGTCAAAGCCATAATAAGTAATCGGGACGTCCGCTTCAAGTTTCCTGAGCAGACTGTCTTCTCCACATGCTATTATTCCTCGCCTCACCTGGCGGGCCATCTGCTGAAACGCTTGAAAAACATCATCGATATCCCTGAAGTAATCGGGATGGTCAAAATCAATATTCGTCATAATACAATAATCAGGTTCATAAGACAGAAAATGACGTCGATATTCACAAGCTTCAAATAGAAAATAGCGGCTGTCTTGTTCCCCTTTTCCGGTTCCATCTCCTACCAGATAGGATGTAGATTGCACAGCCTTAAATACATGAGCCAACATTCCCGTTGTACCAGTCTTCCCATGGGATCCGGAAACGGCTATGCTTGTGAAATTCTTCGCGAACGTTCCGAGAAAATGATGATAGCGATATACCGGTACGCCTAATTCCCTGGCTCGTTGCAGCTCTTCATGATCGTCCGGATAAGCATTGCTGGCAATAACCGTCTGTCCCTCTGATATGTTATCCGCGCTGAAAGGTAACATGGGAATTCCCTTATTCTCAAGGGCTTGCTGAGTGAAAAAGCGCTTCTCAACATCCGAACCTTGAACGGGTAATTGCATATCGTGAAGAATTTGGGCAAGAGGACTCATTCCTGAACCTTTAATGCCGACAAAATGATAAGTCATTTTTGAACCTCCAAAAAAACCTTCTGCTTCTCTGTGCTGATGAATGAAATCATAAATCCACGGGCTTACAAATGGGGGATAAAGAATGCGGCGGGGCCTTTCTCCCACCTCCAACTTCTTTCTTCCAACTTCCTGTATAGTATATGCCCAGATTTTGTTTTTTGCTCATTTTTCTGTTTTCCAGTATATCAAAAAGCCAATTATTTCACCATAGCAGCCTTCTGCCAAATGTAAAATATCCCACTGACAAAGGTCGTGACAGGCAGTACTTTTCTGCCCGTTGAAATCATGTTTTCGAAATTCAAAAAAACTGATAACCACGTTACCAGTTTTGAAAAAAGAAGCGGGTGAGTCCGGACCTCTTCCGACTCCCCCGTAACCCCTATCCGATTTTCAAAGATTTACACTTTCTCAAGACGCGGATTCGGACGGTAACGACGTCCCGCCTTCGCCTCCGGCTCCCCGTCCAACAGAACGTTATCACCTGTAAATCCGATATTTATGTCCAGAAGGCTTCGACCGATCCCATACATATCTACCGGTACATCCATCTCCTCGAACCGTTTGATTTTCTTGACATTGAATCCGCCGCTCGCGACAATCTTGACATGTTGAAATCCTTCATCGTCAAGCGCACGCCTTAACGCGAAAATCAACTCGGGGTTAACCCCTCGAGGATCGAAGCTTCCTAGCACTTCCGGATTTCTCCAGAAGTATTGATCCACCATCGTTTTCGACGTGTCTACCCGGACCCCTTTCAGCTTGTCGCCGAATTCATGCGCCAACTTTAGAGAGTCTGTGATGACATCATTGTTATAGTCGACAAGAGCAACCAATTCATCTCCCGGAAATTGTTCATGGTAAGCCTTTGTTGCCGCGACAAGGTCTCCTCCGAACAACTGGATCAAGGCGTGCGGCATTGTTCCGATTCCTTCTTTGCCCCACCATTCATTCATTGCATGCGTGGCTTGAGCTGTGGAACCGCCAATAAATGCGGCATACCCATCACCTGCTTGCTGAGTAAAGTGATCGTCCCGATCTCCCATGAAAATGACCGGCTTCTGAACGCCCGAGCCCTTTGCCGCATTCACAACGTTATACACATTTGTCGCAACAGAGGTCCTGCGCCCGAGAATGCCGTCGATCAGCCCTTCCAAAAACCCAAAATGCTGATACGGCCCCTTGATGGTTAACACTGATTCGTAAGGGGAAATTTTGTCACCGTCTTTTAAAGCATAAACTTCCAATGAATCCGGCTCTATTGCGAAAGTCCTTATTAAAGCAATGGCTTCATCACTTCCGCATAATACCGCATGTTTTTTTTGGAAGAATTGCATAGTAATGACGCTGTCAGGTTTATGGTTCTTTACAATTTCGCATGATTTCAAAAAATAAACGGCGGAAAACCAGCCTTCTCCTACCCGCTCGTCGAACTTGAAGGTTTCATTTGTCAGCCGCTTAATCTTCCCCTGCATTTTCAGATCAAATTCCTTCATCTCTTTTGCCCCTTATCCGTATTCACTGTCACTTATCATATAAAACCCAGCCTAGGAAAACAAGCAAAATGGAGCCAATGAGCCTCTTTTACATAATGTAAGCCTCATGACCCCTTTGAATCCTAACTTGTGTAAATTTCCATAAATTCCTCTTCCGATATTAACAGTTCCCTTGGCTTACTTCCCATTGCGCCGGATATCATTCCGAGCCCTTCCATCATTTCAATCAGTCTGGATGCCCTGTTGTAGCCAATACGGAATTTCCTTTGCAAAGAAGACGCGGAGGCCGATCCTTGTTCAAACACGAAAAGACACGCATCTTCAAACAGCTCATCATCCACATCCGTTTCATTTTTCTTCTGTTGAAGTTCTTCTTTCTCAAACAAGTAATCTGGTTTGCCTTGCCTGTTCACAAATGCCGTGACCCGGTCAATCTCCTCATCCGAAACGAAGTTTCCTTGTACCCGAATGGATTGAGGCGAACCGTTCTCGACAAAGAGCATATCTCCGTGACCAAGCAGTTTCTCCGCTCCTCCCATATCCAGAATGGTTCTGGAGTCCGCTTGAGAGGAGACCGAAAAGGCAAGTCTCGTCGGGATATTGGCCTTAATTAATCCTGTAATCACATCAACCGATGGGCGCTGTGTGGCCAGCACAAGATGGATACCGCAGGCTCTCGCTTTCTGAGCGATACGGCATATTGATTCCTCGACATCTTGAGGAGCGGCCATCATCAGATCCGCTAACTCATCAATAACAATCACAATATAAGGCATACGGTCAGCCTTTTCCGCCCGTTTGTTATAACGAGCTATATCTCGGGCACCCGCATCGGCGAACCGCTCATAACGGCGTTCCATCTCTTCTACGGCCCATTTTAGGGCAAGCGCCGCCTCCTTCGGATCATTGATCACCGGTGCGGCCAAATGAGGAACATCTTTGAATGGAGCCAGTTCGACCACTTTCGGATCGATCAGAACCAGTTTAAGTTCGTCGGGCGAAGCTTTATATAACAAACTTACCAGCAACGAATTGATACACACACTTTTTCCCGACCCCGTCGCTCCGCCGATCAATCCATGCGGCATCTTCTGAAGATCGGTGACAATCGGCGTTCCGGTTATATCAAGGCCAAGCGCGGCGGTCAACGGCGAAGCGCTCTCCCGAAAGGCACGACTCTCCATCATTTCCCTTAGCGACACAGGTTGGCTTGTCCGATTCGGAATCTCGATTCCGACTGAATTCTTTCCGGGAATCGGCGCTTCGATTCGAATATCCTTAGCCGCTAGGTTCAATTTCAGATCATCGCTCAGCCTTTTGATTTTATTCACCTTGACTCCAGGAGCCGGCTGCACCTCAAAACGCGTTACGGCCGGTCCTTTTGTCACACCGACTACTTCCGCGTTCACATTGAAGTTCGCCAGCGTTTCTGCAAGCCTTTCACGCTGTTCAGCAATCCAGCCGTCATCTTCGTCCGTTTGCTGTTGAGGTATGCTCAACAAATCAATCGGTGGCAGCCGGGATTCACCGATCTCCATTCGAGAAGAAACGGAGTGATCCCTATCAGACTTGAACATCACAACATTGTAAGGAACCGAATCCGGTCGTTCCTTTTCATTGGATTTCGTTATGTAGGGCTCATCAGGACTTGGCTCCGGCTCTTGAGCAACCCAAGTTTGTTCCATTACGGTCTCTGCTGTTTCTTCGCTTTCTTCTGCAGTCGTCTTGTGCGAAACCGAATTCGGGTTTTCATTTAACCCATAGTCCCTTGCCCTCTGCTCGTGGGCAACATTCCCTTCATCAACTTCCAATGAGTGCCCTTCCAATAACTCATCATTTTCTCCTGATGAATAACCGTAGAAGTATAAATGTTCAAGCGATGACGCATCACGTTCACGGTTTTCGGCTACTTCCGGGAAAGTTTCCGCTTCGGCTTGCCTCCGTTCGGCACGGCTCCTTCGAGAATGAGCGATTCTATCTTCCGATTCAGTGCTGGGCTCTTCTTTTCCAGAAGAACCTATTGACCTGCTATCAACACTCAAGTCTGGTTTCTCACGGCTTCGCCTTTCGGAAACCGTCCTTTTTCGAAAACCATGAACCGGCGAAGGCACATCAGAAGCATGGAAATCAACGCCTGTAAATTTTGGCCTTTCCGGCCGAGTAGAGGGATTTCCAGAAGACGTCCGACGAACCTGGCGCCTATCCGAATGACTATCCGATGACGGTTCCCGCCTGGATTCGGACCTTCCTCCACGGCCGTTTCTCGTTTCCCTTTTCGGGGATACACTTCGCTTCTGCTTGGTCTCTTCGGCCTTCGGCAGTCTGTTCTTTCGCTGCTGACGAGAACGAACCGGCTTTTCTCCTTTGTGATCTTCGATTATCGGAACACGTATATGCTTCGCCTTTGGATAATGGCTGAGCATCCGCGGTTGAGCACCGCGATGTCCTTCCTCAATTCGACCTGTACGTCTTTCAGGTCGCGAGTTTTCCTCTTCCACAATTTCTTCAGTGAAAAGGTTTAGAAACTTTTCCCATAAGCTATTTGTCATGATGATCCCCTCTAGCACAAACCGATTGCAACTCGGTTCGATTTAAAAGTCAATGTAAATTCGGAATTTCAAATGAAATCCATTCCTCTAACCGGTCGGGTTTTTTTTATTTTTTCTCTTTATTCACTGAGTATTGGCCGAAGAAATCCCCGCCTACTTGATATTCGTTCGTCAAGACAAGAATTCCTTTCTCTTGCGGGGCATCAGGGAGGTCAAGTTCTCTTGCTGCACAAATCATACCGTAGGAATCGACTCCTCTCAGATTAGCTTCCTTGATCAACGTCCCGCTCGGCATAACAGCTCCTACACGAGCCACAACAACCTTCTGGCCCTGTTCCACATTGGGGGCACCGCACACAATCTGTAACTCCTCATTTCCGGTGTCCACCTTACACACGCTCAACTTATTCGCGTCTGGATGTTTTTCTTTGTCTTTCACATATCCCACAATGAAGTCAGGTGTCTGATCCGCAGCCAATTGATCATCGAATCCATTCGCTTTTAACACTTCATTGATCAGATCCAAAACTTGTTCCGAAGTCTCAATCACACCATTGCCTTCAATGGAGCCATATTTTGATATACCGAACAGATTGAACCCTGCAGTCTTTTTGGTTTCAGTATCATACAGTCGCACTGCGTCACCTTTCTTTTCAAATCCCTGTTTTTCCAGGGGAAGATCCGTAAGTGACACGATCAATGTATCTCCAATTCCATTTTCATTGAAAAAAACGTTCACACTTTACACCTCTCTGCTTACTTTTTCGGCCTTTTCTTGGCCATAATAAAGATCGGTTCGAGCTCCCCATCCTCATAAATAAATGGCAATGCCGTAATCGGTACCCTGCCCTTGGAGAAAAAGGACATCGTCATTTGTCCGAGCACATCATAACCTTCCTCATTTTCGATATCGCCGAAAATGAGAACATCTTGATGGGGAACCGCTACCGTCAGTGTACCTTTCGCTTCCGCGGCCATTTCCTCAAGAAGTGACTGATTCAGAATTCTGCTTGCGTCATACCCATCGTTCTTGTTAACGAAATAAAACGTATTGCCCGCGACTTTATCTTTCTTCATGGGACACTGCAAGGAACGTAGATTGAAACGAGCCATTTCCTTGATTACGTCTTCCGTCCACTCCTGATCATCCATCATTTTCCGATCGATAAGGCGATAAGATTGATCAAGATCAACAGCATAATAGATCCGAGTTTCGGCTGTGTGATCCTCAAACAAAAGCGGGTCGCCCCCCTTCGTCTCCTTTGGAAACGAAGTTGCCCGAATAACGGGGAAAACCTTTTTTTCTTTCCCCGCAAGAACTTGATTTTCAGTCATCGCAGAAAGGCCTTGCTCGACATGGTGGACGACATCGTCGATTATCGATTGATTCTCTTTCTCATATTTACTAATCAATCCCGGAAGCGAAAGAGTCATCCCTTTGCCTGTTCGTACATCCTCAACTCGAAGCTTGTCCTGCTGCCTGTCAAAGGAAAATCTCCACTCCGGCCGCTTCAGGCGGGCCTCAAGCTTATTCTTCATTTCAATACTGTTCAATCCATCTCGCTCCCTTCCGATAGACTCGATCAGCCAACTGAACTCATAGCTTGCACTTCAGATTAAATTCTAGTCTTGATCCTCGGTGTACTCACACACCGTTTCAGTTCCAAGTCCGCCACGAGCATTCCAAGTCGCTTCAATTCTCATATATTTCGGTTTCAATAACGCGACCAAATCC
>DASTWO010000196.1:0-7239 GCA_035776675.1 Caryophanales bacterium
AGTTATCGCATTCCACCATACCCGGCACACGCAATTTATAATGAGTACGGCGCTTTTTCTTTCGCGTCGTCGATGTTCTTCTCTTTGGTACAGCCACGACGGACACCTCCCCTATTCGTTCTTGTCATCCAAAAGTTCTTCCAACTTTTTCAATCTAGGATCAATTCGGTTTTTCTGTTGCCTTTCGGAAACCACTTCCCAACCTTCTCCGGAAGGAAGAGGTTCCTCCTCTTCACCAACGACCCTAATTGGTTTTTCCACCAAAATGGCTTCTTTCACATACGGCAACAAGTCAATGGTTTCGTTTACGATATCGTGAATTTCTTCTTCTTCACTTTCCTCTTCCACAGAGGAATCAAGCCGAAAGACTTCGACGGTGTGAAGATGAAAAGAGTAATTCACATCCTCCAATGTTTTGGAACTGGGCAAAACCATTTGGCCGGATATTTCCAACAAAAAGGAAATCTTGCTTTCCTCGAACATGGCCCTTCCGACAACTTGTACTGATGAAATACCGCGAATTTCCGGATCTCGTTCCTTCAAATCGGAAACGTCCACGGTTTCGTCAAACGACAATCCCGTCTCTTTCAATTGCTCCAACTGATGCAATGTCCATTTCAACGTTTCAACCCTCACTTAGGCCAAGACCGAAATGTTACAGTATCCATAACTTGATACCGTACCTTTACCTCAAAACAACAAGTGTTATTATAGACTTCCCAGTTTCAATTGTCAAATTCAACGCCGCCCCCGCTTTACATCAATTTGAAAACATTCTATGATGAAAGGAATCAAGGAAGCCTTTCCACAATAAATCAAGCTTCCACCACAAAAAAAGGAGAACATGCAATGAAATCAGTCGGCTTAATTGTCGAATACAATCCGTTCCACAACGGCCACTATTACCACATGCAAGAATCCATCAGACAAACCGGTGCCGATCTGGCTATCGCAGTGATGAGCGGATATTTTCTGCAACGAGGGGAGCCGGCTCTGGTCTCTAAATGGCTTCGAACCGAAATGGCCCTCAAAGGCGGAGCTGATATTGTTGTAGAACTTCCCTATGCCTTTTCGACTGGAAAGGCAGAGGTGTTCGCAAACGGAGCCATCTCACTTCTGACAGCGCTTCAAACAGATGAGGTTTGTTTCGGTAGTGAAGAAGGCAGCATAAAGCCTTTTGAATATACAATTGATTTCTTGTCTCAGCATCGCGAGCAATACGAAGAGAAATTGCAAGCTTTCCTCGCTAAAGGGCATAGTTTCCCAAAAGCCTCTTCTCTTGCCTTTCAAGGACTGGACAGAAATGAGCATACGATCGATTTGTCAAAACCGAATAACATTCTCGGATACCACTATGTCAAAGCGATTCTTGACCAGAAAAGCCCGGTTAAAGCAAGTACCATTCCGAGAACCGGAGCCAATTTCCACGACCCCGACCTCGGCGAACAGAAAATTGCCAGCGCGACCGGTATTCGCAACACCATCGTAACAGGAAATAACCCGCTTGAAACCATTTACCATGTAGTCCCTGAAATTACATACAAATTATTGCAAGAAACAAAGAATGCCAACGGGGATTTTCATAGTTGGGAAAAGCTGTTTCCTTATTTGAAATACAGATTGCTTACATCGAACCCCCAAGATTTAGCGGGGATTTATGAAGCTGAAGAAGGGTTGGAACATCGACTGATCCAGCTCATTAAACAAGCGGACTCATTTGCTGCCTTTATGGAACAAGTCAAAACAAAGCGTTACACATGGACTCGCCTCCAACGATTGTGCGTGCATGTGCTGACCAATACAACCAAAATAGATATGGACGTTATCCTACAAAAGCCCAAAGCTACCTACATCCGCCTTCTTGGTATGTCTAAGAAAGGTCGAACTTATTTAAACCGGATCAAGAAGAAACTTGAACTGCCTCTAGTTTCAACCCTTTCCCAACACGAAGACCCGCTTCTTGATCTGGACAAGCGTGCTGCAAACTGTTATGCGCTTGGTTATCCTGAAGCGATTCGCGCTGAGAAACTCCAAGAGGAATATTCAACCCCACCCATCCTTATATCGGCAGACAATGGCCGGGGACCCGAATGAGAAAACGCCAAACGAAGGAATAAAATACTTCCTGGTTTGGCGGATCATGTCTGGCTACCGGCCAGACATTAGGCGGCTTGCCCTTTCTCTTCATTACTTCCTTCTTTCGGTTCCAACTTTCTTAAATAGTCCAGCGCGTCTCCAAAAGTTTTCACTGGTACAATATCCATGTCAGTACCAATATCCTTTGCCGCTTTCAGCGCATGATCATAGTTGTGCGCTCTGACTGGCGCAAAGAAAACCTCGACGTTTTCCTTGTCAGCAGCTACAACTTTTTCTTTGATTCCGCCGATCGGTCCAACTACGCCGGTGACCTTGTTCGTGTCGGGATCTCTCTTAATATTCATCGTCCCGGTTCCCGCGATTTTATAACCTTTCGTCCAGTTCTCATCCGTCAACCGGTTATATATTCCGAGTGTAAACATTAACCCGGCCGACGGACCGCCAATTTGGGCGGTGTCAAAATGAACAGGCGGCTTGACCTGCAATTCCGTACTTGCTGTTTGGACAATGCCAATCCCGTATTTGTTCTGATTTCCGCCCTTTTCTATAAATCGATCCGGAAAACGGCCGATTGGGATCGTAACCTTCAATTTCTCCCCTTCTCGTTTCACCGTTAATTGAACAGAGTCACCTTTGCCTTTCCCCTTCGTAACCTCGAGAAGGTCTTTCGGCACTGTCACTTTGCTGCCTTCCGCCTTAATAATCAAATCCCCAAGCTGTAATTTTTTCTCGGCAGGCATCCCGTTAATTAAGCGGACAACGAGTAAACCATTGTGTTTAATTTGAGGATTCTTGCCTGCTTTCTTATAAGCCACATAAATCGCCGCGTTTTGAGCGGTGTCCATCAAATGAAGTTGATAAAACCTGTACTCCTGCGGTGATTCCCCTTTTTCAAGAAATTGATCCAACGGATAAATTTTATGGTATTTCTTGAATTTAGCCAAGACGTATTGATAAACGTTCGGCTTTGAAACCAATCTGACTGTCATAAACATGAACTGTCCGTTTTTGTATTCATGCGCGCCCTGAATTTCAATGGCGGGTTCCAAGGGATGCGCGTCTCCCGGCTTCATAACCTCATAAGGTAATCTGTAAAAAAGGGAAATGACAATAAGCGCAAACAGAATAATGATTCCTATGTAACCATATCTCTTTTTCCTGGGTGTCATGATTTACTCCTTCCAATTGTCAATTGCGGCTTGAATGGCAGAAAGATGCTTTCTCGTTTCTTCCTCACCCATTTTAATCATTTTTTCGACGTCCGTAAATGTCCTTGAGTTGAACGGCGCCAGCGGCGGTTTGATCATTACATCAGCAGTGGACTCGTGTAGCCTGACCATTTCTTCCTGCATAATATCAATACTTTGCATAATCACATCGAAAATCGAATGAATTTCCGACGTACCTTTCCCGGATGAAACATCGACGGCAATGACAATATCCGCTCCCATATCCTTAGCTATTGAGACAGGCACACGATCAATTACACCACCGTCAACAAGCAGCTTTCCGTCTACTTTTGCAGGTACCAGAATGCCTGGAATTGAAATACTTGCTCGAACAGCCTCGGCAGCTGAGCCTTTTGTAAAGACGACTCTTTCTCCTGCAATTAAGTCAGTGGCGACAATCGCGGTAGGAGGGGATAACTCTTCGATAGTTTTCCCGAATGTGATGACACCTAACAGTTCTCTGACTTTCTCCCCTGCAATAAACCCCATTTTGGGCACAATGAAATCCAGATAATATTTGCGTTTGAAGGTTGTCGCCATTTTGTGCATGCTTTCGACACTATGCCCCGCCCCGTACAAAGCTGCGGCCAACGCTCCCATACTGCTGCCCACTATATAATCTATGCTGATATCGGCCTCTTCCAAAACCTTGATCACACCGACATGGGCAAAACCTTTCGCGCCGCCAGATCCAAGCGCCAGCCCTATCTTCGGTCTCCTCAACATTCTCCCTTCCTTCTTCAATGCAACATGCCCTATTTCAACCTATGGTGCAAGCTCTTACCCCATACATTATTCTTTATTTTCCCCTTTTGACTGGAGTGAAAACCCCGGCGCGGAAAATTCTGTATGCCAAAGCGGCTATTTTTTTCAAATGAGAAATGCAATCCCTGTAAAAACTTCCTTCACATAAACAAACAGCTCGGCCATATAGATAAATCAGGGGCCGGAAAACAATTCCGGCATTCGGATTGGAGGCAGACGTCGTGTGGACTTGGACATCAAAGATCAAAACCTTATTATTCACCTCAGGAGCGTTGATTATCGCTGCTTCAATCATGATATTCCCTGAAGCCGCATCCGAGTCGTCCGTAAGTGGAATGAAAACGTGGTGGAATGTCGTGTTTCCTTCTTTATTGCCCTTTTTCATTGTATCGGAATTGTTAATTGGTTTCGGGGTTGTGAAAATCCTCGGAGCCATCTTCGAGCCATTTATGCGTCCTTTATTCAGAGTACCCGGTGTCGGAGGCTTTGTATGGGCAATGGGACTTGCCTCAGGCTACCCGGCAGGGGCAAAACTGACAGCTCGACTGCGCCAGGAAGATCAGTTAACCAAAGTCGAGGCGGAACGCCTCGCAGCGTTCACCAATTTCTCAAACCCATTGTTCATGTTCGCGGCAGTAGCGGTTGGCTTCTTTCACTCGAAAGAACTTGGCCTTCTCCTGGCGATATGCCACTACCTGGGGAATTTTACAGTCGGACTGGTTATGCGCTTCTACGGCCATGAGAAACAGCACAATCGTGCAACAAGAAACAGGCACCGTGTTTCAATTCGGAAAGCTTTCCATGTCTTGCATCGCGAACGAATCAGAGACGACCGTCCGCTTGGCAGATTGCTCGGTGATGCTGTCCACTCTTCTATTTCCACCTTACTCATGATTGGTGGATTTATTATCTTGTTCTCTGTCATTAACAGAGTCCTATCGATTTTGCATGTCACGGACGTTGCAGCCACCATCTTATCAGTCATTCTGGAACAGATTCACGTTCCCCCACAGCTGAGCCATGCCATCGTGACAGGCTTTTTCGAAATCACACTGGGCAGCCAGGCCGCAAGCCAGGCAGATGCCTCCCTTGTCTTCAAAGTGGTGGTAACGAGCTTTATTCTCGCTTTCAGCGGATTTTCCGTACAAGCTCAGGTTGCGAGTATTTTGGCAGACACGGATATCAACTTTAAACCCTATTTTCTTGCGCGCTTTTTACACGGTATTTTCGCGGCCGGTTTCACTTTGTTGTTGTGGAAGCCATTGTATTTAGAGCGTCTCCCATCTACTGAAAGTGGATCAGTAAATGTTTTCGACCCAAATTTCTCCCCCGCCTGGGGGCAATGGTTATGGGACTTTTTGATGCAATATGGAGCAGTCATTACTTTCGCGGCATTGCTAGTTTACATCGCTGTAACCATCAGATCTATGAAAAACAAGTTCCCCGCCTAAGAACGGGGAACCGCAAATTTCGTTCGTAACGCTTCTTCCACCGGTTCCGGAACAAGATTAGATACCGGAGCCTGATATTTCGCAATTTCCTTGACAATGCTGGAACTTAAGAAAGAATACTGATTATTTGTCATCATGAAGAACGTATCGATTTCATCGTCTAAATTCTTATTGATAGAAGTACTTTGCATTTCATACTCGAAGTCGGAAACCGCGCGCAATCCGCGCAGGATAACTCCCGCATTCTTGGATTTGGCATACTCGACCAACAATCCACTGAACGAGTCTACCTCAACGTTATTCAGGTCGGCAGTGGCCATTTTCAAAAGCTCCACCCGTTCCTCAAGTGTGAAAAGCGGATCCTTATTACGATTATTCAATACAGCGACATATACTCGCTCAAATACCTTGGCTCCTCGTTTGATAATATCGAGGTGGCCGTTCGTTACGGGGTCGAAACTTCCCGGACAGACTGCGACCCTTTCCATACCATTTCCTCCCTGCCGATTTGCGCTTCAAAGAAACTGCAAAAGGATGTTTTCTACGTTTAACCTTTTCATTTCTCTTTTCTTGAATACACAGAAATAACCGTCTTGTTCCCATAGATCTCTCTGCTGTCAAGAGAAAGCATTCCATATTCATCGTCAAGCTTCACGCTTTCATGATGTTCAACAATGATGAAACCGCCAGTCTCCAACATTCCCGACTGATCAATCTTTTCAAGATCAGATGCTAATTTCTGATGAAAATACGGCGGATCCAGAAAAATGAATGAAAATCGCAAATCCCGTTTTTGAATGACTTTCAACGCTCGATGGGCATCGTTACGGTAGACTTCCGATTTCTCACTGAAGCCGCAGTGCTTAATATTCTCTTTGACGGTCGCTATCGCTTTCGGATCCCGATCGACGAAAATCAATTCATCAAGTCCGCGGCTGAGCGCCTCAATTCCAAGTGCCCCGCTTCCGCTGTACAGATCCAGTCCGCGCCCGCCTTCGAAAAAGGGTCCTATCCTATTAAACAAGGCCTCTTTCACCTTATCAGTTGTCGGTCGTGTTGACCGACCCGGTACTGGCTTCAATGGCCTACCTTTGCAGGCTCCGGCAATCACCCTCATGCTGCCCCACCTTTTGATCATGACTTTTTCCACAATATATACTACCACAAATCGACATTCTGAAAAAATGAAACCGTTTTTTTGAAAATGATACGTATAGTTGCTTCTCTTCCCGCCCATAATAGTGTGTAACAGCATGATCAATAGATCATGTTGTTGCCAACCGCGGAGAAGGCTTACGTTTCCCCATAAGTTCTTCCTCCGGTTTCTCCTCTCCCATTGCCTTAGCGCAACTTTATCGTTGCTCGCATAAAGGCAACCCACAGGCAGGTTTCCTGTGGGATTTTTTTTGCCATGTTATCATTAGTGGTCACAAATGCTCAAACCCCTTCTATAATAGGATTGTTCCAGTTTACCAAATTGCATGAATTGTTTACTTATGCACTACAATTATCCCTTTTTATCTCTTTATGTGAGCATTTATGTGAGCATTTTAGACATAAATAAAATGCACCTACCACAATGGATAAGCGCATTTCTTTATAGCTGAATGTGATCAATTTTAACTCACAATATATGTGTTGCCATTCTTATTTCTGGCCTCTCCATGTGTTTCTGGTACAATCCCTGAACCGTTTCC
>DASTWO010000197.1:0-2566 GCA_035776675.1 Caryophanales bacterium
AACGAAACGGGTATGGTTGTTGTCATAATCATGAACATCCTGGCGGACTGTCACAAGACCGTACATTTGCGCGGCCAGAGAGTTTCCAACTGCTCCCGCATTTTCTTCAGGATGGTTTTTCACCCATTCAGCTGCCGCGGCTGTTGAATTCGTAAAAGAAGTTTCCGCGTCAGGCAACGTATTTTTCAAAAAATGATGGGTTTGCGAAATCGCCTGCGGATGCGAATAGACCTTATCCACGTTCATCCAGTCGTCCACACGATCGGGATGAACCATAAAGTGTTGGCGGATGGGAACAACCACTTCCCCCACGATTGAAAGAGTCCTTTCATGAAACAAATAATCCATCGTCAAATTCACGGATCCTTCTATCGCATTTTCCAGAGGTACTACGCAATAATCTAGTTTACCGCTCCGCACCGCTTCCATGCATTCCGGGATCGTCGAATGGGGGACTAATTTCTCATCCGGAAACAAGGCGTCCGCGGCCGTCTCCGTAAAGGTCCCCTTTGGGCCCAAATAACCGATTTGTTCTCTCATCTGGCTTCCCTCCATATATGTAACAACCATCTTAGCTCAATCTGTTTTAGATTTCAATAGGTTAGGACCAAACCGGGCGCCTTACACAGAAAATCATGCTTGTCCTTTCTATAGGGAAAACTCACCCCGCCCGGGGGAGATGAAATCCAGGGCGGGATAAATCGCGTTCAATTAAAATCAATGCTTCCAGGAACGACATCGGAATATTCCACGACACACGCTTAGAGTTGCATGCGCAGCTGTTTACGAAACACTTCTCTTACCATGTAGGAAACGCCGTTTTGATCATTGGTGCGTGTCACCCAATCTGCCACCTTCTTCACCTCTGAAGGAGCATTTGTCATAGCCACCCCGAGGCCGGCACGGGCAATCATAGCTTTATCTGCATATGAGTCGCCTATCGCGACAATTTCGTCCTGAAAAATCCCCAGTTCATTGGCAAGCATTTGTACGCCCTTGGCTTTTGAGGCTCCCCTTGCCACAATTTCGCATTCTTCCTCATCCGACAGACTGACTTCTACCTGAGGATAACTTTTTTCAATTTCCCGGAGGGCGGCTTCCTGCTCTGCGGCATCGAAAAAGTGAACATCCACTTTCGTCGGGGCAATTGAGTTTTCCAACAAATAGTCTCCCAGCGAGTCAACAAAAGTAACCGGATAAAATAACGGATCTCCGATTCCGATCGTCATCTTGGCGATCAGTTCATTTTTCTGCCTCACACGATTGCCGATCGAAAAACGTTCGTGTGAAACACGGACATGGCAATCATACTCTTCCAATGAATCAACAAGTTCGTTTACCAGCTCTGGATTCAGCCGGTTTTCGTACAACGGTTTATCAATGGATGAGGCAATAAACGCACCATTCTGGGTGATTAACGTCGTATCAAGCTTCAATGCCTTCGCGATTTTTTTCGCGGAATGGAAATGGCGTTCCGTCACCAACGTCACATAGACATCCTTGCTTTTTACATACTCAATTGCATCTTTGGTGCGCCGGTTTAACCGACTATTACTGTGCAGCAGGGTTCCGTCAATATCAACAGCCAGCATGCGATAGACCAAGGTTATCCCCCTCTTCCTCGTGTGTGGATTCCCAGATGTAAAAGGGCTTCAATACGAAGTTTATGAGAGGCGGTCACGCTTTAGAACGCTGCCGTACAATTGCTCAGGTTTCGGATAATTTGCGTGAAATTTTTGCGGTGTTTAAATCCCAATCATAAAAAGAAACCGGCCCTTCTGCCGGTTTCCTAAATCCAGTCTGTTATTTTAACCTTGCGCTCCGCTGTCTTCCGGTTTACCGTACAAATCCTCAAGCGGTTTTGTAATGATGCCGTTCAAATCATTGATCACCGTGCTCATTCTTTGTTCCGCCGCCATCAGCTTGGAAATCCCTTCATGCTGCTGAATGAGCTGAAGTTGTTGTTGTGCCGACTGCGCCTCTTCCTCACTGATTTGTTGGCCCTGCATCTGCTTTTGCTGCAACTCCAACTGCAGGTTACGGAACTTGTCGAACATTTTTTTGCCGGTCTCGTCCTGCTCCAAATCATCATAGCATTTCTTCAATTCCTGATACTCATCGCTTTCACGAATAGCTTTCTCCAAATCATACGCTGTATCATATACGTTTGCCATGGTCGACCTCCTCATTTAGACTCTTTCCCCACTATAACATCCATAATTTTAATTGTATACGTCCGCCCGGTTTATGTGCATCCCGGCAAACCCTTCATTCACCCGAACAACTGAATTACAAGCCCCTGCACCAGCCCGATGATTCCCCCAAGCAACGCGCCAAGATAGGTGATCATCTTAAATTCGCGCCGTGAAATCGACAGGACGAGTTCTTCCAACCTTTCGACAGCGAAGGTTTCCACCTGAGCCTTCACCACTTCCTCCAGGCGCAGGCGTCCAAGAAATCCCCCGACTCTGGCTGCCAACATCCTTCCAGCCCAGTCCACGAGACGGGGCACCCATCGTTCAATCACTTGTTCACGATAAGGCGCCGTCCACTCCGACAAAGGGCT
>DASTWO010000198.1:0-43034 GCA_035776675.1 Caryophanales bacterium
CATCACCTTGCCAAGGTGGGGGTCGCGGGTTCGAATCCCGTCTTCCGCTCCATGATTTGGCGGCATAGCCAAGTGGTAAGGCAGAGGTCTGCAAAACCTTTATTCCCCGGTTCAAATCCGGGTGCCGCCTCTTAGGAACAATTTTATAGTCCATGCCGGTGTGGCGGAATTGGCAGACGCGCACGACTCAAAATCGTGTTCCTTCGGGAGTGTCGGTTCGACCCCGACCACCGGTACCTATCCAAAGGCTTCCTGTATTTTCAGGAGGCCTTTTCTTGCCATGAAAAAAGCCCCATCAGGGCTTCACCTTCATGTTTCTCCTTTTTAGTTCCAAATCCAACAGCTTTATGAACTCCATATCCAATCCCAGTTTCCTTGCTTGCTTCCATACATCCAATAAGTCCTCATCTGAAAGTTCTTTCATCTTGGTAAGAACCCTTCAGAGGATTTTTTCATTAAACCAACTCCTTTAAATGTTTTGAAATTGTAAGTCTTTAGTCTTATTTATATCATTGATTCTTTATTTTCACAAAGGAATATTTTCCAGAAGGTGAGGAAGGCTTATAAGAACTCTGTCATAGCGCGGGCTAGTGGCTTGCTGTTCCGTATATGGCTATCCTTCATTCTCAGAGACATCCAATGGGGGTATAGAACGACTAATAAAGGAGTGTTAGGGTGTATAATAAAAGTAGGAAAAGGCAGACCTATTGGCTTTCCATTGTAGGAATGGTATTCAGTTTGGCACAGACCATTTGGTTGTATCTTACAATAAAGAGAGGGAATTGACGGGATCATGATAAAATCGTTCTGTTTCAACAACCAGTAGAGGCATTTGCTCTTATCAAAGCTGGAATGTTGACACACTCATGAAAGGCCAGAAGCGTTAACTCTACGGAAAGTGGGGTGGCGTTTTTTTGTTGTCTTTTCCATGGGTAACCGAAATGCGTTAGAATGGGAAGAGTACTTGGGGAATGGAGGATACCGTATGAAGCGCCATTTTTTGGATCAATTTTACACGATTGACTCGGAGACGGGGGATTATATTATTGAGATCTCTCTAAATTCTTATGACGATGTTTTCAACAGCTGGGATTCTTCCGTCTACAACATTCGTGATCTGGATTCGAGCTTAAAGTCTTTTCTGGAGGAGTGTTCGCATGACATTGATTTGCGAAGCAAGGTGACTTTGCGTTTCCATATGCGGGATGAGAGTGGAAAGCCGGCTACGGAGAATACTGTTGTTGGGGGATTGCGAAATTATTTCAACTATCGATTGCATTTCTTGAGAAAGCACGCTTATCAGGAACGAAAGAAAGTCCTTGGTTACATTGCGGTTTCTCTGGTTTTGACCTTTTTCTCCTTTTATTTGCCGGCTGTTATTGAGATGGGCATTGTCCGTAAAGTCTTTCTCCAGGGTTTGCAATTGGGTGGCTGGGTCTTTCTTTGGGAAGCCTTTACCTTGCTCTTCCTTCAAGGTGGAACGGCACGTAAGAAGAGGAAGGAATACAAAAGGTTACTAGACGCTCCCATTCGGTTTCGCTATGAATAGCTACGATGACCTGAGAGATTATTCTTTGTGTACGGCCGCCAGGATCAAGTGATTTAGTCGAATGATGGTTCTTGAAGCTGCAGCGTATGCTTTATAATCTTTATTCTTCTTGGCCAGGTTCAATTGATCAATCATGGGCTGCAAATATCCGTCGAAGTCTTTGTTAATACTGAAATTCTGTGCCTTTTCTAAATGTTGGATTTTCCTGGAGATGTTTGATTCGATTCGTTTCCAATTGAGTGGGCTTTTGAGATCTTGGAGTTGCTTGTTCGTGGTGTTGAAATAGGAATCAAGGTTCTGTTGTGGGTCAGGTTTGGCTAATGTCCCATCAGGGCCGACGGCTTTTGCGATCTGGGCTATTAAGCCAACGATGGCGCCTCGTTTTTCCAGATTGGGAATAGGCTCGTCCAATGTATCCGGATAGACGGGAACCACGTCTTTGAAGAATAATTGAATGCGTTGCAATTCTTTAGGGAGATTTAAGTCAGGGATTCGCGCCGTG
Source organism: Caryophanales bacterium (assembly GCA_035776675.1). GTDB lineage: Bacteria > Bacillota > Bacilli > Bacillales > DASSOY01 > DASSOY01. The sequence goes on from DASTWO010000198.1 coordinate 2,052, forward strand.
TTGTCCTGCTCGTCGTTTTCAGGATTGGTAAGCGACGGAATCCGTTTTGACTCCATATGAAGGTTTACTTGAACCGCTTCTGTCAAGACAGGCGGACTTTCGGTGGTTTCTAAAGAACATCCGGTCAGAACGACAGGGAATGACAAAAGCGGAACAACGATCATCCGGCTTAGGCGCACAATAATCCCCCCTTTTGTTTAAGAATAGCGGAAACGGCAAAGAATGGGAACCCCTTTCGATAAGTTTTTACCCGGTTTTTGTGGTATTCTAGAAAGGAGATCATTACATAGAAGGGATGAGTCCAGTGGATCATTTTGGGATCAGTGAAGTGGAGCTACAGAAAATTGTCGACAAATATGTGATTACTGAAGGCAATGGCGTATCCATGGGGAATTTGCGCTATGCTATTAAGACAGTAGTCGAGGAAAATAACAAGGCGATCAAAGAAAGTATTGAAAGCTTAATCGATGAAAAATTGAAGGAAAAATAAAAGCACCTTCCGGGGTGCTTTTATTCGTGAATAACGGCTGTTTCGTTTGTCCCGCCGTGGATTTGTTCGAAGACTTCGCCAATGCCGGCGATGAGATCTTGAGCCTCCTTCTTGCCCATTGACGGTTTAAGATAGACGATTTGGAGGGCGTTTTTTGTTCTTTCCGTGGTCATGGTGCGCTTTGAGTCAACAATGGGGCTGCCAAATGCCCCGGTTTGGTCCGCGGCTATCAGTTTTCCCTCCATGTTCATTTCCCTGCCGTTGATTCCCTCATAACTGTCCGACTCAGTCCCGACCCGGACTTCAATCTGGCTGTTTATTTGGTCCAGATCGTAGATACCCAGCGGGATTTCATATTTTATAGAGAAATAGTTGTTCATATCGGCCGCAGAATGGATGGCCGGCAGTTTGTTCCCTTTCTTCACCCGACGATAAAGGGCTTCAGCTGATGGACGATAACGGGACGGATCCGTTCCGAGCGCTTTGAATGTTCTTCTCCATTCGGCCAGACCCGGGATATCGGCATAGGATTTATCCTCTAATTGAAGCGTCATTTCTTCTTGAAAATAGTCAAGCCGGCCACGCAGCATTTGCGGGGATTCATCGACAACAATGTTGTTATATGTAATGATACCGATTTTGAAACCGGGAACTTTCTCTTGAAGCTCAGGTGAAACAACAACGGAGTTCAAAGCAGCCACCTCATTTTCCATTGATTTTCCTATATGTTAACATACAAAAAGATGTAAACGCGTAAAATCCGCCATCTTGCCTACTAATATAGCGGCGGTGAGGTTGAGAGGAGGCCCATATATGAACGAATTGAAAAGACATTTATCTAGAATTGATGGTAAAGGTTATAAAGCTTATAAAGATATACGCGGGAAGTATGACTTTGGAGATTATCGGTTGGCGATTGATTATGTGCAAGGGGATCCGTTTGCGAGCCCTTCGAAAATTCGCTACGTTATTCCGCGAAAGAACACCATTGTTGAAACGGAATGGTTTGAGAATCGGAAAAGGAAAGTGGCGCTTGAGGACCACATTGCACGCGCGGTAGCAAGGGAAATCCATAAATCAGCGCCAAGATCGATGGGAACTGGAAAAAGCGGTATGGTGATGGTAGACCAGCCGGGCCAGGAGGTACTGGAACGAACGGCTGTTACGGTGACCGAACAAGAAGTGACCGTTTGCTTGGCGGTTGGCTTACCTGCGCGGGGACGGAAAGTGCTTGGCCGAAAGGCGGAAGATCTGTTCTTCGAGAATCTGCCAAAGATTCTTCGGAACTCTGTGTTTTCTTTGAACCGTGGAAAGATTATCTCGGTTATGACGTTATGTGACCAACAACAGGCTCTCCGCCGTTATATGGATGAACATGATCTGATTGCTTTTGTCGCTGATGACGCGGTGTTGCCGAGGGCGAGCGGAATCAGCGATCGGCCGCTCTCTGGTGATAGCGTTGTAAGGTTCGAGGCGCCGGAAGAGATGGCCGTAGAGATTGAGATTCCGCATCGCGAAGAGCCGATTCGCGGAATGGGTGTGCGGAAAGGCATTACGCTGATTGTCGGAGGCGGGTATCATGGAAAAAGTACCCTGTTGCAGGCGATTGAGCGTGGGGTTTATGATCATATTGAAGGCGATGGCCGTGAATATGTGCTGACAGACCCGACGGCATTTAAGATACGCGCGGAAGACGGACGTGAGGTTACGAAGGTCGATATTTCGCCGTTCATTCAAAATTTGCCGTATGGCAAAGATACGGAACGGTTTTCGACGGAAAATGCGAGCGGCAGTACGTCGCAGGCGGCGAACATTATTGAGGCGCTTGAAGCCGGAACCGAAACGCTGTTGATCGACGAGGATACGAGTGCGACCAACTTCATGATTCGGGACAGCCGAATGCAGGAGCTCGTGGCCAAGCGGAAGGAGCCGATCACCCCGTTCATCGACAAGGTGAAACAGTTGTATGAGGATTACGGGGTGTCGACGATTCTGGTGATGGGCGGATCGGGCGATTATTTCGACGTCGCCGACAGGGTCGTGATGATGGAACAGTATCGGCCGTTCGATGTGACCGGCCAGGCGAAAGAAATTGCTGAGGCAAGGACGTCGGCGAGGCAAAAGGAAGGCGGCGTGCGGTTCGGTGAGATTACGAAGCGGACGCCGTTGGCCGCAAGCCTGAACAGCCGGAAAGGCAAGAAGGAGAAGGTGACGGCTCGAGGGCTGAAACGAATTCAATACGGTACAACCGATATTGAATTGGATCAGGTTGAGCAGCTTGTTGATCCGAGTCAGACGCGGGCGATCGGTGAAATCCTGCATCATGTCGAGAAACGCGGGAAGTTTGGTAAGGAGCCGCTGTCTGTGGTGCTTGGAGAAATTGAGCGGCAAATAGAAGAGAAGGGATTGGCATCGTTTGCGCCATTTTCTGATCAGCATCCCGGGGAACTGGCCCGGCCGCGGCCGTTTGAAATCGCCGCGGCAGTGAATCGACTAAGAACATTAAAAATCGATTCTTAATTAATATGGAATGAAGGTGGAATCTCGTGAATGGCTTTGAATTGAAGAAGCAACTAATTGAATACAGTCGGACCATCGGGATCGACAAGATCGGAATTGCTTCTGCCGAGCCGTTCCTCACCCTGAAGGAACGATTGAAAACACAGCAGGCGTTAGGCTACCAGTCCGGATTTGAAGAGTCCGATATTGAGAAGCGGACAGAACCGGAACGCCTTCTGCCCGGGGCGCAATCGATTATTTCGATTGCATTGGCCTACCCTTCAAAGATGAAGAATCCACCGGAAGCCGTGAAAGGCGAGCGGCGCGGAAGATTTTGCAGAGCTTCCTGGGGGACGGACTACCATCATATTTTACGAGATCGGCTAAACCAATTGGAGGCTTTTCTTAAAGAAAGAGTTCCGGATGCCAAATTACGTTCAATGGTAGATACGGGTGAATTGTCTGACCGAGCAGTGGCAGAGAGAGCCGGAGTCGGTTGGAGCGGAAAGAACTGCGCTATTATTACGGAGGAACTGGGTTCTTATGTCTATCTCGGTGAAATGATTACAAACCTGCCGCTTCCCCCGGATGATCCGGTGGAAGACTTGTGTGGTTCCTGCAACAAATGTGTGGATGCGTGTCCAACAGGAGCTCTTATACAGGGCGGGCAACTTGATTCGCAGAAATGCCTCGCTTTTTTGACGCAGACAAAGGGGTTTCTCCCGGATGACGCTCGAGAGCAAATAGGAAATCATTTATACGGATGGGACACCTGCCAACTTGTCTGCCCTTATAATAGAAACATGGATGTTCACCGTCATTCGGAAATGGAACCAGATCCAGAGGTGGTACGCCCCAAGCTGAAGCCGTTGCTGAAAATGTCCAACCGTGAATTCAAGGAGAAATTCGGTAATGCGGCAGGTTCGTGGAGAGGCAAAAAACCGATCCAGCGAAATGCGATTGTAGCGTTGGCCCACTATAAAGACCGTACCGCAGTCGGTGATCTGGTGGAACTGATCGAGAAAGATCCTCGTCCCGTCATTCGTGGAACAGCAGCATGGGCGCTGGGCAAAATAGGCGGGGACGAAGTCGAACCGGTGCTTAAAAAGGCGCAAAATCGAGAAAAAGACGAGCAAGTTCTTGCTGAAATTGACAAAGGGCTGAAAATGCTTGAAAATGAAGAGATATCGCAATCGCAAGGTTAATCATTGTTCGGTATCATAGGAAAACAGACGCTGGTACTCTCCCGTGTTGGTTGGCTTAGGGAAGAGAAACCGGTTCTAGAGGTCAAAAGTCTTAAGACAAGTCTAGTTATATTAAAAGAAGGGATAAGATGTCGAACAAACCGTCCATTTTTTACGGGGAAACGGACAGCCCGATTGGCCCATTGACGATCGTCAGCACCCCGAAAGGTGTTTGTAAATTGGAATTCGGAAATGTTGAGGAAAGCATGCCGAACATTCAAGCGTGGACCCGAAAACATTTCCTGAAAAGCCGGATCGTTAGGGATGAAGAACAAGTGGCTCCTGTCATAAATGAACTCGATGAATATTTCCAGGGTGAAAGATTTTCGTTTGATCTTCCGCTGATCTTGCGGGGAACCCCCTTCCAAAGGCAAGTTTGGGAAACGTTAAAAGAAATCCCTCATGGTGAAACACGCTCTTACAAACAAGTGGCCCAACAAATGAAGGCGGGCAAAGCCGTACGGGCAGTTGGAAACGCCAATAATAAGAATCCGTTACCCATCCTGATCCCCTGTCATCGTGTGATCGGAAGCAACGGTTCGCTTGTCGGATATGGCGGGGGCGTTGATAAGAAACAATACCTTCTTGAAATTGAAAGAACCCATACGAAAATTTCCTGATCGGTCCCTTGAGGGCCGTTAATTTTTTTTCGCGGTGATGGAATTCGTCCTCTGCCCATACTTTAATAGTAAACGGGCAAAAGAGGTGGGTTGGGTGAGTTGGTTAGATACTTTTCACGAATATTTGCGAAGTTCTAGTCGATTCTGGGTTGAAGATGAAGCGGAACGATACGCCTTTCTGTCAGATAGAGAAAGGCAGGCGTTGAAAAGGAAGAAGCAACAATTAAAAAAGCGCGGAGCGCAAATTGTCAAAACCGTTGTGGACGGACGCATCATGAATCAACATCAATTCGAAGGTCAGCGAACCGTTCGCTACGGCCTATATGCGCAGCATTTAGTGAGACAAAAAAATGACTTCTATGTAGAAGAGGAAATCGAGGATCGTCAGATTCGATTTCAGCATGATAAACTGATTATGGATGAACGGATGGCTTCTGAGGGAAGCGAGTCAACTGCACCGAGTTTGGAACGAGTGACGATGGATTCCAGTCGGTCAAAATTTCGCTATCGGCGGCTAGAGGCGGTTCGATATGCGGACAAATGGTGGAACGCTTATAATCCGGCTTATCGAACCTTTGACGTGGACTGCACCAATTATGTGTCGCAATGTTTGCGTGCCGGAGGATCACCGATGGTCGGACAGCCAAACCGATCCAGAGGTTGGTGGTATGGTGGACGGAATTGGAGTTTCAGTTGGGCAGTAGCACACTCGCTCAGATGGTATTTATCAGGGGCCACTGCAGGCTTGCGTGCACGAGAAATGACCTCTGCGGATCAACTGATTCCAGGTGATGTGATTTGTTATGATTTTGAAGGGGACGGAAGATGGGATCACAGTACAATCGTTACGGCAAGAGATCCGAAAGGGGAACCGCTTGTGAATGCGCATACTGCAAATTGCCGACGACATTATTGGGCTTATGAAGATTCCGTAGCCTGGACCCCTGATATTCAATATAAGTTCTTTCGGATTGCCGATGGTGAATGATCATTACCAAATGCTATAATAGAAGAGAAATTTGAAAAAGTTGAGGTGAATTTTCTTGGGATTACACGTCGCACTTTACCAACCCGAAATCCCTGCTAATACGGGAAATATTGCAAGAACATGCGCTGCAACAAATACGATCCTTCATCTCGTTCGCCCCCTTGGGTTTTCGACCGATGATAAAATGTTGAAACGCGCGGGGCTGGATTACTGGCAATATGTTGATGTTCGTTATCATGATTCATTGGATGAATTATTTGCCCAATATCCGAAGGGTGAATTTTATTTTCTGACGAAATTTGGGACGATTCCGCATACGGATATGGATTATAGCGACCAGGAGAAAGATCACTTTTTTGTCTTCGGGCGTGAGTCTTCAGGATTACCGGATGATGTCAAAGAAAGGAATGCCGATCGCTGTCTGCGGATTCCAATGACCAATGTGGTTCGGTCGTTGAATCTTTCCAACACCGCGGCTATTCTTGTGTATGAAGCGCTTAGGCAAAAGGGATTTCCCGGAATTGAATAAGTCCATACGCCTTGGCGTATGAGCGCTCACATTAAATCGGTGTGTGGGGATCCGCCGGATGCATTTTATTCAGTCTCCGGTTGAATAAAAAAACGACCTTGGCCAAGGTCGTTTTTTTATGAATGAATCGGTCTGTCCACCGATTTTTTAATGATTTTTGTTAGGGCGATCCTCAAAACCGGCTGTGAAAATAGCCGCCAAAAAGCTAACGGTAACGAATAAGATTCCGATAAACTGCATTTGTTATTCCTCCAATTCAATGAGATGCCGGAAACCGGGAGTTTCCGCTCTCAACTTTTATGTAAATTTTATTATTCACTGTACTTCTCTTTCTATCCAATGTCCATTTCTCTCCTTATTATAACGAATCAAGGTTTCCTTGTGAACTATTAAGATGGTTCGATTTTTTGAACATTGCTTTTCATCATAACGGGGGTCTTGCATAGGATGTATTACAGCACCAGAATTGCGAGGGGGTACTTATGGATATATTGGATCAGATTCGTCAGCACCGTGAAGAGGAAAGCCGCTTAACCTGGGAAGGTACCTTCGCCGAGTACTTGGAGATTTTGAAGGAGCATCCGGAATACGCACAGTCAGCTCATTCGCGGGTTTATAATATGATCAAAGATGCCGGGATCGAAGGAAAGGACGGGGAGAAACGTTATCAGTTTTTCGACAGGGAAATCTTCGGATTAGAAGACACAGTGGAAAGGCTTGTGGAAGAATATTTTCACCCGGCGGCTAAAAGGCTCGATGTGAAAAAGAGAATTTTGCTGTTGATGGGTCCGGTCAGTGGAGGGAAATCCACGATTGTGAATATGCTCAAACGCGGCCTTGAAGAATATTCACGGACTCCGGCCGGAGCGGTATTTGCGATTAAAGGCTGTCCAATGCACGAAGATCCGCTTCACCTTATTCCGAATCATCTCAGGGATGATTTCTACAAGGAATATGGTATTAAGCCCGAGGGATCGTTGTCGCCGTTAAATACCATGCGGTTGGAAAAGGAGTATGGCGGCCGTATTGAAGACGTTATGGTGGAACGGGTTCTCTTTGATGAAGACAGGCGTGTCGGCATCGGCACATTCAGTCCGTCTGACCCGAAATCGCAAGATATCGCTGATCTTACCGGAAGTATCGACTTCTCCACTATTGCGGAGTACGGTTCAGAATCCGATCCGCGTGCGTATCGTTTTGATGGTGAGCTTAACAAGGCGAACCGCGGGATGATGGAATTCCAGGAAATGCTCAAGTGTGATGAGAAATTTCTCTGGCATTTGTTGTCGCTTACACAGGAAGGGAACTTCAAGGCCGGACGATTTGCTTTGATCAGTGCTGACGAGTTTATTATCGCGCACACGAACGAGGCAGAATATCGTTCATTCATCTCCAATAAGAAGAATGAAGCCTTACATTCCCGAATTATTGTCATGCCTGTTCCTTACAACTTGAGAGTCTCAGAGGAAGAACGCATTTATGATAAAATGATCCGTGATAGTGATATGCGGCATGTGCATATTGCTCCACATGCATTGAAAGTAGCGGCGATTTTTTCCATTCTGACCCGCTTAAAAGAATCCGGCAAACAAGGTCTCGACCTTGTTAAGAAAATGCGTTTGTACGATGGAGAAACGGTTGAAGGTTTCAATTCCGTTGATATGGATGAACTCCGTAAAGAACATACAGATGAAGGAATGGAAGGCATTGATCCTCGTTACGTTATTAACCGGATTTCTTCAGCGATTATTCGTAAGGATACACCTTCCATTAATGCGTTGGATGTTTTGCGCTCTCTGAAAGACGGGCTGGGGCAACATCCGTCGATTTCCGTTGAGGATAAGGAACGTTACATGAATTTCATTTCTACCGCGCGTAAAGAGTATGATGATATCGCCAAGAAAGAGGTACAAAAGGCCTTCGTCTATTCTTACGAGGAGTCGGCAAAGACGCTGATGGACAATTATCTAGACAATGTGGAAGCTTATTGTAACAAGAATAAAATCAGGGATCCGTTGACAGGCGAAGAGCTGAATCCGGATGAAAAACTGATGCGCTCGATTGAGGAGCAAATCGGCATTTCCGAGAACGCGAAAAAGGCTTTCCGTGAAGAAATCCTGATCCGGATCTCCGCTTATGCCCGAAAAGGAAAAAGGTTCGATTATAACTCCCACGAAAGATTGCGTGAGGCGATCCAGAAGAAATTATTCGCGGACCTGAAGGATGTTGTGAAAATCACGACTTCAACGAAGACCCCTGATGAAACCCAACTGAAGAAAATTAATGAGGTTATCGCCCGTCTGGTAGATGAACATGGCTATAACACGACATCTGCAAACGAACTGCTGCGATATGTCGGCAGCTTGCTGAATCGATGATTCTTCCCCCCTTTTACGGGGGGTTTCATTTGAATGGAAGGCGAAAAAACCTTGCCCATCGGTCGGGGACATGATACATTGGGAGAAATAACTGACTGGGAGATGGCGTCATGCGCAAAAAGGCCGTTCTGGATTGGGTTAAGGCGATTGTAATCGCGGTTGTTATTGTATTTGTCATACAAAATTTCTTCTTCGCCAATTATGTGGTTCACGGGCAGTCCATGCTGCCAACGATTCATGACGGCAATCGTGTCATTGTCAATAAGATCGATTATGATCTCAGCAAACCTGAGCGGTTTGAGCTGATTGTCTTTCATTATTCGGAGAGTGAAGATTTCATCAAAAGGGTAATCGGCCTCCCCGGCGATTCACTTCATTATGAAAATGATGTGTTGTATATAAACGGGGAACCCATGAAAGAACCTTATTTAAAGCCATTCAAAGAACAATTGGTTTCCGGCAAACTTACCCAGGACTTCACCCTGAAAGAAAAGACCGGGAAAAAAGTTGTCCCTAAAGGGAAAGTGTTTGTGCTCGGGGATAATCGCCGTCGGAGCTATGACAGCCGCTATTTCGGGTTTGTGTCCATGGATGATATCGTAGGGAAAGTTGACCTGCGCTATTGGCCCATTTCAGCCTTTGAGGTTTATTGATATTCGTGGAGGGGAACAGTTTCACAGGAGGTGTTCCGATGACCCGAAAGGAAGAAACAAAACCGGAGAATAGCTCAATGGCCAAGAATGAAAAGGAAATTGAACGGCTAGGCAAAGAAATGGAAACGATGGATACGAATAAACAGGTTAAGCAACGGGATCAGATCCCTGACCCGATTCAACATGATAAGAAATGACGAATCCCTTCACCGTTAAAGGTGAGGGGATTTAATTTTGCGCTGAGATCCCGCAATTCTTACGATTCCGTGCATAGGATGAGAGTAACCAACCTTATCGGGTTGAGGCACACCATCTGTATTATATGTGAATCATTGTGAAAACGTTCATTGATGAGGAGGGGGAAGAGATGGCAAACTTTAATGTTTCAGAAGAAAATTGGTCCCTCCATCGCAAAGGTTATCGGGATCAACAACGCCATGTGGAAAAGGTACGAGAGGCGGTTAAAAGCAATTTGCCCGATTTGATCAGCGAGGAAAGCATTATCATGTCCAACGGCAGGAAACTTGTGAAAATCCCGATTCGTTCCCTTGATGAGTATAAAATTCGTTATAATTACGATAAGACCAAACACGTCGGCCAGGGGGACGGTGACAGCAAGGTAGGCGATGTCATTGCACGGGAACCGGGTGGGAAGAGCAAGGCTGGATCCGGTAAAGAAGGAAACGCGGGAAATCAACCCGGTGAAGATTATTACGAAGCTGAAGTGTCGATGATGGAGCTTGAAGACATGCTGTTTAAGGAACTTGAATTACCTGATTTGCAGGAAAAGGAAGAAGACAATGTTACCACCGATGCGATTGAATTTAATGATATTCGCAAAACCGGGCTAATGGGAAACATAGACAAGAAGCGAACGATTTTGTCGGCTTACAAAAGGAATGCCATGAAGGGACGGCCCGGGATCAATCCGATTCTGCAGGATGACCTTCGTTTCAAGACCTGGAACGATATTGAAAAACCGGAGTCCAAAGCTGTTGTGCTGGCCATGATGGATACATCAGGATCAATGGGCGTCTGGGAAAAATACATGGCCCGCAGCTTTTTCTTCTGGATGACGCGTTTCCTGCATTCTAAATATGAACATGTGGACATTGAATTTATTGCACATCATACCGAAGCGAAAGTTGTTACTGAAGAGGACTTCTTCTCAAAAGGCGAAAGCGGTGGAACGATTTGTTCTTCTGCCTACAGGAAAGCGTTGGAGCTGATTGATGAGAAATACAGTCCTTATCGTTACAACATATACCCATTCCACTTTTCAGACGGGGATAATTTGACATCCGATAACAATCGTTGTGTCAGCCTTGTTGAACAGCTTATGGAGGCTTCTAATATGTTCGGGTACGGGGAAATCAATCCCTATAACAGAAGATCGACCCTTATGAGCGCCTACAGAAACATGAGCCAACGGAAATTCAGGCACTTCATACTGAAGCAAAAGAAAGACGTCTATCATGCCATGAAACATTTCTTCCGAAAGGAGGAGGCCGTAAAGGCATAGGAATCACACCCGCGGTTTACATCCGCGGGTTTTTTCTAATAATAAATCAAGCATGTTCTTCACATAATAAGCTTATTGAAGAGACGGGGAGGAATTCAGGTGAAGCGTTTATTAATCCTGTTCATTGCCGCTTTTTGTTGCATAGGGATTTTGCCGATTTCGGCAAATGCTGAGGATCCGGAAATTATTCGTTTTCATTTTCTAAGTGTGGGACAGGCAGATTGTATTCTATTGCAAACATCGGATGGCAAAACGGTGCTGATTGATAGCGGGAATAATGCTCATGCCAAAGATGTTCTGTCCTATTTAAAGCAACATGACATTGTGGCCATTGATATTTTGATCGCCACTCATCCACACCACGACCATATTGGCGGAATGGATGAAATCCTCGAAGCTTTCCCGGTTCAAACGCTTTATTTGCCTCCGTTGGCGAACAAAACCCGGTCCTACAGGAATTTAACCAAGGCAGTGGCCGAACAGGGTACAACTGTTTTTGAGGCGAAAGCAGGGCAAACCATCCGCCTGGATCCGGATGTCCGGATCGATGTGCTTGCTCCTCTTGGGAAAAAATACAGGGTCATGAATGATTACAGTCTCGTGTTGAAAGTAACCCACGGGGAAAACCAATTCTTGCTTATGGGGGATGCCGGCAAAAAAAGCGAAGAAGAAATGCTGAATCAGGATGTTAAGGTAAAGGCAGATGTAATGAAAATCGCCCACCATGGCGCCAATTCCGCTACCTCTAATCCATTTCTGGACAAAGTGGATCCGAAATATGCGGTCATTTCAGACGCGAATAAATTCAGATTTCCTTCACGAAAGGTCATTAAAAAGCTGAAAGAGCGCGACATTACAATCTTTCGAACCGACAAGGAAGGAACTATCATCGCTGTCAGTGATGGGGAATCCATTGTTTTTCATTAAGCGGGAAGAAATATTTTTCGCCAAATCAGCCACACTAATGACAGATACTGTCCATTGTTATCCATGATGGGACGGACAGTATACAATTGGCAGGAGGAATGAAGAATGGCACAAAATCAACAGTTAAGAAACATGATGGCCCAAAACGTCGTTTCGGTTTCGCCTGATCAAACGCTTCAACAAGCAGCGTCCTTGATGAGTCAATACAACATTGGCTCCTTGCCGGTTGTGGAAAACGGCAAATTGTGCGGAGTTATTACAGATCGTGACATCACGTTGCGTTCAACCGCACAAGGAATTGATGGGCAAACGCCGGTGTCACAATGCATGTCCACGACGGATCTCGTCTCAGGCCGTCCGGATATGGATGCCCATGAAGCCGCGCAGATCATGGCTCAACGGCAAATCCGCCGTTTGCCGGTCGTAGAAAACGATCAAGTCGTAGGCATGGTGGCACTTGGAGATCTCGCCTCTCAAGATATCTATGCCAATGAAGCCGGACAGGCGCTGTCAGGCATTTCGGTGCCTGCCAAACCGCAGGGATAACAAAAAGGCTGTTGCTCGGTTAAGAGCAGCAGCCTTCAACTTTTACGCCAAAGACTTTAGCGTTTCTTTATTGGCCGGAAACTTTTTTCTCCGCAGGAGTGAAGTCAACGGAAACAGGCGGTGTTCCTGAATGGGTGTTTCTTTTCTTTTTCTTCGTTGATTTTTTGATGACCTTTTGCCGGTCCAACACATCCGTCAAGCCTTCAAGAATGCAATGCATCGCCAGAATGGTTAAAGCAAATGCGACAAGCGGGGTCAAAGCGACCCAGGGATAAGTCAGTAGATTACCAAAGGCCTTTCCGATAATCCCTGACCATTCCCCTGTAACTGAAAACATGTCACCCGTCATTTTGTCAATATTGGTCCCACCGAAGAATAACCCCAGAAAGCCCAGATGAATTAACAGAATCAGGACTTGAATCACCTGTTGCATGAACTGAATCCATAACCTTGGTCCCAGATGAGGGAGGATATGCTTCCGTATAATATGCCATCGGCTGGCCCCCATTGTTTTCACACCTGTAATGAACTCTTGTTTCAGAATATAATCGGTCTCGTTTCCGATCAGCAATGTGGTTGTCGGCAAGGCAATCAATGTCAAGATAGCCAACTCAAATAAGACCCGCTCATCAAAGGAATATGTATAGGAACTGGTCATTACATGTTCCCTAAGAACTGTTACAAGCAACACGTAAGCCAATAAGGCGGCAGGTACGTAATTGAAGGCCTCAATGCCTTTTGAAATATACCGATTAAAACGCATGAAATAATTCCCGTATATAACACCAAGAATGACAGAGAAAAACATCCGCAAGGCCGCGACGGCGAATGCGAGGCCAATTGTATACTTTGCCCCCATAAGAAGGAGAAAGAACAAATTCTTCCCCTGTTTGTTCGAACCCAATGGTGGATCCTGAGAAGGGGTCAAGGGTGCATCGGCAATTAATGTGTCCCCTTCAAAGTAAAGCGTCGTTTCTGGGATATAGGAATCGAAAAACACAGCATGAACGATACTTCCCGCGAATACCAATACAATGAATAAAGAACCCATCATAAACAAGGGGTGTTTCAATAAAGCTTTCACCATATTACATCTCCACCTTCCGGGCCGTTAATTTCTCGATTACGGATTGCCCGATTGCCATGAATACAAAAATCGGCACAAACAACAAGAAAAGCCCAACTGTAAATATAAGCGGAGAAGGGTCTCCGAGCATGAAATGAATGACGCCCTGCAGATTGAAGAGGTATTCGACAATCAAAAGATTGGATAGCATCATCCAGAGGATGAATTTCGAATCAATGAAAATGTGAATGACCGCGTTTCGGAAAATGTGAACGAGGAGAATCGTCTGCCTTTTCAATCCCAGGCTTTTGGCCAGTTCAACGTAAGGTTTTTCCTCTTCATTACGAAAGTCGAGTAACATCAGGCGATAGAGCATGATTGTCGGCAAGACCGTCATGACAATGATGGGAAGAACAACCGGCTCGCTGGCCTCGCCGTAGGCGGCAATATTGAACACGAGAGCGCCGGTTTTCTGGTAAAACCAAATGACTCCGAGTTGCAACAAGGCGATGATGAGTATGTCCGGAAGGGATTCCAGAATAAACGAGATAAACCGGATAACCTTCGAAAATCGAGGCGGCAACAATAAGGTGACGTAAGCGGCCGCCAAAGCGATAATAAAAGCACAAAAAAACGGCAGAAAGAATGTTCGCATCGAATCCAGCCATGGACCGAGAATTTGTGGAAACAACGGCCAAGGTACTCCGTCATTTAAATAAACGAGGGATGACGGGTGAAGAAACTTGTTCAGGACCTCCCCCAAACTATTGAAATAGGATACAAAGTCTACGGAAATTCCTCGGAAAAGAGCCGGTAACGAGCCAATCAGGAACAGCCCAAATGCCGACAATATAAATTTACTGGATAAACGGTAAGCCAAATTCCCCAACTTACAATAACCCCCTTTTTTTCTCTACTCATTCTATGTCTATTCGATCCAAAGCATCCTTCTTTTCAAACTTGAGGAAGTTTTGCAAACAATAGGACCTTTACCCTAGTATATTTGAACAAACTTCCTAAGACAAGAGGGTAATTTGTAGATAAAGTCAGTTTGACTGACGATTTTTCAAAAAAAGGGAAACTTTTGTGACATATAAAGGGATTCTTTTGTACCTGTCGAAGGAAAAGATAGGTAAAGGAAAAAGTGGCAGGTTTGTTGATTTTTGTACCATGTCTGACCATGATGAGTTTACAAAGGGGATGGAAGCATGAGGAAAGTTATGTTTTTCTCTGTGATGATTTTGATTCTCGTTATTTCGGTTGCCTGTTCTGGGGGATCTACAATGAAAGAGGACAGCCAAGATTCTCCAAGAAAACCAAAGGAAACGATGACGGTTGAAGAAGCTGTGGAAGCGGGGCATGTAGTCGTTAAGACAAGAAAGAACACGAGCCATGAAGATTTCATTACCTATGACACTGTTAAGGTCTATCACCTTAAGAAAATCTTCCGTTTTGATCGGAAAATTGATCAGGGAGAATCCGCCAAGTTAAAGATAATAACATTTCGTGAAGGTTCAGGGACCCGAACAGCAAGAGTAAGTTTTGACGGCAAGGTGATTCACTATTCTTCTGGAGATAGGCACTACAAGTGTAAAGCATTCAGTACTTATAACGGATCAAGCAACAGTGACACTGCCAGTGTAGGACTGCAGAAGTGTAGCCAGGACGGAAAAAAGCTTCCCTATTCAGTTACCGTTTTAAGTGTTTCAATGGAGCATTTTCAGCAAGTCAAAGAAGCTTTCAAGGAAAACCATGGGGGTACAGAGTAGTTAGAAAGGAGGGACTTTTGTTGAGAAAAGGATTATTTTTTATATGTATTTTGATGTTGACTATCCTTTCCGCGTGTGCACAGGAACAATCCAATACGGAGACCTATACAGTGGAAGAGGCGGTCAAAGATGGCCATGTTGTGGTCAAACACCTAAGTAGCCAGCCTAAACAGGTCTTGAATGGAGCAATTGAAACGAAAAATCTCAAGATGGTTTTTAAGTTTCAGGAAAAGGTAGACCAAAAAAAGAAAGCTAAAGTTAAAATCAGCATTTTTGATAAAAATGGATCCTCCAAGACCAGTACTTTGCAATATGACGGAAA
The DNA here is from genome assembly GCA_035776675.1 of Caryophanales bacterium. Taxonomy (GTDB): domain Bacteria; phylum Bacillota; class Bacilli; order Bacillales; family DASSOY01; genus DASSOY01. The sequence continues at coordinate 17,605 of DASTWO010000198.1, forward strand.
GGTTTTTCACTTCGAAAATAATTACCCTGGTTATCAATCCTTTCCTGGTGGTTCAGAGTCATCACCGGGAATCTATCAGTGTCAGTATCTGTTCATGGCACATGGTAGGATTGAACTGCATAATTGTGAAGATCAAGAAGAAAAGAAACATGGGAGAGTTATCGTCTTTTTATCGGAAGTTGATAAATTTCAGGATCTAAGAGATAAATTCATGGATATTCCGAATAGCTAGTATTTATATGAACAATAGTGGTCTTTTAATTTTGAAATTTCCTGTCTCGTTGATTGAGGCGGGAGATTTTTTTCGTAGGATAAGATACAATGCAAATAGATTAAGTTGGGAGGGAAGCCGGATGATCAAAGCGGTGGTTTTTGATTTTGACGGATTGATTATGGATACGGAGTTGCCGGAGTATACGGTTTCGAAAGAGATGTTTCGGGAACGGGGGGCTGAATTGTCTCTGGATGTTTGGGGGGAATGTGTCGGGACGCATGCGGATCATTTCGATTTGATTGGTCATCTTGAAGATCAGATTGAACAGACTGTGGATCGCGAAGCCTTTCACGAAGAACGAAGCAAGCGAATCTTGTCTATGTTGGAGAATGGCAAGCCTTTACCCGGTGTCGAACGGTATTTAGAGGCGGCGAAAGAACTTGGGTTGAAAATTGGATTGGCATCCAGTTCCCATTATGAGTGGGTCGGCGGGCATTTGCGGCGTTTAGGGCTGTTGGATGAGTTTGGATGCATTCGAACAGCTGATAACGTTGAACGGGTAAAGCCCGACCCGGCGTTATATTTGCAGGCGGCAGAGTGCCTTGGTGTCCGGCCAGAGGAAGCCGTTGCCTTTGAAGATTCCGCTAATGGAGCACTGGCGGCCAAACGAGCAGGAATGTATTGCGTGGTAGTGCCGAATGAAGTGACAGCGTCGCTGACGTTTGGCGATGTGGATCATCGAATGGAGTCTATGGCTGAAATGGAGTTGGCGGCGTTGATTGCCTTTTTGACAAATGACAAAAAAGGCGAACATTTGTTATAATTGAAAGAAATCTTGTGTTGGCGGGAGGCTGTCGAAAATGGGAAAGACCTTCACGTATGATGACTATGTGAAACTTCCTGATGATGGAAAACGTTATGAAATCGATGACGGTGCTTTATATGTTATGGAACCGGCTCCACGGATTCAACATCAGGAATTGCTGGTCAGTTTATCCGCACATTTAAAGACACACTGTCATCCGGAAGGAAAAGTCTTGATTTCCCCGGTTGATATCAAGTTTGCCGAGAAAAATGTCAAACAACCGGATCTTGTTTTTGTGTCGAAGGAACGTAAAGATATTGTGAAGGAAAAGGCAGTTGAGGGTTCACCCGATTTGCTTGTGGAGATCTTGTCGCCTTCGACAGGGAAGAGAGATAAGAAGGAGAAGAAAGAGACGTACGAACGGTTTGGTGTGAAGGAATACTGGATTCTCGACCCTTATTACGAGGTGTTGGAACAGTTTATTTTACGGGATGGACGGTATGATCTTGATGAAGTGTATCAATTGGAAGATACCATCACTTCACCGCATTTTTCCTGCATCCAGATCCGTTTAGGTGACCTGTTTTCTGAAGATTGATACCTAATCCACATTTTCCTAGCTGATGAGGTATGTGGATTTTTTTACATAGAAGGGGATGAAGCTGATGGAGGCGGTCACTTTCACCTTCCAAACAGTTGATGGAGCGGAAATATATGTTCACAAATGGATTCCCTCTGGGAAGGTTATTGGTGTGGTACAAATCGCACATGGAATGTCTGAACATTCTGCCCGTTACGAGGCATTCGCTTCAGTGTTGGTTGACGAGGGTTATGCCGTGTATGCCAATGATCATAGAGGTCATGGTGAGACAGCAGGAGGTAAAGAGAATCTCGGTTATTTCGCCGATGAGAACGGCTGGGAGCTGGTTGTGGATGATTTGTACGAGGTAACGAATATCGCGAAAGAGGGGCACTCTGGATTGCCTGTTTTTTTATTCGGTCATAGTATGGGTTCGTTTCTGTCCCGTCGTTACGTTCAGAAATACGGTCGAGAGCTTGCTGGAGTGATCTTGTCGGGCACCGGTGCTGATCAAGGAGTGTTAAGTTCGGTTGCCATAGGCATGGCCAAACGGGAAATCAGAAAACATGGGAAGAAGGCGAGGAGTGAACTGCTGACCCGGCTTTCCTTCGGAAGCTATAACAAAGCGTTTGAACCGTGGCGGACGGAATTTGATTGGTTGACCCGTGATGAAAAGGAAGTCGATCGGTATATCAAGGATCCTTATTGCGGTGCCGTGGCAACAGCGGGATTTTATTACGATTTATTTGTCGGTCTGAAAAGGTTGGATAAGCCTGCCCTGTTAAAGCAAATGCCGAAAAATTTGCCTGTTTTCTTTGTTTCGGGGGACCAGGATCCGGTTGGCCAGAATACAAAAGGCGTGCTAAAGGTGGCCCGGCATCTTCAAAAAGCAGGGATTCGGGATATCGATGTGAAATTTTACAAGGACGGCCGGCATGAGCTGTTGAATGAATTAAACAAGGAAGAGGTTTACCAGGATATCATTCGCTGGTTGAGGACGAAAATTGAGGCGATTGTTCAGTAGAAATAACAATGTCGTTCGAATAGGATAAAGATTGGGGGAAGGCAGCGATGATGGAAAAGAAGTATGTGTTGTCAATCGATCAAGGGACGACAAGCTCTCGGGCAATGTTGTTTGGTCATGACGGAAAGATTGCCGGGGTCGCACAGAAAGAATTTCGGCAGTACTTTCCGAAAGCCGGATGGGTTGAACACGATGCGCAGGAAATCTGGAGTTCAGTGATGGCGGTGATTGCGGAGGTGTTGTCGCAAACGAATACCTCGCCGAAGGAGATTGCCGCTCTGGGCATAACGAATCAAAGAGAAACGACGATTGTTTGGGATAGACATACGGGCCGGCCGGTGTATCGTGCGATCGTGTGGCAATCGCGGCAGACCTCCGAAATCTGTGAAGAACTGAAAGCGGCCGGTTATGAAGAAACGGTTAAGGCGAAAACCGGGTTATTGATTGATGCATATTTCGCGGGAACGAAGATCAAATGGATTCTTGATCAGGTGGAGGGCGCGCGTGAGAAAGCCGAGAATGGTGATTTGCTGTTCGGGACGGTTGACAGCTGGTTGATATGGAAGCTGTCCGGCGGCAAAGCTCACGTAACGGACTATTCGAACGCTTCACGTTCCATGTTGTTTAATATTCATGACCTGAAATGGGATGACGAGTTGTTGGAAATGTTGGATGTTCCGCGGGCATTGCTCCCTGAGGTTCGTTCTTCTTCTGAAGTATATGCCGAGACCGCAACACATCATTTCTTTGGAGAGCAGGTGCCGATTGCCGGAGCGGCTGGCGATCAGCAAGCGGCTTTGTTCGGGCAAGCTTGCTTCGATGAAGGCATGGTGAAAAACACCTACGGAACGGGTTGTTTCATGCTCATGAAAACGGGTTCGAATCCGGTATCGTCGGAGAAAGGCCTGTTGACAACAATTGCTTGGGGATTGGATGATCAGGTTGAGTATGCGTTGGAAGGAAGTATTTTCGTTGCGGGATCTGCCATTCAATGGCTTCGAGATGGCTTGCGAATGTTGAAATCGGCACCGGAAAGTGAAAAATATGCTGAACGAGTAAGTTCGACCGATGGTGTTTATGTTGTTCCTGCTTTTGTCGGGTTAGGTACGCCCTATTGGGACAACGATGCCCGGGGAGCCGTGTTTGGATTGACTCGCGGGACGGAGAAAGAACATTTTGTTCGGGCTGTGCTGGAATCTTTGGCTTATCAAACGAAAGATGTCCTGGACGCAATGGTGGAAGAGTCGGGGATCCCGGTGAAAACCCTTCGAGTCGACGGAGGCGCCGTGAAAAATAATCTTCTGATGCAATTTCAGAGCGATCTGCTGGGCGTTTCGGTGGAGCGGCCAGAAGTGAATGAAACCACTGCGCTCGGGGCGGCGTATTTAGCCGGACTGGCGGTAGGGTTTTGGGAAAGCCGTAAAGAGATCGCCGGAAATTGGAAATTGGACAGAGGGTTCGAAGCCGGAATGAACGATAAGGAGCGAAATCGCCTGTATGGTGGATGGAAAAAGGCGGTCGAAGCGGCACGGATTTTCAAAGTGTGATATAATGAAACAAGGTTCATATTAGGTCGGAGAAAATGGAGAGGCCGCAACATCTTTCTTTCACGGGGGGATGCGTGCGGTCTTTTTTAACGTGGTTAGGGGGACCCATTTATGAAAAATTCATTTTCCAGTATTCAACGGTCGGTTTTGCTTGATGACTTATCGGCTAAGGATTTAGACTTGCTTGTGATTGGGGGCGGCATTACCGGAGCGGGAACCGCATTGGATGCGCAAACGCGCGGGATGAAAACGGGTTTGATTGACATGCAGGATTTTGCGGCAGGCACTTCCAGCCGTTCAACTAAGTTGGTTCACGGAGGGCTGCGATACTTGAAGCAGTTAGAGGTGAAACTTGTAGCAGAGGTTGGAAAGGAACGTGCGGTTGTTTATGAAAATGCTCCCCATGTAACGACGCCTCAGTGGATGTTGTTGCCATTGATACGCGGCGGTACATTTGGAAAATTCACGACGTCAGCTGGATTGGCGGTGTACGATCGGTTAGCGGGCGTCAGCCGTAATGAACGGCGACTCATGTTAAAAAAGCAACAAACTGTTGAGAAAGAACCTTTGTTACGGAGAGATGGCCTGAAAGGTGCGGGCTATTACGTGGAATACAGAACCGATGATGCCCGTTTGACGCTTGAGGTCATAAAGAAGGCAGTCGAGCAAGGGGCGAAAGCCGTTAATTATGTGAAGGCGGAAGAGTTCTTGTACGAAAGCGGAAAGGTTGCCGGAGTACGTGCGGTGGATCAATTGACAGGTGAAAGCCGAGACATTCGAGCGAAGAAAATTATTAATGCCGCCGGTCCGTGGGTGGATGATTTGCGTGAAAAAGATCAATCGAAACAAGGAAAGCAACTCCATTTGACGAAAGGTGTTCACATTACAATCGACAACAGTCGGTTTCCATTGCAACAAGCGGTGTATTTCGACGCTCCTGATGGCCGGATGGTATTTGCCATTCCACGTGAAGGAAAAACCTATGTCGGCACAACTGATACTCATTTCAAAGGCAATCCGGTGCATCCGCGTATGACAGTTGAAGACAGGGACTATTTGCTTAGAGCGATTGATTACATGTTTCCGGGGATTAATGTCCGGCCCGAAGATGTGGAATCAAGTTGGGCCGGTGTACGCCCGCTTATTCATGAAGAAGGCCGTTCTCCGTCGGAGATTTCACGTAAAGATGAAATCTTCCATTCTGATTCAGGGTTGATCACGATTGCGGGAGGAAAATTAACGGGCTATCGAAAGATGGCCGAGCGGGTAGTCGATTTGGCCGCAGAAGAACTGGAAAAAGAGGGAGCCGGTTTGTATTCGAAGTCAAGGACAGACCGAATTCGTCTATCCGGTGGAAAGGTTGGCGGCTCTCGAGAATTCTCCAATTTTGTCGGGGAGAAAATCCGTGAAGGGACTACAATTGGTTTGACCTCAAATCAAGCTGAGAAACTGGCAATCCGGTACGGATCGAATGTGGAAAGATTGTATGATATTTTGAGAACCACGGGTGAAGAAGCCCCACATTATGGGCTTCCCAAATCCGTATTCGCGATGGTCGTGTATGCCATAGAAGAAGAAATGACGGCCAAACCGTCTGATTTCTTCATTCGTCGAACCGGAGCGCTTTTCTTTCATATCGATTGGGTGCACAAGTGGAAAGCTCCTGTTACTGCCTATATGGCACAGCGTTTACACTGGACGGAAGAGGAGAAGCAAATGATGTTAAAGGAATTGGAGCAGCGAGTCGAAGAGGCGACAATTCCGCTTGACTCATAATAAATCATAAGACATCTTTAGACAAAATAGGTGGTGATGATGTAATGAAAATCGGATTGGTCTCCGACACTCATATGCCCGGCCATGGAAAAGAACTCCCCGAAGTGCTCAAAGAGGGGCTTAGGGGTGTGGATTTGATTATCCATGCCGGTGACTGGCAGACGCTTGATGTGTACGATTCCTTTCGTGAAATTGCTCCGGTTGAAGGAGTTGCCGGTAATGTTGACGGGAATGAAGTTATTTCGCGTTTCAGGCAGAAAAAGTTGTTGGAATTGGAAGGATATCGCATCGGTGTAGTTCATGGACATCTCGGGAAAGGGCGGACCACTCCAGAGCGAGCTCTCAGAACTTTCGAGGGGGAACACGTTGATTTGGTGATTTTCGGTCACTCTCATATTCCATTTGATGACGAGATTGAAGGGGTGAGACTTTTTAATCCCGGTTCACCGACCGACAAGCGCCGTCAGCCGGAATTTTCATATGGTTTGTTAACCTTAGGTGACTCATTATCTCTTCAACATGTTTATTATAAAGACAAATTCTGAAAACCGTTGCGGTTCATGGTATAATCAAACCGGAAAATGGAATTGGAGGAGGAAGCCATGGATTGGAATAAGGAATTTGAACGTTGGACGGCGGATCCGCGTCTTGATAAAGATACGAGGAAGGAATTGGAAGCAATCAGCGAGGATGAACAGACCCTTGAAGATTGTTTCTATCGAAACTTAACCTTCGGGACCGGAGGCATGCGAGGAGAGATTGGACCGGGGACTAACCGGATGAATCGGTATACGGTCAGAAAGGCGTCTGAAGGACTGGCGCGTTATATTGAAGAGCAAGGGGAAGAGGCTAAACTTCGCGGAGTTGTGATTGCCTACGATTCCCGGTACCGCTCATCGGAATTCGCGAAAGAGGCGGCTTTGACTTTGGGCTGTCACGATATTCGCACTTATTTATTTGATGAATTGCGGCCAACGCCTGAGTTATCCTTTGCGGTACGCCATTTGGGAGCTTTTGCAGGCATAGTGATTACCGCAAGCCATAATCCGCCGCAATATAATGGATATAAAGTATATGGGCAGGATGGTGGACAGCTTCCTCCCGAGACAGCTGATCAGGTCATCGCGAAGGTGAATGAAGTTGAGAATGAATTGGCTGTGAAGATTGCCAGCGAATCCGAATTGAAGCAGTCCGGCTTGCTCTCTGTTATTGGTGAGAAGGTGGATCAGGCTTATAATGAAAAGTTACAGACGATTTCTGTGAATGCGGATGTCATTCGGGAAATGGGACGAAGTTTGAACATCGTGTATACACCGCTGCACGGAACGGGAAATAAGCCTGTCCGACGGGGGTTGACAGCACTTGGTTTCGGGAACGTAACAATCGTTGCGGAACAGGAAGAGCCGGACCCGGGATTTTCGACGGTGGCTTCGCCTAATCCTGAAGAACACGCTGCTTTCGAAAAAGCGATTCAGTACGGTGAGCGGGTTGATGCTGATGTATTATTAGCGACGGATCCGGATGCAGACCGTGTTGGCGTAGCTGTGAAAAATCATAGCGGTGAATATATCGTTCTAAACGGAAACCAAACAGGAGCCCTGTTACTTCATTATCTTTTATCCCAGAAGCATTCCGATGATTTACTACCTAAGAACGGCGTGGTTTTGAAAACCATTGTGACCTCTGAATTTGGTCGCCGGGTTGCAAAGGATTACGGAATGGAAACCGTTGATACCCTGACAGGATTTAAATTTATTGGTGAGAAGATTAAAGAATATGATCAGTCTAATTCTCACACCTTTCTATTCGGTTATGAAGAAAGCTACGGGTATTTAATTGGTGATTTCGTCCGTGATAAAGATGCTGTACAGACCTGTTTGTTTGCAGCAGAAGCAGCTGCGTATTATAAATCAATGGGAAAATCTTTGTACGACGGTTTACTGGAGCTTTATGAGAAATACGGTTGGTTCCGTGAAGAACTTGAGTCTGTTACTTTAAAAGGCAAACAGGGGTCAGAGAAAATCAGTAACGTAATGGACGTTTTCCGGAAGAGGCCGCCACAAACTATTGCCGGGCACACGATTGTTTCGTTTGAAGATTATCAGCTTCGTGAACGGAGAAATCCTAAATCAGGAGAGGCGGAAACGCTTGATTTACCGAAATCCAATGTGTTGAAGTATTTCCTTGAAGACGGAAGTTGGTTCTGTTTGCGGCCTTCGGGAACCGAACCGAAAATCAAACTGTATTTCGGAGTTTGTAAAGAAACATCTGAGGAAAGTATTAGTTCCTTGGACCAAATGAAAACGGCAGTCATGGAACAAGTAAATCAGATCTTGCAGCAATCTTAAACGGGCCGAGCAATCGGCCCTTTTTTCTTTCGTGTTTTTTTACATTTTGCTTATCGTGTAATTTCCGCGATCTGTGGACATGTAAAAGCGCACTCCGTCAAAGTGGGCATCTTGTAAGGCCGAAATTGGGATATCATATGTTGTGGAAGGCATCGGGACTTCGGTGTCGCTCATAACGGCCCTTCCTTCCCCCTGTAATTGCAATGATATGGGGGAGACGTAACCATCAATTGTTTCTCCCTGATTGGCCATCGTAATGTTTTCCAAATTGATTATGGTCTGATCACGATCGCCGTTTTCTTCCTTGGAGATGAGAATTTGTTTGCCGTCCCACGTTTTCAAAAATGATAAAAGTTCATTGATTTCCTGCTGTTGTTGCATCGTGATCACCTCTTCTGTATTTTCCCCAATCCTTCATAAAACATGAGCGGCTCATTCATCCTCGGCCATTTTGCTTCATACACTAATCCAGAGGCCGGAAATCAGAAGCCGGGATGAAAGTTAAAGCGAGAGGGGTCAGAAGGTTGGTGTCTTTGACTCTATGCGTCCGGCCTCTGGCTTCAGACCTCCGAAACCTGAATGGGGGGAAGATCGAATGAGCCGTGAAAGAGAGACCTTGAATCGTGCCATTGATGAAATTACGGAAATCGCGGAAGGTTTCGGGTTGGATTTCTATCCAATGCGCTATGAAGTTGTTCCCGCGGACATCTTATATACATTTGGTGCTTATGGAATGCCGACTCGCTTTTCCCACTGGAGTTTCGGGAAACAATTTTACAAAATGAAGCTGCATTATGACCTTGGTCTGAGCAAAATTTATGAGCTTGTCATTAACTCGGATCCTTGCTATGCGTTCTTGCTGGATACAAATTCACTTGTGCAAAATAAAATGATTGTGGCACACGTTCTTGCGCATTGTGATTTCTTCAAGAACAATGTACATTTCTCCAATACGCGCCGAGACATGGTGGAAAGTATGACAGCGACAGCCGAACGCATTACACATTACGAAATGGTTTACGGCAAGAAAGAAGTCGAAGCCTTCCTGGATGCTGTCCTTGCCATTCAGGAACACATTGATCCTTCGCTTGTCAGGCCCAAGTTGTCTTATTACGCCGAAGACGAAACCAATGAAGGTAAACGGGGACGAGGTGAATATGACGATTTATGGGAACTGGACGAAGGTGAAAATGAAGAAACCTCCGGAAAGAAGAAGAGGGCGTTTCCACCGAAACCCGAGAAGGATTTGTTGTTGTTTATTGAGGAATACAGTCAGGAACTGGAAAACTGGCAACGTGATATATTAACGATGATGCGTGAAGAAATGTTGTATTTCTGGCCCCAGTTGCAAACGAAAATCATGAACGAAGGCTGGGCGAGTTATTGGCACGCCCGTATTATTCGTGAAATGGATTTAACCCCCGATGAGTCAATAGAGTTTGCCTCGTTAAACGCGAATGTAGTCCAACCGTCTAGACAACGTATCAATCCATATTACCTGGGATTGAAAATATTCGAAGACATCGAGGAGCGTTACGATCATCCTTCAGAGGAGTTGAAAAGGCAAGGTGTTGGCAAAGGAGAAGGGCGCGAGAAGATATTCGAAGTCCGCGAACTTGAATCCGATACTTCCTTCATTCGAAATTATTTAACGAAATCCCTTGCGCAGAAAGAGGATATGTATTTGTTCCAAAAGCAAGGAAAGGACTACAAAATCGTCGATAAAGACTGGGAAGAAGTCCGCGATCAGTTGGTTACAATGCGCATAAATGGTGGTTTTCCGTATATTACCGTTGAAAACGGGGATTACAGAAAAAAAGGAGAACTTTACTTGCATCACTCCTACGAGGGAGTGGAACTCGATCTGAAATATTTACAAAAGGTACTACCATACGTTTATCAATTATGGGGACGACCGGTTAATTTTGAAACAACGGTTGAAGAGAAAACGGTCCTGTTTACACATGACGGCGAAAATACAACAAGACAGTATCTTTAACCCTTTAACCCCGAGAAGATTTCGGGGTTTTTTTCTTGTCTTATGGTTTGAAGTTCTTCTATGATTTGGCAATAGCATTTTGTACATAAGCCGCCGGTAATGATACACACTATGGTTACCGAGGAGGTGATAAACATGGCACAACAAGGACAAAGCAACAATAGCAACCAACTAGTAGTACCTGGTGCAGCTCTGGCTTTGGACCAAATGAAAACTGAAATCGCTCAAGAATTCGGTGTTCAACTTGGCCCGGACCAAACTTCCCGCGCCAACGGTTCAGTCGGAGGAGAAATCACCAAACGTCTCGTAACGATGGCCCAGCAACAAATGGGTGGAGCGCAATAACTTTATATCGATGGTTAAGGGGTGAGGGTTTCACCCCTTCTTTTTTTGCCTAATTTGACTCTTCTTTAAAGACAAAATGGATGATTTCTTCATAGGATATGATAATCAATAAAACGTTGGATTCCATAGATAAGAAATTGAAGGAAATTCAGCAAAAATGCTAGAACGGATGTTTTTCTACGGCCTTCCAAAAGGGAGGTCTTTTGTGCGTTTCGGACAAAACGTGGGACTTGTAGTATAATCAGGCTGTACACAAGCAAACATCATGAATTTGATGCGATACGACTAAGTCGAAAAGATTACTCCGTCGACTTGCTTTGAGCACGGAAGTCCGTCAAATAAAGGAGAGGAGGATCCATGGTCATAGAAAATGGTTTGAACCGGGAAAGGTTAGCTGTTCTCTACATGGCGGTTGTCATTTTTGCCGGTATCGTGGGAGCTGTTGATCAGGTATTTTATCTGAGCCGTTTTTCGAACATTCCAACATACCTGTTATTCGTTGTGTTTATCGGTGTGGCAGAGTTCTATCCTGTTATACTCCGGCAGTTATCCATTACCCTTGGTTTCCCTCTTGTTTATACGTTCATTTTGTTGTTCGGTTTTCCTGTCGCTGTTTTTTCTTACTGTGTGCTTTTATTCATTGTTTATTTACTAAAGCGGCGGCCGCTTCGCCAATTAATGTTCGCACCTGCCCAACAAATGATCAGTCTTCTTTCGGCGGAAGGAGCTGCGTCTTTGGTGTTTTCAGGAGAAGCACAGGGGTTTGCGGGTTTGGTGGGACGAGTCGCCGTTTTTACCGGGGTCTATTTTCTTGCCAATAACGTAATGGTAGACGGTTTATTGGTTATCCGCCCACAACAGTATCAGAAGGGACTTTGGCTCAGAAAGAACTTCATTGAAGTGTGCGTAGCTTCTTTTTCCTTTGTATACTTATTAATCATGTTTTTGTTGGGGAGCCAGAACCGCGGTGTGATTGATGTTTTCTCATATTTATTCTTTTATTCACCGTTGGTGGCCATCTGTCTGATCACTGTGATTATTGTACGACTCCAGAAGGAAAGAAATCGTCTCAAGGCGTTGTTTACTTTAACGACCGAATTGAATCGTCTGTTGTTTTCAAGGCAATGGCGGGAAAACATTCAACAGCTTTTCAGGCACTTCATAGATGTAGAGGCGACGGCTTTCTGGGTAAAGACGGGTGACGATTGGCTTTTGAACTATTATGACGGGGCAGTTTCCTCCTTTCATAAGGAGTCGGAGGAGGATAAGACTGCGTTTTCGGATATCCATGAAACTCGGCTGTATCCCAATCGAAAAAGAGAGAAGATTCCTATGAGTTCCTTCTTTCCAAATCATCTTCGAGCTTTCATATTCGCGCCGCTTCAGGTTGAAAGTGAAACGGTTGGTATGCTGGTGGTCGGAAGGAGCCGTTCCCGGAGTTTTACATCGGAAGAAGCCCGATTAATGGCTACACTCGCAAACCAAATGGCCATCTTGTTGAAGAATTATAATTTAATTTCCGAACAAAAGAAACGTCTTTTGCTTGAAGAAAGGAACCGGATAGCCCGGGAAATTCACGATGGCGTCGCTCAATCGGTTGCCGGTGTAGTCATGGAATTAGAGACGGCTGAAAGGTTGTTTAAGACCGATAGAGTTAAGGCGGAAACACTTATGAGGAACAGTACCGGGAAGCTGCGAAACAGTTTGAAGGAAATCCGCCAGTCCATATACGCGTTAAGGCCATATCCGACCGAAAGAAGCGGGTTAAGAAAGGCAATCAGGGACAAAATTGCGGAAATGCGAAAAAAGAGCGGGCCAGAGATTCGTTATCATGAAGAGGGTCAGGTCTTCCTGCTTGATGATGCCAAGGAGCGGGTATTCTATGAGACCTTTCAGGAAGCCATGCACAATTGTATGAAACATGCCGATGCTCATCATGTCGAGGTTTATTTGGGCTATGAAGAAGATCATATTGAGATGATTATTCAAGATGACGGGAATGGGTTCTCACTTGTCGACGCGATGGTCAAGGCACGGGAAGAACCGCATTTCGGGATTTTGAATATGAACGACCTGGCTGAAGGAATCGGCGCGACCTTGCAAATCGACAGTGCTAAAGGAGAAGGAACAAAGATAGAATTGATAATCAAAAATCTCTCCGGAGAGGAAGATGAAGATGATTCGAGTTATGTTGGTTGACGACCATATCGTATTAAGGGATGGTTTGAAAAGTATATTGGAACTGGAGACAGACATACAGGTGGTCGGTGAGGCGGAAAACGGTGATGAAGCGCTTCGCGAAATTAAGGAGACAGAGCCGGATGTAGTGTTGATGGATATTAATTTACCGGAAGCCAGCGGTGTCGAAGTGACCGCTGCGGTGAAGGATCAGTTTCCAGGTTGTAAAGTGCTCGTATTGACGATGTACAGCCATGATGAGTACTTCATGTCGGCGATTCGAGCCGGAGCGGATGGCTATTTGTTAAAGGATGTTCCTTCGGAAGAAGTGGTGGAGGCAATTCGAACAGTGTCTAAGGGAGAGTCGGTAATCCATCCGAGTCTGACGAAGAAACTTCTGGATTTTCATAAACAACAATCCAAGAGCCGTGAAGCGACAGAGTTAACGGACCGGGAGAATGACATCCTCGCCTGTCTTGTGGAGGGGTTGTCGAATAAAGAAATTGCCAAAAGACTGAAGATCAGCGACAAGACAGTGAAAATACACGTAAGTAATATTTTCAAAAAATTGGAAGTCAAAAGTCGATCACAGGCTGTCATCTATGCTGTCCAGCACCAACTTGTGCCACTGCCTTCACCGGAAAAATAACCCTTGAAACAGGGTTGTTTTTTTTATATGACTTTCGTATTATCGGTTTTCATAAAAGGCGTTACGACCTTCACAGTGAAATAGAACCTTCGAGTAATAGAGATTCTGATAGCCTTCCTGTCATAATTAGAATTGTAACAGTTGTACAAATTTTTTAATACACAGGAGGTTATCACCAGTGAAAAGAAGGGCAGGATGTTTAGCTACAGTTATCGTATTATTCTCACTGCTTGTTTCGCTCTTTCCGGTCAACGCAAATGTGTATGCGGCCGGAGATGTCAAGACGGATATCGGGCCGTTGCTTGAAGATACATTGAAAACAGCTACCGATCCATTGGAAGTGATTGTGACATTCGAAGGAAAGGGAGCGCCTACAGAGGAAAATATTGATCTATTGAAAGAAGTCGGCATTTCAATTGGGATTACAATGAAGGCGCTTCCGATTGCCGGTGTATTGGCAACTCCGCAAGAAATCCAGGAACTTGCCGGAAATTCGGAAGTTCGTTCACTTTACTTGAACCGTAAATTGAAATATTACAATGACAAAGCGACAAAATTAACCGGTGTTGACAAGGCACGTATGGATGATGAGTTTACGAAGAAAAACGGCGGATTGCCGGTTTCAGGTGAAGACGTAACTGTTGTTGTCAATGACAGCGGTATTGATGCGACCCATCCGGATTTAAAGGATAACGTGATCCAAAATGTGTTGGGAACGACTAACCTAAATGCATATAGTGGTTTGGCACCTGTCACATATACAGAGAATATTCCCAATACCGATACGAATTCCGGCCATGGAACCCATGTATCCGGGACAGTTGCCGGAACTGGAGCAAAATCAGATGGGAAGTATGAAGGAGTGGCTCCAGGAGCGAATCTGGTAGGCTACGGATCCGGTGGGTTTATTTTTATACTTGATGGCATCGGAGGATTTGATTATGCTCTTACCCATCAGGCGGAGTATAACATTCGCGTTATTACAAATTCATGGGGATCAACGGGACAATTTAACCCCGATGGTCCGATTAATGTGGCCAGTAAAGCGGCTTATGACCACGGTATTACTGTCACGTTCGCGGCAGGGAATGCCGGACCAGGGGCCAACACATTAAATCCTTATTCGATTGCGCCGTGGGTTATTTCCGTTGCAGCTGGCAATTTTGAAGGAACACTTGCGGATTTTTCCTCTCGTGGTATTAAGGGAAAGGAACAGACATTTACAATTGACGGAGAGAAATGGACGGCTCAATTCCGCCCGACTGTAACCGCGCCAGGTGTGAACATTGTCTCGACAAAAACCGTTTCTCCTGTCGCAGCCGAAGCTTCAACAACGGACATCAACCGAATCGAACCAGCTTACTTGCCTTATTATACAACCCTGAGTGGTACGTCAATGGCGACCCCTCATGTTGCGGGCATTGTGGCATTGCTGTTAGACGCAAACCCGAGTCTTTCGCCGGCCGAGGTAAAAGAAATTCTGCAACAAACGGCAACGAACATGCCAGGTTATGAGCCATGGGAAGTCGGTGCCGGTTATGTTAACGCATATGCGGCTGTCGATGCAGCCTTTACCGAAAAGAATTATGGTCAAACGTTAAACCTGACACGGAATTTCAACAGTAGTGTCAGCATGGAAAAGACACAACAGAGATTCAGTGTTAACTACAATCCTGTAACACTCGCGTCGGATAATCAGTATCAATTCAATGTGCCAGAAGGACTGACTTCGCTTGTGGCAACCGTCCATGCCAAAGGTTTGTTAGATACGACCGGAAACACAATTAATTTGATTCTAACAGGTCCAGACGGAACAGAATACAGCTCAGGAATTTATGTTGCGTTTCCGATTTACACAGACAGAACTGTAAAAGTGAACTCACCTCAACCTGGTGAATGGACGGTGGAGCTTCGCGGATTACGCGGTTCAGACAGCAATCCTACAAGTGGGGCAGCATTGCCCGAAAGTGTAGACGGAATCTTGACGTTTAAATCGATTAATGGCTATAACGGGTTGAATGATATCGAAGGGGATCCGGCCGAAGCTGCTATTAAGGCCGGTGTGGCGGAACGGTTGTTTGACGGTTATTCTTCAGGAGACTTTAAGCCGGATCAAGCGCTTGAACGTAGTGAACTTGCTCAATATCTTGTGATGGGTGCGGAAATTCGCCAGACATTGCCGGCTGAAGGCTCTCAGCTTTTCAAAGATGTAAAAGCTGAAGATGTTCCGTTTGTTGCGGCTGTAACAGCCGACGGCGCAGCGATGAGAGATTTGTCACAGAACCAGAACGGCGTTATGTTGCCAACATCGGATCATCACTTCAATCCGAAATCGGCTGTAGTTCGTGCGAAGTTGGCCTATTCACTTGTACAAAGCCTGGGGTTGCAAGATGAAGCAATGAAACAAAATGATGGCCAGGTTACCGTTCAGTATAAAGACGAGCGTCTCCCGATTGAAGATGCCGGAAAGATTCCGGAAGAGTTGAAAGGCTACGTTCAATTGGCCCTGGATCTCAACATTCTAAACGCGTACTTCACGGTTACGCAAGAACCTTATGCAACGGAACCGACTGTACATGCGTTTTTCAAACCGGGTAAACAAATCTCCCGTGGGGATTTTGCCGTTGCCTTGACAAGGTTCTATGAGACATTTCTTAAGTGATATTCATACTCTTTAAGGTGCGGCTGTTTTCTGTCCGCACTTTTTTTCAGAAGAAAGCCCTCCCCGTTGATCCGAGGAGGGCTTGATTTTGCTTGGATGATTATCGAATGCGTTGTTCACTTTCGAGATCAAAGAAGTGAGCCTTGTTCAAGTCAAGAGCCATTTCAAGATTTTGTCCGCTTTCAACATCGGTACGGGAATCAACTCGTGCGATGAAATCTTGATCTTCGATTTTCGAATACAGGTAAGTCTCCGCACCCATTAATTCAGCAACTTCAATATGTGCGTTGATCTTTGTGCCTTGTGAAGATTCAATGAATACGGGTTCATCATGAATATCTTCGGGGCGTACGCCTAGAATAAGATCCTTGCCTTCATAATTCTGATCCTTCAGCACTTTCAGTTTGCCTTCCGGCACCTTAAGGCTGGTATTTCCAGTCTTGAAGGTATCGCCTTCCAATTTACCTTGAAGAAAGTTCATAGCCGGTGAACCGATGAAACCGCCGACAAACACGTTTTCAGGTGTGTCGTACACTTGCTTAGGTGTTCCTACTTGCTGAATGAAACCGTCTTTCATAACAACAATACGTGTAGCCATAGTCATGGCTTCTGTTTGGTCGTGTGTAACGTAGATCGTCGTCGTTTGCAGGCGCTGATGAAGTTTCGAAATCTCTGCGCGCATTTGGACACGTAGTTTCGCATCCAGGTTTGACAATGGTTCGTCCATCAAGAAAACTTGCGGATCACGAACGATGGCACGACCGAGTGCGACACGCTGGCGCTGACCGCCGGATAAAGCCTTTGGTTTACGGTCGAGGAATTGCTCAAGTCCGAGGATTCTCGCTGCATTGTCAACACGTTTCTTGATCTCGTCCTTTTTGAACTTACGCAGTTTCAGTCCGAATGCCATGTTATCGTATACATTCATGTGCGGATACAAAGCGTAGTTCTGGAATACCATTGCGATGTCGCGATCCTTCGGCGCTACATCATTAACGACACGGTCGCCGATGTACAATTCACCTTCTGTGATGTCCTCAAGCCCCGCGATCATCCGCAGTGTCGTCGATTTACCACAGCCGGACGGGCCGACGAAAACAATAAATTCCTTGTCAGCAATGTCAAGGTTGAAATTGTCTACCGCTGTTGTCTTGCCATCATAGCTTTTCTGGATTTTGTCCATTTTGATTTCTGCCATTTGATCTGCCTCCCCCTGAAGTTTAACAACTAATTTCAGTGTAGAGGATGAAAGCGCCTCCGTAAATTGGAGGCGTGCACAAAGTTTTTGTGCTTTTTTGTGCAAAGTTCATAAACAAGCTTTCAGGATTGGCTTCCATGACTATCGTTCATTAAGTCTGTCGAGGAGAGCGAGATAGACAGTTACTGCCTGAGGGAAGGTTTTCACATCGATCCCGGTTTTCTCAATAAATTTGTCTACCCGGTACTGCAGGCTGTTTCGGTGGATAAACAGTTTCTTGGCGGCAGTGGTGACGTTCATTCCAGACTCCAAGTATTGGTAAATGCTGTGAAGCAGCTCATTATCGTCTTCAACATCCCGTAAAAGCACATCGAGAAGTTCGTTTCGCCTGGTTTCCGGGCAAGCGTTCAATAATAAAAACGGGACTTGTTCATTGTGATGAAACACACCTTTTGCACGAAGGTGATCCCGACAAATTCGGAAATAGGATTTTTCATTACGGAATCGTTTACTCGCCTTGTCGAAACTCGTCTGTTTGCTGCCAACGTATAAAAGAAGATCTGTGTAAAAGTCACTTGCCACTGCGTCAATTAAGTTTTCATAACCGACAGTTTGGTCCGGGTCCTGCTCATCCATTTCAACGAGTACGCCTTCTTGTTCCGTTTCCCAGAGTATTACGGTTTCATTCGGGAACAGTCCGTCAACTGCCTCCGCAAAGGAACTGTTGTCGATAGAAGGATCTTTGACATAGAAGTGAATGAGGCGAAACGGCTGTTGTTTGTCATCGGTTGACGCAAATGGGAATTCTCCCGTAAACAACAGGTTGTGCCAGAAAGTCTGCTCGGGATTCAAGGTTTGATCGGAAAGAAAAGGGGTCAAGAATACCTCAAGCAATGATTGTTCCCTATCGGAAAGAGCGGATTTCTCGATACCGACTGGGCCATCCTCCGTTTGGAACCAGACGTATTGTTTGGGTGAGGATACGGTGGACGGATCCGCAACCACATGACGGGAGTACAATTGTTTCAAATGCTCAATCATCGAAAGATTCCTTTCGGGATATTTCCTTTTATTATAGCAAGCCGGAGGACAGGAATCCATGGTTTAAAGGAAGGGTTGGTTTAGACGATGGAAGGACGGGGAACTGCTGTGTATGAGGTGGTTGTAAATGGTATTAAATAAAGAAGAAATTGTCGAGAAAGTGGAGCAGCTTCCGGGTTGGGAACATCGTGAAGGCCAATTGGAGAAAACATTCACATTGGATGACTTCAAAGCCTCGCTTGCCTTTGTCAATAAGGTTGGCGAGCTGGCGGAAGGCGCGAATCATCACCCGGATATTCTAATCCAGTATAACAAGGTGACTCTGTCGTTGGTCTCCCATGACGCGGGCGGCATCACCGACAAGGATTTCGGGCTCGCCGGTGAAGTTGAAAAGCTATAGAAGCAGGCTGCTGAGGCGGTCTGTTTTTTTCTTGATTGACGACCCTCGAAGCTTAGTTCTTTTTTATTTATCATAGACGTGAAATAGCATGAGTTCGTGAATCTGAGTTTCGAATTTACCTTGGTTCTCTTCGGACGGAACCGGATCATGCCATTCGATTTCCCCATAAAAGTGATACAACCCTTTATAATACGTACCTTTATAGAAAAAGGAGAATTGATAATTTCTTCTTCGGCGTTTCTTCGACAGCAAGGGTTTAAAGGTGAAGTGTTGAAACATTGAATCTTCCTTTCCTCGACTTTAGCTGTTGCGGTTGTTGATAGTGAACCACATTTCCGCAAGCCTGTCAGCTATTGGTTCGATTACATCAGAGTCGGAGCCATATTGACTGTGGGAAAGCGGATTCCAACTTGTGAACAGGCCGCCGGCGTTAATGACGATGTCTTCGGTTACAGCCTTATGGTATTGCGAATTCAGAGATTTTAAAGGGAAACCCAGTACATCGTCTTTATCGTAAATGTTCCACCAACCGCCTTCCAGATTCGGATAAAAGGCCGAAAGTTTGGGGGCCGGTACCTGAATGGCATTTCCGAAGTTCTCATAGCGCAAACTCCACAAAGCCAAAGCACTGCCCAAAGTATAAAGTTGTGCAAGGGTGTTCCCTTGCTCTATCGGTGTGTCCGTCATTTCAACCCGTACCGCATGACGAATTCTCTCAGGTTGGTACTGCAAATCGTAAAAATAATTGCTGGCGATCACCGAGCCAAGACTGTGAGAAATCACGCACAATGGTGCTGTTTCCCCTGCAGTTTCGGAAAGAAAACGAAGCGATTCCGCAAACACCTGATGGACATTGTCATAGTTGTGATGCCGCTCAATCGTTGGCTGGTAGGCGATTGCATCCGCTAAATAATTGATTACGAACAGCCTGAGGGCGGTATAATCCATTTCGCCGCCTTTTTTGAGCCGATCCCAAAGCAGATTTTCCTCTTTTTCAAAGACGGATGCCCAATAAACGGGTTTAAATACAACTTGAGAAACGGGGTCATCGGTATGATCCGCGACTCGCTTTGCAAATCTCTTGGTCAGCAGCTGGATCATTTCATCAGCAAAGTTTTCTTTCTGGCTTCCAATTCCGTGTACGATTGCCACTGCTAACTTTTGCGGCATTGAATCCCCTCCCAGCTTTTTCCGGACCCGCGTGGATGGAGTTTGTGTTTTTTGCAGGCTAGCCTCTTGGCTACGTTTACAGATCCTTCCCTTATTTTATCGGAAAATTTGGTGGATAATCCAGTTGGCAATCTCGGATTTTTTCATTTTCTTTGCAGGAATTACAAACTGAATTAAGAAATACATTATTTAGAAAAGAATTCCGGGTGATAAAGGGGATAAACAATGGCAATGGATCTTATCGTGCCAATCGGAGGTTTGGTCGTTCTGTGGTTGGCAAATATGTCGGATCGTAATGCTATGGCAGGCAGGAAGAAGTTAAGTGTAGAGTACGCCTCTTTGGTATACTCATTCACCATTTTGTTTTTCCTTTGGAAATTTGCGGATGGGATGGGCTTAATGGTTTCCCGATTTGAATCACATGGTTTCGTGATTCGGACGATCACTCCTGAAGATTTCTCCCTCGAAGAAGTTTGGTCCGCTGGCCTGTCTTCCCCTGCAAGGTTTGCTTTTGTCCTGATTCCCGTCATGGGCGTATTTGTTTTATTGCCTGTCGCACGTCGGCTTATTGCAAGATGGATCCCGATAGATCCAAAGCGGTTAGTCCATGCTGTTGTGCTTTCGGCATCAATGATTGTCATTTGGCATTTTGTGAAATTAATGTTTTTCCATCAGGAATTTCTTATCTCCGTCACTTATATTTCACTGCCGGAGATAGGTTTCCTGAAAGTGGGGCTGAAATTCGTTGTTTTGCTCTTATTGCCCTTCATCGGTGTCGGTTGGTTATCCCGGAGGTCTTTCAAAACTTGTCTGAGACGTTTGAAAATCGTTGTTCCTACCGCGAAGCAAATATTGATTGCTCTTGGTGTTGGTGTCGGCACCAGAATTATATTTAAATCAGTTCACGTCATTGCCGCGTCTTTGGATTTGTGGCACTTTACTATCGCGAATGAATCTTACATAGCTATCTTTCTGTCCGGCGGGATAGTGGCCTGCCTCAGTGAAGAAACGTTATTCAGAGGCGGTGTGCAGCCGCGATTAGGGCTATGGCTAACAGCTGCTTTGTTTGCAATGATGCATGCCCGCGGGTTCAGTTATGACACGACGATTGCTTTTTTATATGGAATGATATTGGGGGTTCTCTATATACGTTATAACACTTCAACTGCTATGGTGGCTCATGCGACAGCGAATATCACAAATGGTCTGATCATGAAAATTTTATTTTATACGAGGCCGTTTTGAAAATTTAAGTTGACAATTGAGCCGGGATGTGGTCTAATCAGGAATATAAAATTTCCCAAAGCATTGAACGGAAAGAAGTAGTGTCCATTTCCCTGTTCTCAGAGAGTCGGTGGTGGCTGCGAACCGACACAAAAATGGCGTGAATTACTTCCGGGAGCTTTCTTTGTGAACGTTGAGTAATGAAGAACGGAGCAGGCCGTTATCCTGTTTGAGCGGAAGACGATTGCGATTGGCGCAGTGTCTTCAACAAGGGTGGTACCGCGCGAATATCACGTCCCTTACTGATGTAAGGGGCGTTTTTTGATGGGAAAAGGAATGGATAGGGAAGGGATGACAAAAATGAACATTTTGGAAGACTTGGCGTTCAGGGGCTTGATTAATCAGGTTTCGGACCAGGAAGAATTGGGACAAAAGCTTGAAAAAGAGCCGGTAACGCTGTACTGCGGGTTTGACCCGACAGCAGACAGCCTGCATGTCGGCAGTCTGGTGCCGATATTGACCTTGCGGCGCTTTCAAGAAGCGGGACATAAGGTGATCGCGCTTGTTGGCGGCGGGACAGGACTTATCGGAGATCCAAGCTTCAAGGATCAGGAACGACAGTTGAATACGGAGGATGTTGTAGAAGAGTGGAGCGAAAAGCTTCGCAACCAATTGTCTGGAATGCTGAAATTTGAAGGCGACAACCCGGTGAAAATCGTAAATAACTACGATTGGCTCGGGGGCTTGAGCCTCATTCCATTTATGCGTGATGTCGGAAAACATTTGACTGTGAATTATATGATGGCGAAAGAGTCTATGAAATCAAGGGTGGAAACCGGGCTTTCTTTTACCGAGTTTTCTTACATGCTGCTTCAGGCGTACGACTTTCTGAATTTGTATGAAAAAGAAGGCTGTCGGTTGCAAATCGGCGGGAGTGATCAGTGGGGAAATATAACTGCAGGGCTGGAATTGATCCGTCGGAAAGGGAAAGAAGAAACGGCATACACCCTGACAGTTCCACTCGTAACAAAAAGTGATGGAAAAAAATTCGGCAAAACCGAAAGCGGGACGATCTGGCTCGACGCGGAGAAAACAACACCTTATGAGTTGTACCAATTCTTCTTAAATACAAGTGACGACGATGTTGTGAAGTTCCTGAAATACTTTACATTCTTAAGCTCTGAAGAAATCGGCCGGCTTGAAGAAAAGGTGAGGAGCGAACCTGAAAAACGGGTAGCACAGCGTAAGCTGGCGGAAGAAGTGACGAAGTTGGTTCACAGCGAAGAGGCTTTGAAGCAGGCGATTCGGATTTCCGAGGCGTTGTTTGGCGGAGATGTTGCGCAATTGTCAGCAGAGGAAATAAAGCAAGGGTTCAAAGATGTGCCTTCATACACGATGGAGACGAAAGAGGGCGTGGGACTGATTGACCTGCTTGTGAATGCCGGCGTTTCATCATCGAAGCGACAGGCTCGCGAAGATATCGGGAACGGCGCGATTTACATCAACGGCGAGCGTTCTCAGGATTTGAAACGGATTGTCGGCGGTGAGGACCGAATCGAAGATCAATTTGTCATCATCCGACGCGGGAAGAAGAAATACTTTTTGATTCAGTACTAGGGAAAGGCGGGCCGATTGTGCCTGCCTCTTTTTATATGGAGGGATTGCATGATTGAATTACAACCGTTTGAAGAAAATGATTCTGACCGTTTGATCGGATGGGTGGCATCACCGGAATTTTTGATGCAATGGGCAGTCAGAGGTGGTCACTGGTGACCGAAAATGATGCGAGCGGGGCAATATGGTAACCAGAAAGAACCACTGATTACCGAAAGCAATGGAAGCGGAGTATTACGGTCACCAGAGAGGATCACTGATTACCGAAAGCAATGGAAGTGGAGTGCTACGGTCACCAGAGGCAGTCACTGTCGCCCGAAAACTAGCGTAGTGCAACAAAACAAAACGGAAATCATTTTGTTTTCAGGAGGTTCCTATGACTATACCCAACGCCGTTAAAACAACTCTTATTGAAATTTATCATCGTTTGCAAGGAACGGAGATCCGGTGGGCGTTGACTGGGAGCATGGCTTTTGCCATTCAGGGAATTCCGTTGCGGCCGAACGATATTGATATTCAAACGGATCGGAACGGGGCCTTTGCGATTGAGGAACTTTTCAAGCCCAATATGACACGACCTGTCCGTTTCTCTGAGGCCCGACGGATTCGTTCCTATTTTGGTGAGTTTTATCTAAATGACGTCAAGGTAGAAATTATGGGTGATATCCAAAAACGGCAAAATGTTGAGAAATGGGAGGCGCCGATTTCATTACCCGAAATCATTGTCGAGGTTCCGTATCATGGGTTGAATGTTCCTGTGCTTCCGCTGGACTATGAAATTCAGTCCTATCGTAATATGGGCCGTCAGAAACGGGCGGATCAGTTGGAGATGTGGCTCGGTGGAAAAGACTAGCCTGAAATTCGGTGGGTGAGGAGCACGCCTTCAGTGATTACGGCGTGCTTTCTAAAAATCCGCCTTTCTCATAGAATATATCAAGCAGGCGATCCAACCGTTTGGTTTCGATTTCGCGTTCGTCGAAGCTCATGGGTTTGGCGTTGGCTTCGAACAACCAATGGTTGCCGTTTCGGTCACGGCCAATGTCAAATGAAAGTTCATCAAGCGGTGCGAAGTCCTTTTCCAGAGTTTCAGCGGCTTGCTTGCAGATGGTTTCCAAAAGATTCAAATCCGCTGGCGGCTGTATGTTGTCGAGCGAAAGCAATTGACCGCCTTTTGGTACATGAGTTGTAATTGAATTTTCGCCCGCGAGTCGTGCGCCCGCTCCTGTTAAACGCCATGTGCCAAAGATTTTTTGCATCAACAGGCGAAAGTCATAAGGACTTCCATTGTGCCGCGCCAGGTGAATTTTTTTCTGAATCAAGTATGGCGTCTTTTCAAAGTCAAATCGATGTCCATCCCAGAATGCTTCAAAGGATCTATATTGATTGATGCCCTGATGGCTTTGACAGATTAACGTTCCCCCCGCCGCTAGCTTCACGGCAAGCATGCCGTCCCCTTTTTGCCCGGCTTTCGGTTTCAAGTAAAGTTCATTCCACGAGTATAGGGACTTCTCTAGTGTGGCTCGAGAAAGCAGCTTCGTGTCAGGCAAATAACCTGCAATGGTTGAAACTTTCCGAAGGCACTCAAACATCTCCCATTTGTCTAAAAAACCGCTGTTGAAATAAGGAACACCGAGGGATTTTATTTTATCAATACTATTTTGCATTGTTCCGGTTTCTTCGTCGTCACGAAACGGGATTCGGTTGTAAATGACATCCGGATAAGGCATTCTGGTTTTGACCCATCGATGGGTTTCGGGGTTAAATAGATTTCCCTCTACATCATGTGGTCCCATATCAAAAGGGGTAAACACAAATGTGATACCTCCTCGCTCTTGCAATGCATGATGAATTCGCCGGAAGGTCTCACGGTTCCCGGCGAAAGACGTTTTCTTTGAACTGGTCAATATCCCGATGATCGGTCCGAGCCGTCTGCCTTTCCTTATAACATTAAAGGACAGGGCTGGTGAAAAAGAACCACGGGGAAGAACTTTACGATCCTTCCCCCAGAGGTAGGTTTGCCCTGCTTTCCGGTGACTCCACTTGTTGTGCGAAGGATCGAAGAAAATAGCCATCATGCGTATAACACAGCCGGCTGAAAGATAGCATTGCGAGCAAGGTGGACCGCAAACGCAAGCGGTAGTTTGCGAGACTGCTCATCCGCGTCCTTCAACTTAGGATGAACGAAAATATGTCTCCCCGGTTTGGCGTTGGCTTCAAACAGCCATACACGTCCGTCTTGGTCCAGCCCAAGATCAAAACCGATCTCTCCAACCGTGCCTTCCGCCTTTTCTTCAACCACTGAACTAATAGTGAGGGCGGCGTGTTTAAGCTTGTTAAGAGCTGTTTCCTTTCCGAGTCCAGGTCCGAGAATTTCTTCAATCGTTTTGACCTGGCCGCCATACTTTATGTGCGTAGTCACGCTGCCATGTCCCGCCGCCTTTGCCGCAACAGTACTGACGACCCAATCTCCGTGATCGTTCTTGTTGGTATGCACACGAAAATCAACCGATCGGTTTTGCCATTGCAACAGTTTGATTTCTTCCTGCGCAAGGAGATCTTTCAACCGCCCATCCGGAAATTGTTGGCGAATCAAAGCTTCCAGTGAATCGAAACGGCGCAGGCGTGTTTGGTTGCCGTCATGAAACCGGCAATAGTA
>DASTWO010000199.1:0-6647 GCA_035776675.1 Caryophanales bacterium
TGAAAACCATCGGTTCAGGCACCGGCGATGTGACGAATGAAAACATTCCCCGGAATTCCTTCTTCAATTCTGTGAAAATTGAAGTTCCAAAGAAAGAAGCCGATAAGGCCTTCCAGCTGCTGCGGGAATATCAGAATCAAGTGTAATTTCTCGTTATTGTCTGTGTATCGCTTTATGGGCGAGGTGTTCATCTTCTTTTTTTACATAAATTTTGTATTCGCCGTTATGAGTTCCTCCCCCGGCGCCAGGCGGAGTATTCATCGTCATAAAAACAGTCCGGTACGGAATACCTGCGCTTTTCAGCCTTGAGGTCACCCGGAGGTAAGCATCCGGCCTGAAAGTGATGGATACTACGGTTTTTTTCCTCGAAAACAGCCATTGAATCAAATTGACAAGAACTTGCATGCCATCCCCTCCACTTTTTAAGTATTCTGTTTTTATGGGAGAAATCCTGCCCATAAAGCACATTATGAAGATTTCTTATCGGCATTCAGCAAAATCACCTGTTTCCACTCCATCGGAAAACCTCTATAATGAAAGTGGAATTTCTCACTTCCAACTTCCAGAACGGATGTGACCAAAGATGACCAACCGTACGGGCCAGCTTGATGAAGAGAAGGTCTTTAAGGACCCGATTCATCGGTACATACATGTGCAAGACAAGTTGATTTGGGAATTGGTCGGAACGAAGGAGTTTCAGCGGTTGCGGCGCATCCGCCAACTTGGGACAACTTATCTGACTTTTCACGGGGCAGAGCATAGCCGATTCAGCCATTCACTTGGGGTTTACGAAATTGTTCGCCGCATCATTGATGTGTTTGAAGGAAAACCGCACTGGGAGCCGGAGGAGAGATTGTTGGCGCTGGCCGCAGCACTGCTGCACGACGTTGGGCACGGGCCATTCTCCCATACGTTTGAGAAGGTTTTTCACATTGATCATGAGAATTGGACCCGGGAAATTATTCTTGGGGATACGGAAGTCAACCATGTTCTGAGCACGGTTAGTCTTGATTTTCCTAAGAAGGTCGCTGATGTGATCGCGAAAACCTATGAAAATAAGCTTGTGGTCAGCTTGATTTCCAGCCAGATTGACGCTGACCGAATGGATTACCTTCTTCGTGACGCCTACTATACGGGGGTCAGTTACGGCCATTTCGATATTGAACGGATTTGGCGCGTGATGAGGCCGATCGATGACCAGGTTGTGATCAAGCAAAGCGGCATGCATGCAGTCGAGGATTACATTATGAGCCGCTATCAAATGTACTGGCAGGTGTACTTTCACCCTGTTACGAGAAGCGCCGAGGTTATTCTTTGGAAGATCTTGCAGCGGGCAAAGGCCCTTTACAAGGAAGGGTATGCTTTCACGGAAAAACCCATTCGGATTCTACCGTTAATTCAAGGAAAGGTCGCCCTGGAGGATTACCTGAAACTCGATGAATCTGTCATTCTTTATTATTTCCAGTCGTGGCAAGATGAGAATGACGCGGTGCTGCGGGACCTGTGCAGTCGCTTTATCAACCGTCGTTTGTTCAAGTATGTCGAGTTCTCGCCAACGGCGATGGATGACTATTTTCAGTTGAAAGAGTGGTTTCGTGAGGCGGAAATCGATCCTGACTATTATCTTGTGGTAGATTCCTCTTCCGACCTGCCGTATGACTTCTACAGGCCCGGTGAGGAAGAAGAACGCTTGCCGATTCATTTGCTGACAGCGAAAGGTGAACTCCGCGAGCTGTCACGGGAATCCGATGTGGTCGAGGCGATTTCAGGGAAAAAGAGAACCGACCATAAGTTGTACTTTCCGGAGGATTTAATCAAGGACTTATCGACTCATGCCGAAGTAAAGGAAAACATCCTGCGTGTCTTGAGGGGGGATCGCAATGCTTGAGAATCATGCGAAAATCATCGCTGTCTTGCGGCAAGCCGGTGAGATTGTCGGCCGCAAAAAACTGCAAAAAATCGTGTTCATTGCCCAAAAGTTAAACTACCCTTTCAATGAAAAGTATCATTTCCACTTTTACGGACCCTATTCAGAAGAATTAACGCTTCGGGTGGAGGAACTTTGTAATCTCGGTTTTCTGGATGAAGTGAAAGAAGCAAAGGGGCATTATGATCAATATCGCTATACGTTCACCCCGGAAGGGGAGAAGTTTCTGGGCCATTATGATGTGGACATGCCCGGACTCGGTGAATGTATTGCCAACCTGAACGGGCAAAGCGCGCGATTTCTTGAATTGGTTTCCACCGTTCTTCATTTTGCCCACCTGGAAAGGGCCGAGCTTGAGGAAAAGGTGTTTACCTTGAAGCGGAAACAACGATACACAAAGGAAGAAATTGATCAGGCTTATGCCTACTTTGAAGAACTGCGAAGCTTTCAGCCGAATATGTAAGAGAACCGCGGGTTTTCCGCGGTTCTTGTTGTTACTTCTTCTTTCTTGAGAGGGCCTGTTTGATTTGGTTCATCAAGTTCTTTAGGAACTTCCGGAAGAAGGGTTCAGTCGATGGAGTTTGCTTCTTTGTGAACTCTAACATCTGCTCATAATTACGGAGGATGGACTGGCCATATTGATTTCCCGGCACAGCCCATTTGCCGTTAAGCGCCACCCAAGTTTTGGCGCTGCCACGGTCAACAAGCTTGAAGCGCGGGTCGACCAGCGGATAACCTTCCGGTAATGATTGAGTGGAGGCATACGCATATAAATGCTGAATATGCGCCAGAACACCGCTTTGCGGTGTTGGAAAACTTGCCCCCGAATGTTTAGGGTCTGTCGCCCCGAGTCCGCAATAGTTGTTTTGTTCAGGATTCACGATACCTGTGAAACGAAAATAGTTGGTTTCGTGTAAAGCCTGGGCAAAGGCAATATCTCCACGGATGCCGTAATGACGCCCGAAATCGGCATAATATTGTCCAAGTCGCGGGGCATCCGGATTCATGTGCAGCGCATAGGCGTCCATGTCTTGAGCGCTGATACTGAGGTCGCCAAGAATGGTTTTGCGAGGAGGCATCGTTTCCTCAGGTTCGTTTCCTACAGCAATAAATGGCTCAAGTCCCATTTTCCTCAATTCTGCTACACGTTGTTCCGCATTTTTGCGTTCTCGAAAGGCTCCGGCTTGAGCGCGATAATACGTTTCACCGGAGATTTGAATCTCATCGACGAAGGCGTCCATTTGTTGTTGCTCCAAAAAGGAAACACGATCTTCGGCGTTTTCTCTGTTTTTAAATGAACCGGCTATAACACGGTATAACGGTTTCTCAGAAGCCGATAAATTGAGGGCTTTGGCCAGCCCGTCCGCAATTGCGGATGCAGCATTCTCTCTGAAGCCCGAATCAGTGATAAGCCGCAAATCCCTTTTGGTGTCGATAAATAGCATCTCCAACAAAATCGCCGACATTTCTGTCTCCCGTAATACATGGAAGTTGCTTCGTTTCTGTCCGCGGTTCTCAATGTTGTATTCGGAAAGCTCCTGAATGATGGTGCGATGAATGCGATTCTGGGCTTTCTTTGTCTGATCCACAACCCGGCCTTCGTATATATAGCTTTCAAATCCTGTGCCACCGCCGGCGTTGTGATGAATCGAGCAGAAATAATCAGCGTCGTGGCGGTTGGCGAAATTCGTGCGTTCTTCAAGGCTAATGAAGTGATCTTTGGTTCGCGTCATTAGCACCTTCACACGATAATGCCCCAACAATTTCTCCCGAACCTGGAGCGCTAATTTAAGATTCAGTACCTTTTCTAGATGGCCCTGATAGGTTGCACCCGGATCTTTCCCGCCGTGTCCGGGGTCAATGACTATTGTTTTCAACTCATACACCTCTTTTCACGGGGTATACCATACTCTATGGAATTTGGCTGAAATAGTATAGTCGACAAGCCAGGTTTACTAGAAAATGCGCTTTTAACGCCATGTCACCTGCCATGAAGCTAGCAAAAACAGGAAGTTCAAAACAGTCCGACCTGTCCGTTTTCGGGATAAAGATCCAGACGAGTCATCGAAAGCATGGCTCGGGAAACAAACATTTGTTGGTCCGATCGTTTTGATGTAAAATAAACGGCGGTTATAAATTAAATGCAGGGAGTGTTTATACATGAAAAAAGGTTTCATCAAGATGGCGAATGGCGAGAAATTGCAGTTGGCATTCTTTCCGGAAGAGGCGCCTGGCACTGTGGCGAACTTCGAAAAGTTGGCAAACGACGGTTTCTATGACGGATTGGCATTTCATCGAGTCATCCCAGGATTTGTTTCCCAGGGCGGTTGCCCGGTCGGAAACGGGACTGGCGATGCCGGTTATACGATTAAATGTGAGACTGAAGGCAACCCGCACAAACATCAGCAAGGTTCGCTTTCCATGGCCCATGCCGGGAAAGACACGGGAAGCTGCCAGTTCTTTATTGTCCATGAATCTCAGCCGCATTTAGACGGTGTCCATACTGTCTTCGGCCAAGTGACAGAGGGGATCGAGATTGCTCTTAACATGAAGAACGGCGATAAGATGGAAGAGGTAAAAGTCTGGGATGAAGATTAAGATTCAGATTCAGATGGGAAACCGGCATAACCAATAGGTCCGATTCCAATCTGGCTTCTGAGTTCCCGGTTTTTGAATAGGATATTACCAGAGGGAGGGTCGACAAATGCATTTGAAGAGAATACTTTGGGTCGTACTGCCTTTCGCGGCGTTAATCGGAACATGGATTGGTTTTGAAGTGGGCGGCGTTTCGTACTCTGGCGGGCGATCAGGACTTCTCATTCTTTTTGCCTTCTGGGCTGTCTTCGGAATTTGCGTGTATGTGTCAAGTGAACGGGTGAAAATGAACCGAGAACGTGAATACCGATAAGGCCTGGGATGAATCAGCCCGGACGGTTATGGTAGAATAACCATAGCCCGCAAGGGAAAGGAGGCCGTTCCTCGATGGGAAATGAAAATCAGGGAAACAAGAAGAAAGCGCAGTTCAATATCATCAGCGGAGATTCCACCGGCGGTGACGGTAGCTACGGCGTCGGCGCGATCACGTTGGATAATGTCACTCCGGTGATCGTCGATCCCGAAGCCAATGAGGCTTATATTGAGATGGAAGCCTTGCACGCCCGCAGTAAGGTGGAAAGACGGGTTCGGTTCGGACCAAGCAAGGAAGGATTGGAAGACGCCCGCTTATACTGGATTGTTTGGGTTGTGACCGAGCGTGGTGAGAACGGGCCGGAATATACCGGAATCGGTGCCTGCGAAATACGGATTTCGCGTGAAGAGAGACGAATTCGTCCCGGCTATAAGTCCATGCCGGAACATGTCAATAATATGGACAAAGCTTTGAAACATAAGATGATTGTTGATCAAATGGACGATCGTTCGAAAGGACTGTTACGGGACTTTCTGAAAGAGGAAAAACCGGAAATCTGGGAAAACACAGCCGAATCTGTCAAGGCCGCTTTCGAATAAAAGTCAGGAACTTTGAACTTTTTATGAACGTTTTTCGAAAGACTTGTGTCCGATGAGGTTCCGGCGTAAACTTAAATTAAACGCACATATATTACTAGGACAGCAAGGAGCCCGAGGATTCGTTTCCTCGGGCTCCTTGCATTTTTTTTATTTAAGGGATCCAATCTAACAATCGGTCCCATAAGCTTTTATCTTCTTGAGTCGGCTGTTTGGGCGTTTGTTTCTTCTTAGGTTTGGTGTTATCTTCAATATGTTTCTTGCAATATTCGGTCGGTTGGGTTCCCTTGACATAGTATGCGAATCTCCTGTCTGGACAGTCATTCGTTGCCAATTTCCCCGTATGAGGATCAACCCAAACGCCGACGACGCCTTTCGGCGGGTCGAATGGCTTCTTCGGATGTCCCTTCAGGGCTTCTTTCATGAAATGGCCCCAAATTTCCTTCGAATAACCTGTGTCGGTTACCGGATCGAGTACCTTTCCTTTGTCATAGCCTGTCCAGACACCGGCAGCCAATTTCGGCGTAAATCCGATCATCCAACTGTCAGTCGAGGTGGTCCCGGATTTACCGGCGACCTGTCTGTTCAGATAATCGTTGATGCTTCTGCCGGTGACCGTCGTATAGTCATTAAGACTTTCATCGAACGTACCGGTCATCATGTGTGCCAGTACGAAAGACGTTTGCGGGTCGAAAACTCTTTTTTTGTCAGGTTCATTTTTATAAACGACATTGCCTTGCGGATCCACGACTTTCGTGATGAATCTTGGCTTGATCCGATATCCGCCATTGGCATACGCGCTGTATCCGCGAACCATGTCAAGCACACTCACCGGTTTTGTCCCAAGCGCTAATGATGGGATCGGCGCCAAAGGCGTTGTGATTCCGGCCTTCTTTGCCGACTTCACCAACTTTTCGGGCCCGATAAACATGTTGGTTTTCACCGCGTAGATATTGTCAGACAAGGCCAACGCCTGCATCAGTGTAATGAAGTCGTAAGCGTAATAATTGCCGAAGTTATGCGGCGAATAGGTGGACTCCCCATCATTGTAGTGAAATACTGCCGGCGCGCTGAGCAATTTCGAAGATGGCGTATAGCCGTTTCTCAACGCGGCATAGTATAGGAACGGTTTGAATGATGACCCCGGTTGTCTTTTGGCCTGCACTGCCCGGTTGTAGGGGCTTTCCTCGAAATTTCTTCCTCCGACAAGGGCTTT
>DASTWO010000200.1:0-10152 GCA_035776675.1 Caryophanales bacterium
GCGGATGCCACCATTCGTTATCGCCTTCGAACCGCTATTCATTTGTTAAGAACGACCATCAATAAATAACTTCAGGAGGTTATGAAAAATGGGTACGATTATTAAGGAAGTCGCATTTCTGGATTTAACGCAAGCATCTGAGGAAGCTTTGAAGGAGATCAAGGCGATTCATGAAGTTGCCTTTCTGGTCTACAATGAGAAATTCGAACCTTACATGCCAAAGGTTTCTTTCAGCGAAATCGCATCGTCGGTGAAAGTCGAAGGCAAATGCAGCTTCATCAACGGAAAACTGGAATTTGACAAAAGCTTCGCTTCCGAGTTGAAAGATCCGCTGTTCTTTGTCGTCAATGGGAAGTTCATTGTTCAGTCTGATGTGACTGCTGAGACGATTGATCAAGCGATAGACGGTCTCCATGTGAACGGAAAAATTTACTGCCCGAAACACTTACAGGGGGTACTCCAACAGAAGATTAGCCAAAACAACGGTCAAATGGCGGCTTATATGAGTGATGCCGTATTGGAAACAAACAATCTGACCGTTGATAACATTTATTTACAACAGCTGGAGCCGCAGACCAACCTGGCCTTTGCCGGAAAGGTTAAAATGATAGAAAATCTGGACCCCTCCCTCGTTGAGGAGAAACTCAATAAAGTGGAATTTCTGCAGGAAGTGGTTGTTTCTGAATCCAACAAGAACGTGATAAATCCGAAATTATCCAACCCGTCTGCAAAAATCACTGTAGTTCCGGAGGGATTTACCTACATTGACGAGGACTTTCATCTTGATACGGATACACTTGCGAGATACCAGCAGGCAAAATGGTTTGTCACCGGCTCAGTCCATGTGGATAAGGCTGTTACCGCCGAGAAAATCAAAAATCATATCGCCGAAATCAGAACGGATGAAGCGATTTACTGCCGATCCGAATTGAAGGCAGCCATTCTGGAGAAATGCGATCCCTCCGTCAAAGTTAATGCTTATTCCGGAACCCTTCGGATGGTAAAAGGCCAATACAAACTGACACAGCCCGAGCTGGACTATACCGATGGCTTAGTTGCCTTCGTTGTTCACGGAGTTCTGGAAATCGATAAAAAAGTGGACCCGAAATCGCTCTTCGACAAACTGGAGAGAATCGATCTTTACGGTGTTGCCTCGGGATCACCAGAACAATGCGGAGTTCTGCAAACAAAACTGGGAATCAACAACGGCGTGATCGACAACGGAGAAGAAGACGAAAAACCAGAACCTGAAAACCACGGAGACGATACGTACATTACTGAGGTAGCTCACTTGAAATTGTAAAGAATGGAGGGAAACCCGTGATGAAACTCCATTTGTTCTTTCTCACCATTTC
Source organism: Caryophanales bacterium (assembly GCA_035776675.1). GTDB lineage: Bacteria > Bacillota > Bacilli > Bacillales > DASSOY01 > DASSOY01. The sequence continues at coordinate 1,356 of DASTWO010000200.1, forward strand.
CATTTCAAAGCGAAAACCGGATCCCTCGCGTTTGGCTCAAACTTATGAGAATGACCTTCGGATCCGTCACCTTGTGGGAGAGAATCAAAGAAAGTGCACCGAACATTTTCGTTGGTTTCATTAAATAAGGCACCGGTTATCCGGTGCCTTTTACTTTATCGCCAATCCTCAACATCCCACACTCGGGTAATCCAATTTTCGTAGAAGGCTGGATCATGTGAGACCAACAAAACTGTGCCTGAATAATCGCGCAAGGCTTCCTGCAGCACCTCCTGCGCCTCGACGTCCAGATGGTTTGTCGGTTCGTCGATCACCAGCCAGTTGCTGTCAGCCAACATCAGCTTACATAGGCGAACTTTTGTCTGCTCACCGCCACTCAACGCCTTCATCGGCTGGAAGATGTGCTCGCTTTTCAGCCCGCAGCGCGCCAGCATTTGCCGCGCCTCTTTCTTCGTCAGCTCCGGAAACGCCGTCCACACTTCATCAAACGCGGAATGCTCCGCTTGGGAGGCCGCCTCCTGCTCAAAATACGCCGGCCGCACCCGGTCCCCCAGGTGGACCTTGCCATCGAGCGCCGGCAGTTCGCCAAGCAACGTTTTCAACGTTGTCGTCTTCCCGATGCCGTTTCGACCAACAAGCGCGACCTTTTCCCCTCGCTCCAATTTCAGATCAACGGCATTATAGAGCGGCTCCCTATACCCGACTGCCAGCTCAGATGCTTCAACCACAACCCGAACCGGCTCCGCCGCCACCCGAAACCAGAATTTCGGCCTCGGCACTTTTGTCGGCTTTTCAATCCGTTCGATCTTTTGCAACCGCTTCTCCCGGCTTTTCGCTCGCTTGGAAGTCGAAGCCCGAGCTTTATTTTTCTTGATAAACGTCTCCATTTGTTGGATTTCCTGCTGTTGTCGCTCATACGCTTCGTAAATTTGCCGTTTCCTCATTTCGTAAGCCGCCTGAAACTGCGTGTAATTCCCGACATAACGAATGAGCTGCTGGTGCTCCAGGTGATAAATTATCCCCACCACCTGATTCATGAAGTCCGTGTCGTGAGAAATCAAAATAAACGCGTTCGGATACTCCTTCAAATAAGCAGTCAGCCATTCAATGTGCGCGGTATCCAAATAGTTCGTCGGCTCATCCAGCAACAACACTTCCGGACGCTCCAACAGAAGTTTCCCAAGCAACAGTTTCGTACGTTGCCCGCCGCTCATGCTGCTCACGTCGGTATCCAGTCCTAGCGCTGTCAGTCCAAGGCCATCAGCCACTTCATCCACTTTAGCATCCACACTGTAAAAATCATTTTGCTCAAGGCTTTCCTGCAATCGGCCGTACCGTTTCAGCAAGGCCTCCAATTCCTCACCGCCGGAAGATCCCATTTGTTCTGAAACCTCGATCATTTCCCGTTCGGCTTCGAACAACTCGCCAAAGGCTCCCCGTAAATACTCGCGAATCGTTTCGCCTTCGCGCAAATCCACATGTTGCTCGAGAAAGCCTTTCCGGGTTCCAGGCAGCCATTCGATCCAGCCTTCATCCGGTATTTGCTGCCCGGTCATGATCCGCAACATTGTCGTTTTCCCGGCGCCATTCGGCCCGACCAACCCGATGTGTTCTCCTTTCAACAATCGGAACGACACATCCTTGAATACCGTTTTATCTCCGAAGCCGTGCGTTAAATTTTCTACGTTCACAATGCTCATTTCTTTCACCTTCCCATTTATAGTGCCAACCACAAGGAAGACAATACAAAAAAAGGACGGGTATCAACTTACCTCGCCCTTCGCGCAAACGACCTTTATCTCAAAAGGGAAGCTGTTCTTACCACTGATCCTGCTTCTTGTAGTTGGCTTTTCTTGAAAAATGGACACACTTCTCCCGTCCTTAAGCCAATACAAGTTGCATTACAGCGGAAAAACCCATCGTTCCCAACACTCCTTCTCACTATGGTTAAGTGTACTTTACCACGATTCCAATTGAATATCAAGCCGCTTCCATTTCCTTTTTCTAGGTCTTTCCTCACAGAGACCAATCGCCTATTTCCATTCTCCCAGTCTTCTATTAATCTTAATATAGAACATATTTGAAAGGGGTTGCAAAATGATCAAAACGAAACTCGGTCGAATTTCCCTCGTCCTTTTGGCCATGTTGTTGTTGCTAATTCCATTTAGTGGATCCCGCACGAATGCGGAAACTAGCGACGGCAGTACTGTCCATTTAAGGTTGATGGAAACAACGGACATTCATGTCCACCTCGTCAATTATAACTATTACCAGGACAAGCCCACCAATCAGTTCGGGCTTGCCATGACAGCGACACTTATCGAGCAGGCAAGAGCCCAGGTGGAAAACAGCATGTTAATCGACAACGGTGACCTGATCCAGGGGAATCCGCTAGGTGACTATGTCGCACGAAACGGCCTTGAAGAGGGTGAAGTTCACCCGGTCTATCAAGCGATGAACCTGATGAATTATGCTGTAGGGAACTATGGCAACCACGAATTCAACTATGGCCTTGATTTTCTGAAAGAAGCGGTCGATGACGCGAACTTCCCATATGTGAACGCCAACATTTATGTTGACGATGGGGACGACAATCCGGCCAACGACCAGAATTATTTTAAACCTTACCGGATTATACCGCGTACTGTTGTTGACGAGAACGGCAATACTCAAACCATCGATGTCGGTGTAATTGGATTTGTGCCCCCGCAAATCATGCAATGGGATCATGCAAATCTCTCAGGGAAAGTCATTACGAAAGACATCTATAAAACCGCGCAAAAATTCGTTCCTATGATGATAGCCGATGGCGCAGATATCGTAGTGGCTGTACCACACTCCGGTGTTGGTCCTGAAGTCATTCGGGATAATGAGGAAAATGCTGTATACAGCTTAACGCAAGTAGACGGCATTGACGCTGTATTGTTCGGCCATGCCCATAAGGTATTTCCGAGCGACGATTTTGCCGGGATTGACAATGTGAACCTTGAAAAAGGAACCATTAACGGCGTACCATCAGTCGAAGCCGGCCTGTGGGGAGACCATCTAGGCATCATCGATCTGACCCTGGAGAAAGACGGAGAAGATTGGAATGTCGTAGACTCCAGCTCCGAAGCGCGGCCGATTTATGACGCCGCAACCGGTGAAGCTCTTGTCGAACCGGATCAGGAAATTCTCGATGCCGTTTGGGATGCGCACCAGGCAACATTGGACTACATCCGGACGCCGATCGGCGAAACGACAGCGCCGATTTACAGCTATTTCGCACTCGTCAAGGATGACCCGTCGGTTCAGATTGTTTCCGACGCGCAGAAATGGTACACGAAACAAGCCGTTCAAGGAACGCAATATGAAGATTTGCCGATTCTGTCGGCGGCTGCACCTTTTAAGGCAGGCGGCCACAGCGGTGTAGAATACTACACGTACATTCCTGAAGGGACTATCGCGATCAAGGGCGTCGCTGACCTGTATGTCTACCCGAACACGTTAAAAGTTGTAAAACTAACCGGTGCTCAGATACGGGAATGGCTCGAAATGTCTGCGGGGCAATTTAACCAGATTGATCCAAATGCGGACGAGCCGCAAAAACTGGTCAACCCTGAATTTCCGACATACAACTTCGATGTCATTGATGGCGTCTCTTATCAAATCGATGTGACTCAACCGCGACGCTACAATGACGTTGGCGAAGTGATCAACCCGGATGCACACCGTATTCAGAACTTGCAGTACAACGGTGAACCGATCGATCCTAATCAGGAATTCCTGGTTGCTACGAACAACTACCGGGCAGGCGGAGGCGGACACTTCCCGAATCTGGACGGAAGCACAATTGTCCTTTCACCGCAGATTCAAAACCGTCAGGCGATCATTCAATATATCCAGGAGAAGTCGCCTATTGATCCGTCCGCTGACGGGAACTGGTCTTTCGCAACAATTGACGGCAATCCGAAGCTGACGTTCCAATCGTCACCGGATGCCCAACAGTTCATCAAACCAGACGGCAACATCTCTTATCTGGGTGAAGGAACGGCAGGCTTCGCCAAATATGAGATCGACCTGTCTGAGCCAGTAACTTTCTCTTCGCTGTCCGAACAGGTGGCCAACTACATTGAAGCAGGAAACATCGACCACCCGTTGGCTGTTCAACTGACGAACAAACTGAAACAAGCCAACCACCAAATGGAAAAAGGACACAAGAGCCAGGCTGTGAAAAAGATGAACGGCTTCCTGAAACATCTGAACAACAAAGCGATGGACAAATTCATCACAGCAGAGGCAAAAGAAACATTAAATGCCGACGCTCAAGAGCTGATCAACAGTTGGAAATAAGCACAAAACAACCCCTGTGACGGAGTTTTCACAACTCCCACAGGGGTTGTTTCATATCAAATGGCACTGAGAATCGATAATTGCGTCGAAAACGCTCCTTATGCGTCTAGCTCCAATTATATGCGTCTAAATCGAAATATTTGCGTCGAACTCCAATTTTTTTGCGTCGAACCAGTCCATTGCTTTTACATCCGCTTTGTTATCGCACGCTCCACCCAATTCCACGGCAGCAGATCACGCATTTTCAATGAAGCTTTCACGCCTTTGCCAATCGGATAACGCAATTTCGGATTCTCCATTTGTGCGATTCGGGCGACCAAATGAGCCACCTCATTCGGATCATCCGCTGTTTCCGCAATCCGCTTCACGATTTTCATCAACCGTTCCGTTTTGGCCTGATAAGGGGAATCTGCTGAAAGACTGACGTCCTCCACTCCTTTTCCCCAAATATCCGTTTTGAAGGAACCCGGTTCAACTAGAACGACCTTCACGCCATACGGCACCATTTCCAATCGCAATGTTTCACTGAAGCCTTCGACCGCGAATTTGGAAGCTTGATACGGCCCAAGCCCCGGCAGGGCGGAACGCCCGCCGATACTGCTCATATTGATGATCATTCCTGACTGACTTTCTCGCATGAAGGGCACGACCGCTTTCGTGACGGCGACGAGTCCGAAGAAATTCGTTTCAAACTGCTCCCGCCACTTCCCCATCGGCACCTCCTCGGAAAATCCGCCTGCCGCGAAACCGGCGTTATTAACCAGAACAGCAATCGGACCAAGCCTTTCGGTCACAGATGCAATAACAGCATCCACTTCATTGCTTTTCGTGACATCCAGCTCCACGCATTCAATATGATCAACCACATCTCGCTCAGAAACCACTTCCATCAAGCGTTCCTTCTTCCGCAAATTCCGCATTGAAGCCACCACGTAATACCCGGCTTCCGCCAATGCCACGCATATCAACAGCCCGAATCCGCTCGACGAGCCGGTAACAAAAGCGACGCTTCGTTTCTCCTCATTCATTCCAATCCCCGCCTTTTTTTCAGGCTTTATTCCACTGATCCAAAGTTGTTCCTACTAGAGCTCTAAGATCGTTAACCCGATTCGGCCCGTTGCTCGAACGATTCAACAAATCGCATAACGCGATCAAATCCTCCAGCTTCGCGAGCTTCCTCCACTCTTTCGGCAACCGGCCCCCGCGTGATTCAAAACCTTTTATAAAATGATTCTCGAACAACGAACCGGGTTCTTCATACCGCAACATATTGCCAATATCCACAGTGCTTGTCGCTGAAAAAGCAAATTCCCAATCCAATACCGCGGCCGTTTTCCACTCACCTGCATCGCGACTCATTAACAGATTCCATCCGTTATAATCACTGTGAGTAAGGGAATATCGATCCGGTTCTTCCGACAATAATGACGCATTCTCCTTTGCAAATCGCCATAGACGCTCAGTCAGGTCCTTACCAAGCCAACTCCCGGCCACTCCATGAAACAAACTCTCCTCTATAAAAGATAGAAACATTTCCGGGCCCAGTCGCAGAGGTTCTTTCACCGTCAATCCCGTCCCGAAAAACCCTGGGGAATCGAAACCATATTGATGAATGTCAGCCAAAACCGCCCCGGCTGAGGCCGCAGCCTCAACAATATCCGCCGAAGCACCGCCATGCATCACCTTATTTAACGGAATCCCTTCGACCCATTCCATAATGGCGAAATGCTTCTCATAAATTCGACAACTGCTGTCTACATAATAAAATTCCGGCACCGGTACCGTTTTTCGAACCAAGCGATGGACGTCCCGTTCCTTTTGGCAAGTCGGTTCTGAACTTCCGTACACCCGGAGCAAATAAGGTCTATCGGTTCCTTCCATACGGATTTGATAATTGCTGTTGCTAAGCCCACCGCTTACCAGGTTGAAATCCACCACATCCCGACCAAAATAAGACTTGGCCATGCCATTGATTTCGGAATGCGACAACTTCATTGCCGGCTTTACCCTCTCCCAATTATCCTTCATCCTCCGCCTTCCCTTCCGACTCTTTGTTCTCATTCTATCACATTGCTGACCGTGGAACTCGGCCAAAACAAAAGCGGAGAAACAGCTTATCAACAAGCTCCTTCTCCGCCTCATCTATACTTTCTGTTCTTGAGTCCCGCTTGCGGGAATCAAATTGTGGCGTTCCTCAGCATCCTCACCTTGCTCAGTGATGGCTTTATAAATCTCCTCAAGGGAATAAATCCTGCCTCTGTGATCCCTGTAAACAATATGTTTGGGTTCAAGATGAACGGGTGATTCAAGTCCCGCTGCCGCGGTAATTCGAAACAACCCTTTTCGCATCGTCACAAGATAATTCGTCACACGATATTTTTTCTCATCGATCACCAGCGCCCTTTGCAGCTCGGGATCCGTTGTAGCGACTCCAACCGGACAGGCATTGGAATGGCATTTCAAAGTCTGGATACAGCCGACTGTAATCATAAAGCCACGGGCGATATTAATGAGATCGGCCCCCATCGCCATCGCAATTGCAGCCTTATCGGGCGTTTCCAGCTTCCCGGAAGCAATCAATTTCACCCGATCCCGTACGCCATAACGGCGTAAGGTGGCATCCACAATCGGTAACGCTGATTTAATCGGCAGACCTACACTTGCCATCAACTCCTGATAAGAAGCACCGGTTCCGCCTTCCCCGCCGTCAACTGTAATGTGGTCGGGGCCTTTCCCGGTTTCTTTCATATATTGAGCCAATTCAACGACACTGTCATTACGGCCAACCACAATTTTGATGCCTACCGGAAGGCCTGTGTGCTCCCGAATTCGTTCGATAAACTCCATCATTTCGGGGACGGTTCCGAATTCATTAAATCGGTTCGGACTGTCAATGGACTTGTATGGTTCCACCTTTCGGATCTTCGCGATTTCCGGCGTGACTTTTTCACCGTCCACGTGCCCTCCACGTGTTTTCGCACCTTGAGCTAACTTCAGCTCGAACGCCTTCACTTGCTCAATCTCCGATTTTCTCTTCAATTCATCCCAATCGAAGTTGCCTTCCTTGTCTCTCACCCCGAACAGGCCTGGCCCGATTTGCATAATAATATCGACGCCGCCCCTGAGATGATATTCCGACAACCCGCCTTCGCCTGTATTCATCCATGTTCCTTTGGCCATCGCCAACCCTTCCGACAAAGCCGTAATCGCACGGTCACCCAAAGACCCGAAACTCATCGCCGACTGACCGATCGGACTCTTGACGACAAACGGGCATTTTGCGTTTGGCCCAATTACGACCGCGTCCTCATCATGCAACAAATTTGCATTTGTATTGCTTTCTTCCCACTTTTCTTCTCTTTGCCCGAATAAAGTGTCCTTTAACAAAATGTATTTATTCGTGTGTACTTCTGTGTCGCGGTCCATCCGCAACTCATCCTTTTGTTTCGGAAACATCGTATTGGCGATATAGTATCCCGGCTCTTCAAAATCCCGTTCAGAACCGAAACCAAGCACTTCCCGCTGGTATTTCGCGCTTTTGACGATGTTTTCGTACTCCACCCGTGAAAACGGCTTGCCTTCCGTATCGCTATTAAACCAGTACTGGCGCATTTCCGGGCCGATCTTCTCAAAGAAGTACCGCATTCTTCCGAGCACCGGATAGTTCCGTAATACAGGATGCTCCCCTTGACTGCGGTCTTTGATAAACATGGCCATGAAAGCACTGCCGGCCACAACAATGACCAGCGCCAAAATAATAAAGCCGATGATGGTCAGAATATCGGCAATGTTCATCCGTGATTCCTCCTGTCAGCCTCAAAGATATGTTTATTTTTGTTTAAAACCAGCTGGTTTATACGCTCGCTTGCTTGTTCGAACTTCCTAAGTAAAAAAAAGACTGTTGCGTGAATCCAATCCACAACAACAGTCAGTTCTTATATGTTTCTCACATGACGCAATAATTTGTACTCGATTTCCTCATTCGCGCGCCGAATCGCACTCGGCAAGAAAAAGGCATCCACAATCGGCCATATAAACAATGTTAGCCATCCAAGCAATAGCATCGCTATCGCGTATCCAATATTGCCTAGATAAAACCGATGGGCCGCAAACCCGGCCAAGAAAATCCACAACAACCAGACAACCACAGGGTTTTTCCGTGCTTTTTCATATTCTCCTTGAAACAAGGTTAACTGCCTGTCTGTCAGTTGGCTCTTATGTTCCAACAATATCGACAAATCTTCCCCTCCTTTGAACCTATTTATATTGAAAAAAATTCCTTCTAAAGTGTACCATTCATTTCCTATCGATTCCAGAAAATAATCGAATTTCTTTCCAAAAAGACATCCAGATAAAAAAAAGAAACCCGCCTCACAGAGACGGGTTACGATTATGAAACATTCTTCCGCGAAACCGTGCCTTTCCCGCGAATTTCCTTTTTCAAATCATCCACAAACGCCAGTGC
>DASTWO010000201.1:0-25742 GCA_035776675.1 Caryophanales bacterium
AAAGCATGCTTCTTCATTATACAGGGAGGTTTCAGTATGACCGGACCCGGTGGCTCCCGGTCTGCAATCAATGGCTCTATATTCTGCAAACGGTGGCTCAAAACTCCGCACAGGTGGCTCTAACCGTCCGCAATATTCAAGGCGGACTGGCTGGATGACAAACTGGAAGACGGAAAGCTCTTATTGATTATCGGAGACCATAAAGATCCTCGTGGCGCATAAAAAAAGTATTGATAAAGCCGTCCTCAGCGCAGGACGGCTCTAGTTATTGGCCTATTGCCAACTCTGCGATTCGTTCGTTGGCCTGTCCTTCATAAAGGCCGCCGTGATAACAAATCACAGTCTGGATGTCGTACGGTTTGAGATTGCCGATGGATTTTATAGCCATATCCATGTCTAATGTCTGTTCGGGATCAGGGCCATATAATTGGCCATCTCTCACGACCATTGCATCTCCCGCTATTAATGTCTTGCTTTCTTTCAGATACAAGCTGATATGACCGGGGACGTGTCCCGGCGTATCAATCACCGTAATGCCGCTGCAGAATGGTAGCTCATCTTTACCTGCGATGGTTCTGTCAACAGGAGCACTTGGCGGGTTTTTCAGCACTTTTTTCAAACCTTCTCGCCACTCAGCCGGCACATCTTTTAGCATGGTGTCGATTTGGGCAATGGCTTCAGGGGTAACCTTCAGCAGCTGTTTTTCTCCCTCGATAAAGGGCTTTTCTTTTGCGTGGGTGAGGACTTCGACTTTTTGAGAAACTTTTTTCACCAGGTCTTGCAGGTTTCCGATGTGATCAATGTCTTGATGGGTCAAAATGATTTTGTCCAGCTTTTGTAAAGGGATGCCGCATTTTTCAATTGCCTCGCGTAATTGCGGCAACTGCCGCGGATATCCTGTGTCGACCAGAATGGCGGTCTTTTCATCCCAGATTAACGTTGGATGAATCGTGTCGGTTTTCCCCATCACCTGTGCAGAAATCGAAAGCATTTTCATATTGAGCATCTTCTTCCTCCCATCTTTTCCGTTACTCAACGGCAGAGTCTATATTTTATTACTCGGGAGGATAAATGTCAATAAATTTTAAATAATACCACAATTAATCGATCCTGTCAAGTTTTTTGCTCTTTTTAGTGGTTTTCGGCCACGATTTGAAAGGTATTCCCGAATTGATCCGTCACATTTCCGAAAGCCGGACTGAAAGGGGTTGCTTCAAGTGGACTGTTCACTTGGCCATCTTCCTGCAGGGCTTCGAAAATGTGTTTTGCCTTGCCCGCATTCTCCACTGTGAGGCTGATCATGATTTGATTCCCGACTTGCACCGGCATTCCGGGTGAATCCGAAAAGGTAAGGTCGATATCCCCAACTTTAAGCGTCGCATTCGCCACGTATTCTTTATAAGCGTCCGGACAAGGAATTGCCATCTCTCCATAGGTTTGAATGCCAAGAATCTCGGCTCCCAGGACTTTTTCATAAAATTGTATGGCTTTCCTGGCATTTCCCTCCATCATAAGATAGGGCCTTAATTGGACTGTCATGATTAACCAACTCCTTGGTTTTCGCAGGGTAAGTATATGTCGTTTTCCCTCATATGAACAATCGTTTCCATTTATATTATCATAGATTTCAAGTGTTTTATCCGACTTTTTCAAATTGTGTACATACGTTCGATCCGTTTGGACTTTATGGTATACTTATTAGTACATTCAAGTCAGCTTTTGACCGGATTTTCATCAATAGATATCCAAGTTGAGAGGCTATTTACATAGAGGAGGAACCCAAATGGGGAAGCAAAATGTGATGCTGGTAGATGGGATGGCGTTGCTGTTTCGGGGCTATTTCGCGACGGCTGTACACGGGAATTTCATGAGAACCGAAAGCGGTGTGCCGACCAATGGGATTTACGGATTTTTGAAATATATGCTCGACGCTGTTGAAACCTTTCAGCCTAGCCACGTGATTTGTTGTTGGGATATGGGCAGCCAGACATTCAGGACCGAAATGTATGAGCCTTATAAGGGGAATCGTGATGCCCCACCGGAAGAGCTTATTCCACAATTTGATCTCGTTAAAGAAGTGGTACAGGCATTTGATATCCCGAATGTTGGTGTCAAAGGGTTTGAAGCGGATGACTGCATTGGGACGCTCGCTCGCGAGTTCAGCAAGCAAATGGAAGTTCAGATTCTGACGGGTGACCAGGACATTCTTCAGCTGGTGGATCGGAATATTTCGGTGTTGATTATGAAGAAAGGCCAGGGAAATTATGCGGTCTATCAACCCGACACTTTCTACGAAGAAAAGGGTATTCTTCCGCCGCAAATGGTAGATTTGAAAGGGCTGATGGGGGATCCTTCGGACCATTACCCGGGTGTAAAAGGAATAGGCGAAAAGACTGCGCTGAAATTGCTTCGGGAGTATGAAACGGTTGAGGGCATTCTCGAAAATCTGGAACAACTGCCAAACGGCGTCCGTAAAAAGATAGAAGAGAACCTCGACATGTTGCATCTTTCAAGGAAGTTAGCGGAAATTCATTGCGAAGCGCCGATCACTTGCTCCCTGGAGGAAGCGATCTGGAAAATGAACCACGAGAAGGTCAAGCGGAGATTCGAAGAGCTGGAATTCCAAAAGCTTATGAAACTGATCGGGTAGGGATGATCAGTGACGATAACGTTGTTTTTGTTTCCAGCGATGTACCGCAAACGGTCCATTTAACTGAATAACTTCTTGCGGAAATAACATAAGGTTAACATTAGATTAAATTGCTCGCTTGTTGAACAAATAAATCCCAACTTCTCATAGTCAAAATGAGAAGTTGGGATCTTATTGCGACCGTCCATACTTTAAATCCACATTTTCTAATGCTGCTATTTTGTACATTTCTAATCAGAATCAGAAGTTTGAAACTGATGTTTCTCAGAATAATACTTTGCTTTCGAGGGTTGTGTATTAAAGATAAATAATATAATGGTTACCACAAACATAATCAAGCTACCCAATACAACGACGAACCGAATAGATATCAATTCGGCCATAATCCCAAAACTTATAGTCCCAATAATGATGAAAAAAGCTTCGATGAAACCATAAACACTACCAACCCGCCCCATTACGCTGACAGGAACATTATTTTGATAAAATGTGTAAAATCCCGTGTTCATAAAAGCCATCGAAAATGATAAGATAAAAAAACCAATTGCTGCGGTTAGAAAATTTCCTGAAAAGGCATAAATCATATAACCGATTGAAATCATTATGGATCCAAGACCAATCAGCCAGGAAGTAGCTATCTTTTTAACAATTATTATATTTACTAGAGACCCGACAATTATTCCTACACCAGCAATACTCACCAGGAACCCATAATCTCTCTCTGATAAAGAGAGCACTTCTGTAGAAAATGCTGCTTCCAGTGAATCTATAGCAGTTGCCAAAACCATCACCGCACTGAATAGTAAGTAAATGACCACAATGTACACTTGATTCTGACTAAAATGAACAACCAATTGCCAATCAAGTTTCAATACCTTAAAGCTTATTTTTTCATCTTCAGTTTCAATAAAATCATCTTTTTCAATATTGGGCATGACTAATGTGATTAGTGCTGATAATAATAGAGCAATTGCATTAATGTATATCGCAAAATTGGGGGTGCCAATCATAAACATCATTCCTGCAATGGCTGGCCCAATAATAAATGCTCCAGAATCAATTAGGCTTCGGAGAGAATTAAACCGTTTTCTTTGATCATGGGGAATTAATTTCGTGATATAAGTCATTGACGTGGGCTCATACATGGAACTAGCTATACTTATTAAGAAGACTATACCGTATATTGCCCAAAGGGATGCTAGTGAAGGCGGTAAGGCAATAAACACTGCTTGGAATATAGCAAGCCACAACATAAGATGCTTTTTATTTAATCGGTCAATGAGACTACCTGACCAAAAGTTAGTAAACAACGAAGATAAAGCTCGCAGTATATATAGGCCAGAGACAGCAATTACGCCCATCATATCAAGAACAATTAAATTTAATGCTATAAAATACACCCATTCCCCAATACTCGAAATACCAATACTGGACAATAAAATAGAAGGGTATTTCCACGAACTTATAAACCTTTTCATACGCATTTTTATTTCCACTCCTCTGTGGATCTAGAATTGGACAATAAAAAAACTCACCCCCAAGACCTTTGTCTTGAGGACGAGTTGTTGCGCGCCGTGGTGCCACCCCAGTTTGGTAATATGTCACCATATTACTCTCATTAGGTACGGTATGAAATCCATACATATACCCTAACTCTATAACAGGAGCTCCTGTCACACTATCACCTACATGGATCCAATGTGCTGCTCTGAGGCTTGCTTCTAACCATTAATTCTTACTCCTTTTCACCAACTGGAGTTCTCTTTGAAGAATTGCCGATTATACTCTTCTCTTCGTAGCATTTATTTGATTGTGGCTATTTAATGTTAGGTAATCATACCAAATCTTTAAGCGGAAAGTAAAGGGCTTTTTTTATTCTCCACATTAATAGTTAAAGTCGAATTGACAATTGATTATGTAGCAATCGAACACGATTATTGATCAACAAAAGCAGAAAATGATCAAAACTTTTTACAGGAGTCGGTTCAAAGCCAGAAAATCTGATAAAATAAAGGAAGCAAATACAGAACGGGTGATCACATGGCAGGTGAAGTCAGGCTTTCCGTTCGGAGCTTGGTCGAGTATGTTTATCGGAGCGGAAGTATTGATTCCCGTTTTCGGACAAGCGCTACGCTAACCGAAGGCACAAGGATTCATCAGAAAATCCAAAAGTCTTATGGGGATTCGGATGAAAAAGAAGTTTATTTGGAGACCAAAATTCCGTATGAAGGCCTCATGTTTGCCGTCGACGGACGGTGTGATGGGCTTTTGTTTGAGGAAAACGGGGTCAAAATTGATGAAATCAAGTCGACCACAGGCGAGTTAAGCGATATCACGGAAGAATCGCACCCCGTTCACTGGGCCCAGGCGAAATTTTATGCCTATATGTATGCCAAACAGCATGGCTTGGATCGGATGGAAGTTCAATTAACGTATGTTCAGGTTGAAACTGAGGAACAGAAGCAGTTCCAGCAGACGGTTTCATTGGAAGACCTGGAAGTTTACATAATGGATGTGGTCGAGTGTTACGCGCCTTACGCGATTCTGATGCAACAACATAAGGTGAAACGGAACGAGAGTATCCAATCGATGCCCTTTCCCTTTGACAGTTATCGGGAGGGTCAGAGAAAGCTTGCAGGGGCGGTCTATCAAACCATCTCCGAGAAGAAAAATTTGTTTGCGAATGCGCCAACGGGGATTGGAAAGACCATTTCGACGGCATTCCCGGCGGTGAAAGCGATGGGAGAAGGGCTGCTTGATCGCCTTTTTTATTTGACGGCCAAGACGACCACGAGGGAAACTGCTGAGGAGTCCTTTTCTTTAATGGAGGAGAAAGGACTCGACATGAAAGCTGTAACCATAACGGCGAAGGATAAGATTTGCTTCAAAGAAGAAACGATTTGTCAGGCCGATTATTGTGAGTTCGCGAACGGCTATTATGATCGTGTAAACGAAGCTATCCTTGATATTTTATCGAGTGAAACCCTATTGAATCGCCCTATGATTGAGAAATATGCCCGTAAGCATACCGTGTGCCCTTTTGAATTTTCGTTGGATCTCGCTTATGCGGCGGATGCCGTCATTTGTGATTATAATTATATATTCGATCCGCGAGTCTCTTTAAAACGGCTTCTGGATGAGCAAAAGAGTCAAACGGCCTTGTTGGTGGATGAGGCGCACAATTTGGTGGACCGGGCGAGGGACATGTTTTCGGCAGACTTGTTGAAGTCGAACTTTCTGCAGGTGAAACAGGAGTATAAGGAAAAGGATTCCGATATTTATGAGGCCGCCAAAGCCATCAATGAGCATTTTCTGTTTTTGAAGAAACAGTGCGGTGAACAGAAAAGCCTTGTCATGGATGAACTGGAGGAAGAACTCGTCACGTTGTTGGATGCGTTTATTTTTGCTTCGGAAAGGCGGTTGGGCGCAGCGCAGGATGACTCGCTATTGTTAGACACCTATTTTGCAGCCCAGGGTTTTGCCCGGATCGCAAAGCTGTTCGATAAACGATTTGTGACCTACGTGGAAGCGGAGAAAAGTGAAGTCTATGTCAAAATGTTTTGTCTGGATCCCTCCCATTTGTTGCGGCAGATTGGCAAAAGGTATCGTTCCAAAATCTATTTTTCGGCAACTCTGGCGCCGCTCGGCTATTATAATGACATGTTGGGCCGTGAATCGGAGGACTATTCGATTCGAATTCCTTCCCCTTTCGCTTCTGAAAGCTCGGAGGTCTATATTCAGTCATTGTCAACACGGTATCGGGATCGTGAGCAAACACGCGAACCGCTGGTAGGCATGATTCAGAAGGTTGTCAAGGACAAGCCGGGAAATTACCTGGTGTTTTTCCCGTCCTATCAATATATGATGGCGGCGAATGACCAGTTTGAGGCAGAAAATCCTGAAGTCAGGACGATTGTGCAGGATCGAAACATGTCTGAGGAAAGGCGAGATGACTTTCTGGCATCGTTTCAGGCCGATAATCCAGAGAGTCTTGTTGGCTTTGCGGTGCTTGGCGGTATTTTCTCAGAAGGTGTTGATTTAAAAGGCGATAGGCTTAATGGCGTGGTTGTTGTCGGCGTAGGTCTTCCGCAGATTTGCCTGGAACGGAATATTATCCGTGATTATTTCAATACCACAGGGAAGAATGGTTATGATTATGCTTACGTGTTTCCCGGCATGACAAAAGTGCTGCAGGCAGGCGGTCGATTGATTCGATCGGAAGAAGATCACGGTGTGATTTTGCTCGTTGATGACCGGTTTCTGCAACGGAAATATCAAGCGATGTTACCGGAGGAGTGGAAGGACTTCACGGTCGTTCGGTAACGAAATGTTATATAACATCAGAAGCCCGAGAATCTATGGGAGGGAAGGAATCCTATAGTGCGGGTGAATTTTATGCCGATCAAGCATGGCTGTGTCCTTTGCTTATTGGCGAAAGGAGCATGTCGAATGACCATAACCATTCGCAATTATCAGAGCCCCGATGACCTACGGATCCAATACGATTTTTGGGAGAAAGTTACCGTGGATTTGCCATGGGCATGGAAACCGACGAGATCCCCTTCGATTTTTCATAATCAGCATGAATTTGATCCGCGTTCTCGCTGTTTTGCCTTTGATGGCGATCGTCTGGTCGGGCATATGGGGTTTACGGGAAGCGATGGTTTTGTTTCGTTAGGCTATCCGTGGGTGCTGGATGGTTATGAAGGAGCATTGCAGGAAGAAATGTTTGACCGGGTGTTCGGGTTTGCGTCCAGTCGAGACTATGGCGGTAGTACGTTTGCGCAGCGATTTCGTTCACAATGGGAGAGGCAGGTGTCCTTTTTCCAGAATAAAGGTTTTCAAATTACCGGAAATGTTCCCATTCACGGAAGGTCCATCCGGAGTGATGAGCCGGCTGACGTTCTCAATCGAGAAATTGAAATTCAGCATTCTTTTGACCTGGACAAACTCGCGAAAGTTGTTCCGGGCAGCACACTTTATGGGGAAAATGATCTGGATTTCCTTGCGGAATACTTCAAGGCGGTTCCATTTGATTTTTCAGTCTCCTGTTACTCTGACGGAATCTTGACCGGCTATGCTGGAATTGCTTATCGCCATGATACCCGTTACGGAGAAGTCATTTCAGCTGCTTTTGATGATTCCGATGCTTTTGATGCATTCAGGGCTGTCATGTTGACAACGATCAGGAAATTGAAACAGATGGGTTCGGAAACAATGAGTGTCAACGAAGATCTGATTCCAGACCTGAAGTGGAGCGAGAAGCTCGGTTTTTCGAGAGTCAGTGAAAGCGTAATGATGATGAAAAAGCTTTCGGTAGAAGGCTGAAGGCACAAAACTTCAGCAGACTGATGACCGAAATCGGTCTGAAGGGTGAAAATGGTCATCAGAAAGAGCAACTGATGACCGAAATCGGTCTGAAGGGTGAAAATGGTCACCAGAAGGAGTGACTGATGACCGAAATCGGTCTGAAGGGTGAATATGGTCACCAGAAAGAGTGACTGATGACCGAAATCGGTCTGAAGGGTGAAAATGGTCATCAGAAGGAGTGACTGATGACCGAAATCGGTCTGAAGAGTGAAAATGGTCACCAGAAAGAGTGACTGATGACCGGAATCGGTCTGAAGGGTGAATATGGTCACCAGAAGGAGTGACTGATGACCGAAATCGGTCTGAAGGGTGAAAATGGTCATCAGAAAGAGCAACTATTAAGGGAAAACAGAGGAGGAGCCTCATGGCCGAACATTCCAAGCAATTTATCTATGTCTTGAAATTGGTTCCCAGATTACATATTCCTGATAATTGGACAGAACGGGATAATGAGGCGGCAGAGGCCCATTTCAAAGCTCTGCAGGGCTTGTTAAAGGACGGAAAATTGGTTTTGGCGGGTAGGACTCTGGAGTCGGAAGAAACGACTTTCGGGATTGTCATTTTGCAAACCGTCGATGAGGAAGAAGCCAGAAGATTGATGGAAAATGATCCTGCTGTTAAGGGAGGCATCATGACAGCGGAATTGCATCCCTACCATGTGGCATTAATGTCAAATGAACCCGTATAGATCAGCATAAAAGGATGAGATTGGATGCCATTTCTGAAAACCTTATCGTTGAATTGGGCCGAATTAACAGACCGCCAAAAACAACAGTATCCTTACAACATTTCGGCCCTGCAAACCTTGAAAGAATACCGGTTTGATACGAATCTTACTTTTTTTATCGGTGAGAATGGATCGGGAAAGTCCACACTTCTGGAGGCAATAGGTGATCTGTGCGGGTTCAATATTGTCGGCGGGCAGGGCGCTTCCTTATCGAAAAAGAAGGATGACACCTCTCTGGCTTCGATTATGAGGCTTGGGTGGCTTCCGAAGGTGAAGAATGGTTTCTTCTTCCGGGCGGAGACTTTTGACTCCTTTGCTGATTATATTGATGAGCTTGCTGAAGATCCGTTTATTGGTTCGTCAGCTTATGGACCGTATGGAGGAAAGTCATTAAACGAACGGTCCCATGGACAAGCCTTCCTGGCTGCATTTGAGCGCCGCTTTGGACAGAAAGGCATTTATTTATTGGACGAGCCGGAATCGGCATTGTCTCCGCAAAATCAACTGGCCTTCATGAGAATCATTTGGGAACTGGAAAGCCAAGGGCAGGCTCAGTTCATCATAGCCACGCACTCCCCTATTTTAATGGCCTATCCCGGTGCAAAGATTCTTAGCTTTTCCGAAGAAGGTGTGTCTGAAATGGCATACGAAGAAACAGAGCATTTTCTGTTAACGCGGGACTTCTTGAATGATCGAGAAAGATTCTTTCATGAACTATTTCGGGAAGATTGAAGAAAGAAAGGAAGCGGTTTTCGCCAATGCCCATAATCCAAACGGAAATTGAGATAGCGGCGCCGATTGAACGTTGTTTTGAGTTGGCTCGCGACATAACGGTCCATACCCGGACAGTTTGGAAGCATACGAGAGAGCGTGCTGTTGCGGGGAGAAAGGAAGGCGGAATAGGTTTAGGTGAAACGGTGACCTTTCGAGCTACCCATCTAGGAGTTCGGCAGCAGCTAACATCGAAAATTGTTGTCTTTGAAAGGCCATTTCTATTTGTAGACGAGATGCAAAAAGGAGCTTTCAAGTTCATGCGGCACGAGCATCATTTTGAACAGGTGGATGGTGGGACTTTGATGAAAGATGTCCTGAGTTTTCAGGCGCCGCTGGGAGTGTTTGGCCGAATGGCTGATGGATTGGTTTTGACTCCGTATATGAGAAGGTTTCTGGAGGGTCGCAATCACGAACTGAAAATCCTTCTTGAAAAAGAATAGCGTGCCTGGCCAGGCGGATATTATCGACGGAAGATGGATATCCCATAAGAAAAGCTGATTTTTGGAGGTTTTTTTCAACATGGATTCCAATCACCGACCTTGGCCCGCTCCTTCGAAGCCCTGGCTTATGAAACAGACCTGGCGTCACTTGCTTTTTGCCCATTGGCCGGTGTCCCCCGATGTGATCAGGCCGTACATCCCGAAATCCCTTGAACTGGATACTTATGAAGGGAAAGCTTGGGTTGGTTATATTTTTCTTCAGGTGCGGGGAATGCGTCCGAGGTATTTGCCCCCTGTTCCAATGATGTCTAGTTTTCCGGAGTTAAATGTGCGAACCTATGTGACTTATGGTGGCAAACCCGGGGTTTATTTTATCAGTTTGGATGCGGCTAGTTTTCCTGGCGTTCAAGGGGCGAAGCTGTTTTTTCATTTGCCCTACGCTTATGCGAGGGTTAGTTTGTCAGGTGGAGACCGCCAGTTTGAGTGTGATTGTAGAAGAGTCGGTTCGCCAAAGGCTTTCAAGGCAAGCTATCAGCCTGTTTCAGAGGTTTATCAGGCAAATCCGGGATCTTTGGACTACTGGTTGTCGGAGAGGTACTGTCTTTATACAGAGCATAAAAGCCATTTATTCCGGGGCGAAATATTGCATGACCCATGGCCCTTGCAACAGGCAGAAGCTGAGATTTCGAAGAACACAATGGTGGATTTCGACGGAGCAACACAGTCACAACCCGAACTCGTTCATTATGTGAAACAGCAAACCGCTGTGATGTGGGGGCTTAAGCAAGTTTAGGATTTACCTTCTCCAGTGATCTTCTCATTTTCCGATTTGTATGGCATATTAGTGAGGTGCGGGAGATTCAATAAAGGGGGGAGATCATATGACCAGAATCGGGATTATACGCCACGGAAGCACACCATGGAACAAAGAGGGCAGAGCACAAGGGAGTTCCGACATTCCGCTTGATGAAACGGGTCGGGCAGAGGCGGGGAAACTTGCGGATCGGCTGAGTACGGAAAGCTGGGATGTCATTTATTCAAGCAATCTATTAAGAGCGAAACAAACGGCTGAAATCGTTGGTGAAAAGGTCGGTCGACAGATTCAGCTGGATCCCAGGCTGCGTGAAGCAGGCGGTGGCCAAATTGAAGGAACCACAGAAGAAGAGCGGGTACTGAAGTGGGGGAAGGATTGGCGGGAGCTGGATCTGGGCCTAGAAAAGGCTGAAAGTGTGATAACCCGGGGCCTTTCATTCGTGGAAGAGATTGTAGCTCAACATGAAAATAAAAAGATATTGATAGTTAGCCACGGCTCGTTCATCAGGCATCTGCTTTTGGAATTGCTTCCGAATGCAAGCACGGAATGGCATTTGAAAAACACGTCCTTGACGACCCTTTTCAAGACAGGAAATGGTTGGGGTTGTGAGTTGTACAATTGCACCCGGCATTTGGATGGGGAAGGAGTAAGGTAATCCCGGAATTTTGCCTTGTTTATGATTTTTCATGAGCTTTATCTTGAAAAATTGGCTTCGTGACGGCTAGAGCTATTGAAATTCTGTGAGGACTAACTTCAATAAGTGCCTATTTGCACCAAAGTTGTGTTATATGCGTCAAAAGTGGGAAATATGCACCGATCTAACTGAGATTGAATTGCGTCAAAGTCGAATTTTATGCACCAATCACGATTTTAGGCTGAATGTAATTGGAGTGAATTTTTGGCAAATGATCTGAAATTTTGTTAAACTTTTTATAAGCATGAAAAAGAAGGGGATTTTATGTTAACGAACATCTTGTCCATCACGTTTCTTGCTTTGTTGTTCGGATTTATCGCCTGGAGAAAATACCTTATGCATAAGGTTCCGAAGAAACAGTGGGAAGGCCATGATCCCAACGAACATACCGCGTCAACTGAGGAATTAAGGCAAGACCAGAACAAGTATAGAGGCTTTGGCCAAATCAGTGGACCAATGTAAAGATGACCGCGGCTTAGGCTGCGGTTTTTCCGTGGGCGAATAAGCAGTTTTTTTCACTTTTCTCTTTTCATATGCCATCATAAATATAAGTTATGAAGGAGGGATCAGCATGGTGAAAAGCATTACGGAGACGACAACCCTACATAACGGTGTGAAGATGCCGTGGTTCGGGCTTGGGGTTTGGCAGGTTGCGAACGATGAAGAAGTGGTCACTGCGGTGAAAAGTGCTCTTGATACAGGGTATCGGGCTATTGACACCGCGGCAGCTTACAAAAATGAAGAAGGCGTAGGGCAGGCGATAAAAGAAAGCGGTGTTGCCCGCGAAGACATTTTCCTGACGTCCAAACTTTGGAATGCCGATCACGGTTATGAGTCGACCTTGCAGGCATTTGAAGACAGTCTTCAGCGTCTTGGGACGGACTATCTCGATCTGTATTTAATCCACTGGCCTAAAGACGGCTTTAAGGATACGTGGCGCGCTTTTGAAAAATTGTACGAAGAAGGAAAAATCCGGGCGATCGGCCTCAGCAACTTTCATCAACATCATATCGAGGATTTGATGACAACAGCCAAGGTGAAACCTATGGTGAATCAGATTGAATTCCATCCCTTGCTGACCCAGGAGGCTTTGCGTGACTTCTGTAAAATCCAGGAGATTCAATTTGAAGCATGGAGCCCGCTTGCTCACGGAAAGCTTCTTGATGATCCAACATTAAAAGAAATCGGTGAGAAGTACGGCAAATCACCGGCGCAAGTCATGATTCGCTGGGATTTGGAACACGGGGTGATCACCATTCCGAAATCATCGAATCCGGGGCGGATCAAGCAAAACAGTGAAGTGTTTGATTTTGAGCTGACATCAGAGGAAGTCGAAAAGATCGACGCTCTGAATCGAAATGAACGGACGGGCGCCGACCCCGACAATTTCGATTTTTAAAAGAGAACTGCAACCCACAACCTTGGTTCGGTTTCTGCCGGGCCGGGGTTGTTTTTATTTTGTCCCAAGGAAAAGGAGGAATTTTCCTGCCTTTGTCGAATTGAGAAGTAAATCCAAGACATGAAGGAAGGGGTAGGATAACCTTGGTCATCTCGAAAGAGGAATGGTTTGACAATTGGGAAGGGAATCGAAGACTAACTATGCGTACCATTGAAGCTTTCCCGGAGGAAGAACTCTTTGGGTATGTCCCGACGGCACCACTACGGGCTTTTTCCGAAATGGTGAAAGAGATCCTGAATATTGAGAGCGCATACATGAAAGGAATTGCCATGGATCAGTGGGCGTTTTCTGATCAGTTCAAGGCTGTTTCGAATAAGGAAGATCTGCTCAAGACCTGCGACGAAGTTCGGGAGGAAACGAGAAAACTGTGGGCATCCATGAGTGAGGAAAGACTTGGAATCGTTCTAGATGATCCGTTCTTTGGCGGACCGCCGCAAAGCCACTTTGAGCGAGTCCAGTATGCGTTGGAAAATGAAATCCATCACAGGGGGCAAGGCTTTATCTATTTACGGATGCTCGGCATTGAGCCGCCGGCGTTTTATATCAGGTAGGGGAAGAATGAAAACAAGCAATGCTCAGGGAAATAATGAATTTTCTCAAGGCATACATCAGAAGAAGGAGGAAGTTTTTTTAAATCCAAAAAGGAGGAACGGTCGTATGGAGCAGTTTGTCGAAAAAGTTAAGAGTCTTTCTAAAAGGGTTCAAAAACTACAATTGTCACAGATGACCGAAGAGGCTACTAAAACATCAATCATTATGCCATTTTTCCAAGGGTTAGGATATGACATTTTTAATCCAGATGAATTTTTACCGGAATTCGTCGCTGATGTTGGTATTAAAAAAGGTGAAAAGGTCGATTATGCCATTATGAGGGATGGGGAACCTCTTATTCTTATTGAGGCAAAACCTGTAACTGAGAAACTAGAAAAACATAATTCTCAGTTATATCGCTATTTCGGCACAACTAAAGCAAAGTTTTCAATTTTGACGAATGGGTTGATTTATCAATTTTATACTGACCTTGATGACCAAAACAAAATGGATGCAAAGCCTTTCTTTGAATTCAATCTTGCTGAAATACGCGAAAATCAAATTAACGAACTAGAAAAGTTTCAAAAGAGCAATTTTGACGTTGACCATATTTTAACAACTGCTTCGGAATTAAAGTACACAGGTGAAATCAAACAATTTTTATTAAAACAAGCGGAAACACCAACTGATGAATTTG
Source organism: Caryophanales bacterium (assembly GCA_035776675.1). Lineage (GTDB taxonomy): Bacteria > Bacillota > Bacilli > Bacillales > DASSOY01 > DASSOY01. Next base: position 14,157 of record DASTWO010000201.1, read on the forward strand.
TTTCATTAATCATTAAAGATATTTATCCTGGTCGGAAAACAAAGAATGTACTTGATAACTTTAACGGCCTAGTTAAAAAGTCGTTTCGTCAAATGATTAATGAGCAGGTAAACAATAAGCTTACAGCCGCCCTAGAAGGTTATAATAAAGATGAAAGTACTTCTGAAGAACACGAAACAGAAGAACCAAAGACAATGAAAGAGAAGAAGTCTAATATTGAAACAACGGAGGAAGAAATTGAAGGGTACGTGCTGATTAAGCTTTTATTGCGAGATGTTGTTGAGGGTGACCGTATATTTTATCGAGATAATCAAAGTTATTTCAATGTGCTTCTAGATGACAACATTAGAAAATGGGTATGTCGCTTAGGGTTGAATTCCAATAAGAAATATTTGCAGTTAAATGATGACAACCATACCAATTTTCAGATCGAAAATATTTCAGAAATTGAACAATATAAAGATCAACTTTCAAAGACCGTAAAGAAGTTTTTATAAAAAAGATCATGGAGGAACAAACCAACTAACGGAATTTCAACGTTTGCAAGCTTTTCGTCGGTTAACGTGTTACAATGGGTCCAAACCGTTAACACCAATATAAAAGCCTTGCATGTATCAGGGGAACGATTTTGGGGCCTGCGCTCGAAGGGTGCAGTTCTTTTTTTGTAACCATGAGGCTTATCATAAAGGAGCATGACAACATGAGTGAACTGCATTCCTTTGGTTGGTATGCGGGCCGTGTGGCTCCGCATCTTCCAAGGCACGCTTTCAAGCCGGTTCCTGCCCGGCTTTGGGGCGGATTGGCTTATATGATCGTAACCCTGGCGGGTTTTTTCTCCATCGGTTTGTTGGATCTGCCGATTTGGTTGAGCTTGATCATTTCCGTTGTCCTGGGGGCTTGTTTTGCCGGGCTCGGTTTTCTGGGTCATGAAATCTTGCACGGTGCGGTCGTCAGGAAGCGCTGGCTACGGAATTTTCTCGGTGCTCTGGCCTTTTGGCCGTTGAGTACCGGGCCTCGTTTGTGGAGGATGTGGCATAACAGTAATCATCATAAACACACTCAGGATGAAGAGAACGATCCGGATTCCTGGCCAAGTATGAAGCGTTTTTCGAAAAGCCGCTTTTTACGTTGGATCTATCGCTTGCCTTTTCCTGTTCGTGCCTTTTTGTCGTTTGGTTCTTTGGCCGGTACGTTTTCCGTCCATTCCATCAGCATGTTCAGGCAATTTATCCGGGATTTTAAGCCGGAAGATCGCAAAAAGGTCTGGTTTCAGTTTATCGCGCCCTGGGTCATCTGGATTGGCTTGCTGTTTGTGTTGGGGCCGGTCAAGTGGTTTTTCGCCTTCTTGCTGCCGTTGTTGATCGCCAATTTCATTGTCATGTGCTATATTTCGACGAATCACCGGTTGAATCCATTGGTTCCGGTTAATGATCCGTTGGCGAACAGTTTGTCTGTGACGGTGCCGAAGTGGGTGGATTTTCTACACTTTAATTTCTCGTATCACACGGAACATCACCTGTTTCCAGGGATGAGTGCGAGATATTATCCAAAGGTGAAGCAACTAATTAAAGAGAAGTGGCCGGAAAGGTATCATGAAATGCCGATGGGCCGAGCATTGAGAGCTCTCTGGAAAACGCCAAGAGTCTACTATCAGCAAAATGAATTAATCGATCCTCATCAGGGACATTTGTACGGTTCATTGGGAAATGGCCTTGATCCGAAGAAGATTCGTTATCGAAAGAAGGAAACCAAACAAAGACATGCCCGGTAAGCTTAGGCTCCTGCGAAAGGGGCCTTTTTTGCGTGAAATATGGAAAAGTTTCGGTTGCTGAATGAAAGAGACGCTGATAAAATAACTTTATTCAAAGAGGCTTCGAAAATACATTGGTGGGGGAGAGTTTGTGCTTTTACAAGGGGTTCTTTTATTAGTTGTCCTGTCCCTATTGGTTTCTTCAGTCTTGGTGTACGCCAAGGTCGAGAAAGAGAATTATTTCTGGGTAAAGATTGTGGTTTTCTTCCTGTTGTCCTTGTTGACGCTAAATCTGGGCAGCATTCCGATCCCATTGGGGTTTTTGGCGGGGTTATGGTTTGTCAGTTACAAAGCCAAAGGCAATATTCCCATTAAACGGTTGGCGCTTGTCTTCGGGGTTGCCGGTTTTGTGATGACTCAGATCATTCCGGCTGTGTCTTTCGAAGAATTGCAGAGCATTCAAAAGATACAACAATGGTCCAGCCGGTTTGAGCATATATACGCGGTCCATGATTACGAGCCTACTTCCCCGATTCAAAAGAAAATTTCAGGATTTGTAGAAGACCGGACGGATGTGGATGCCGGGATTGCCATGATGCGGACCTGGGTGTTGCAACAAAAAAATGAAAAAATAAAAAGCCGGAAATGGCTGCTTTCGGATGCAGCGGATGAGTTGGCATTTTGGTGGCATTCGAGCCGCAGGGATGAATTTCGGAAGACGTATGAATTTATAGAGTTTAAGGGCGGAAAAGGGTATTTTGGCGTTTTCAAACAAGATCAGAACAATGAACAGTATTATTTAGACTTCCTGATTGAATTTGATCATTTCAAGAATGCCAGACCAACGTTAATGGGCACTTCATGGTAAAGTTATATAAAATAAACCGCGCAATTGGGGGATGAAGCAATGTTGGAAAACACACGTGAGATGAAGAAGACCATTCAAAAAGACGTTTCACTGAATTATTTGTTGTATCTGCCGGAGCAGCATGACGGCCAAACTGATAAGAAATGGCCATTGGCTCTCTTTCTGCACGGGATGGGTGAAAGAGGCGGGGATTTGGAACTCGTCAAAAAGCACGGATTGCCAAAAGTGGCCGAAGAAAAAGGAGATCTTCCTTTTATCGTGGTGGCGCCTCAATGTCCGATTGATTCAATCTGGGCAATGGAGTTGGATGCTCTTCATGCCTTGTTAATGGAAGTCATCCAAGAACATAATGTTGACGAATCCAGAATCTATTTAACTGGATTGAGCATGGGAGGAGCCGGAACATGGCATCTTGCCGAGGCCTATCCCGACTTATTTGCGGCGATTGCCCCCGTTTGCGGCTTTGCTCTTCCGCAAATCGGATTTCCGGAGAGAATTCGGGCTCTGAAGAATACTCCAGTATGGGCGTTTCATGGGGAAGCCGATGATGTGGTTCCACTGAAAGGTTCTGAAGAATTGGTCAATGAATTGAAGAAACAGAATGGTAATGTGGAATTCACCACATATCCCGGCGTCGGGCACGATTCCTGGACGCAAACCTACGAAAATCCAGAGCTGTATGATTGGTTGTTGAAACAGAAACTTTCATAAAAGAAAGTCCCGCTGGATCGGTAGACCAGTGGGACTTCCCGTTTTTACAATGTTTTCAGGATCGGTGAATCGGAATCTGATGTAATTTCGATATCTTCGAAATGCACCTTTGCCGGCAGGCGATAGGTTAGCACCGCTCTGCCATTTTCATTCACATGGAAAGTCCCGCAGTTGTGGCGGTTTCCCTCGTATAATAACCAGGCTTGATAGACCGTTTGCCCCTTTGTTTCCGGCATGTTTTGGAACACCATAACGAGTTTCTTCTCATTTCCCTCCCGAATCTCGTAAACCATCCCTTGTGCTTCCGTAGAAGGGTCGTTGGATCGTAGGATGAATGAATTGGTAACCAGCATCGGCGCTTCCGAAACCCATGCTTCCGGCTCCATAGCCGTTTCTCTCAACTGGAGATTGTTCCAGAACAACCCGATACACCCAATAAGCAAAACAATCATCACCACTGCAGTTACGGGAGAAAAATAGTGTTTGAAAGAGGCCAGGTTGGCAGCTAAACGAGATGGCTTCTTGCGAGAGAACACAAAATCCATGACTTCGGATTTCATTTCTGGGGGCGCCTGCCTTTCATCGATCGCATGCCCTAGCATTTGCCATGTTTCTTGGAGCTCTTTCAACTCTGACGGGCAGGTCGAGCAGTGTTTAAGATGTTTCTGAAATTGCGCCGCTTCTTCCTCCGTTAATTCCCCGGCTAAATAAGGGATTAAATTATCGCATGTTTTTGCTGCCATCCTTCAACCCTCCTTTTCCATCCGCAAGTAAATGATGTAGCTTCTTTAGCGCCTGATGCAATCGGTTTTTCACAGTTCCGATTGGTTCTTTCTCCAATTCCGCTATTTCTTTCAAAGTGTAGCCTTCCCAATAAAGCCGTGTAATCAAGCGTCTTTGCAACTCTGTTAATTGACTTTGGGCATGGCGGATTTGTCTAGCTTCATACCTTTCCGCCACCAATTGCAGAACATCGGCGGCCTTCTGATCCGGAAGTGGATTCGCGGATTCATAGGCATCCGAGTGACGCCGATACAGACTTTCCTTTCGAATATAATCTATTGAAATGTTTCTTGTAATGGTTATGAGCCAGTTGGCGAGCTCGCCCTTTTTCGGGTCAAACCGGCTATGGGTCGACCATAGTCGCAGAAACACCAGCTGGACAATGTCCTTGGCGGCTTCATGGTTTCCTTTAGTTGTTTTCAAAGCGAAGCTATAAATCAGATTCGCATAGCGATCATAAAGTTCTTCCAACGCCGGACGATGTTTTCGATGGATCTGCCGCATCAGTTGATGATCCGTTTTCCCTTTCATCGTTACCCGCCACCTTTGGTCTGAAAGCCTTTTTTCTTATTATAGCGGAAAACGGTACAAGGTGAAGCACGAGAAAGAACTGCCTTCCTGTTGACTGGCAGTCCTTCATTTCTAATTTTTAATAAGATGAACCGTAATTTCCTTCGTCCTGGTCTTCGCCGTCTCCTTGTAATACCTTGAGTTGCTTGTTCACAATGTACCAAACGTTGCCGACGCCTTGGCCTTTCACGTCCCCTTGTTGCTTGTCCGGCGCGTAATAATAAAGAGGATGGCCTTTGTATGTCGTCTGTTTGTTTCCGTTTTCTCTTGTAATCGTTCCGAAATTGCTTGAATCGTAGCCTTCAGGCATTTTCAGGTTCTTCGCATAGAAAGCAGGCCATTTATCCAGGCAACCTCCTTTACAATAGCTTTCGCCTGCTTCATCCTTTGTGAAAATATAAAGGGTCATCCCTTGTCCATCCGCCAGGTATTTTCCAACTTTATCGTTATTCAGTACCTGGAGATGACCAATCTTGTCAGTTTGTGTTCCGGATGTTTCCTGACCGTCGCTGTTTGACTCTTCATTCGCTGCCTGATCTGATGAGTCTCCGCCGTTGGAATAACCGCTGCCTCCGCTGTTGCCGCATGCCGCCAGAATCAACATCAACCCCAGCAAAGGAAACAATAGCAAATGCTTCATCAACCATTCCTCCCTTTCAGATTTTGCTAAAGGTAACGAAAAAAACGGAAAAGCGGTTTGATGAAATTTCGAAAATGTGATTAAAAAGGTAGATAATGATCCAGTTCCACATCTTCTTCGTAAGCCTTATAGAGATCTAAATAGTGAAATGGAGCAATTTGTGGCTGCCAGTCTGGCCGGGAAGGGAGAATTGAGAACAATGAACAGGGATCCCTGTGAAGATCTAATAGACTATTTCAACAGAAATTTAAATAAAAAAGCCATGCGATCGTTTGAACGGCATCTACACTATTGCCCTCAATGCCGGAAGGAGCTTGAGGAATTCCAGACTTTAACGGAAGGGTTGCCTTACGCCTCACTGCCGGTAAAACCTCCGGCAGAAATGAAAGGAACATTTTCTGTCATGTGGTATAGGAAGGATTCCCCGATCTGGTCAAGATAAGTTCGGTGGTCTGGTGTCGCGGCTCCTGCTTTTGAAACAAGCATTCTCAATCTGCCCCACTCATGGTATGATAGAATTTGGAAGATAATCGTTTGATCGAAGAAAAATGAGGAGGGCTCTGAATGGGATTGCTTGACGGTTTAATGGGGAACGCTTCCGAAAACTCAGTCGACGAGGTTCAACAGGAAATGGAACCCATCCTGACAGAAGGGGAACAGGTTGAGAAAGCATTTAAAATCATCAGAGACGGCTTGATCTTCACAAACAAAAGGCTCATTCTGATTGATAAGCAAGGCGTGACAGGATCCAAGGTTGAGTATTTATCGATTCCCTATAAAAGCATTACGAGGTTTTCAAGGGAAAGTGCCGGCATGCTGGACCTGGATGCCGAATTGAAGATTTGGGTGTCGAGCACGGAACAACCGATCCAGAAGAAGTTCAATAAGAAAACCAACATCAACGACGTGTATGCGATTTTGAGCAAATATGTGCTGGCTTAATATTCGTTGACCAGCATAAGGACTGGCCGGAAATGAATCTGGCCGGTTTTTTTGCTTTCAGGAAATAGCCGTTTTTCTTCGTGCATCGCATGGTATAATGCGAGAAATCGATTGTGAAAACAAAAACATCACTGCAAGGTGCGGCGGGCTTGATGTTTTCCTGAATTAAAGTTAACGTTATTAGAAAATGAGTTGGAGGAGAAACTGTTGCCGATTAACATTCCGAAGTTGTTGCCGGCGCGTGGCATTCTGGAGAATGAAAATATCTTTGTGATGGATGTCGAACGGGCGACCACTCAGGACATCCGTGCGTTGAATATTGTGATTTTGAATTTAATGCCCGATAAGGAGAAGACGGAGACTCAATTGTTGCGTCTGCTGGGGAATTCCCCTTTGCAGGTGAATATCACTTTTTTGCAGACGGCCAGTTATAAGCCGAAGAATGTGAGCCCCTCTCATCTTGAGCGATTCTATAAGACGTTTGAGCAGATCCGTAATCAGCGTTTTGACGGTATGATTATTTCCGGGGCGCCGATTGAGTTGCGTCCGTTTGAAAAGGTCGATTATTGGCCAGAGTTGGTTGAGATTATGGAATGGACGAAGACCAATGTTACTTCGGTCCTTCATATCTGCTGGGGTGCTCAGGCTGCCTTATATCACCATTACGGCATAGGGAAATATGAATTGCCTGAGAAATGCACCGGGGTTTTTCGGCATCAGCTCGCGAATCCGACGGTGAAGTTGGTTCGCGGTTTCGATGAAGAGTTTCTGGCCCCTCATTCCCGTTACACCGGGACCTTGATGGACGAGATACAGGCTTCCGATGATTTGATTCTGCTGGCGGCCTCCGAAGAAGTCGGTCCGTTTCTTATGATTTCGAAGGATGAAAAGCATATTATGGCAACTGGTCATCTGGAGTACGAGGCTTCAACATTGGCCGAGGAATATGAAAGAGACATAAGAAGGAAACTTGATGTGAATGTACCGAAAGGGTATTTCCCTGGTGACGATCCGGAAAGGAAACCTTTGAATCGCTGGCGCTCGCATGCGCATCTGCTGTTTTCGAATTGGTTGAATTATTACGTCTATCAGGAAACCCCGTTTGAGTGGAAATAAGTAGAGTTAACTCATAAAATATCCATTCGGTTCAAATCGATAGAATGAGGCTGTTTCATGTACGAACTATGGTTTATTTTCGAAGACGTTATTTTACCCGTCTTTATTTTAATAGCGCTCGGTTTTCTGATGCAGCGGAAGTTCAGGTTGGATTTGTATACGCTGGCGAAGGTCAATCTCTATTTTCTTGTGCCGGGCCTGATCTTTGTGAAGCTATATGAGACTCATTTTTCATTGTCGCTGTTTGCGCAAGTTTTGGTGTTTTTCGTTATTTATTCCGTGATTCTTTATCTGATTTCTCAAGTGGTCAGCCGGATGTTTCGCTTTGGCCGCGGAATGAAGACAGCCTTTTCCAACAGTGTGATTTTTTATAACTCGGGGAATTACGGGATTCCGGTCAACGATCTTGTGTTTCGTCACGATCCGTTTGCTTTATCCATTCAGGTTCTCATACTGGCTTTTCAGGATATCCTGATGTTTTCCTACGGGATCTTTTCCCTTGAAACGATAAATGGGGGAAAGCTGAAGGCGATTCTCGGTTATTTCAAAATGCCGGTTTTCTATGCATTGGTTCTTGGGATCGGGTTGAATCTTATGGAGGTGCCGATTCCCTCTTTCCTCTGGGTGCCGGCCAACTATGTATCGGATGCCGCGATTGCGGCGGCTTTGTTGACTTTGGGAGCGCAAGTGGCTCAGCTTCGTTTCGAGTTTGGGCTCTTTCAAGTTTATTTGAGTGTTGGAATTCGATTGATCCTGGGGCCGCTTCTTGCGCTTGCGATCATCCTTGTGTGGGGGATGGAGAGCGTCATGGCTCAAGCGTTGCTTATTTCCTCGGCGATGCCGACAGCCGTGAACAGCGCGATCATTGCTCAAGAGTATAAAAATAAACCGGATTTTGCCGCGCAAACGGTATTGTTCTCGACGATATTGAGTGCGATTACGGTTTCAATTGTGATTTATCTGGCGCGGGCCATGTTTTGATCGGCACATGACAATTGGAAGGACTTCGGTATGATTAAAGAACGCCGCGGGCGGTTTGCGCCGACCCCATCGGGAGAATTACATATTGGAAATGCGGCGGTCGCTTTATTGGCGTGGCTGCAGATGCGGAGTATCGGCGGGACATTCGTGCTTCGAATGGAAGATTTGGACCGTCCGCGCTCTCGACCGGAATACGCCCGGCTAATACTTGAGGATCTAAAATGGCTTGGGATTGATTGGGATGAGGGTCCGGACGTTGGCGGGCCTTATGGTCCCTATGAACAAAGTGAACGGAATCCCTATTATGAAGCGGCGTTTGATCGCTTGAATCGCGACGGTTGGTTGTATCCGTGTTTCTGCAGCCGTAAGGAATTGAGGCTGATTGCGAGTGCGCCGCACGGTTTCAGCAGAGTGTATCCCGGGATTTGTCGAGATTTAACCTCGGCGGAAAGAGTGGATAAAGCAAAGCTGAAAGACCCTTCGTTTCGATTTACTGTCCCGGAACAGGCCATTGCCTTTGATGACTTGGTGATGGAGCGCCAGGCGTTCCCTCCTGGTTTTGGAGGAGACTTTGTAGTGAAGCGGGCTGACGGGATTATGAGCTATCAGTTAGCCGTGGTCGTGGATGATATGGAAATGGGAATAACCGATGTTTTGCGAGGATCAGATTTGTTGGATTCGACACCTCGGCAAATTTTATTGAACAAGGCGCTGGGATTGTCCGCTCCGCAGTTTGCCCATGTTCCGCTGTTTTACGGTCCCGATGGGGAACGTCTTTCAAAACGGCACGGGACGGCCATTACATTGGCGGCTATGCGTAGATCAGGCACGAAACCTGAGGATGTGATCGGGTATCTCGCCTGGTGGACTGGACTGATTAATAGTCCTGAACCATTGAAGGCTTCCGATTTAGTCGGAGATTTTGATTTGCGGAGCATTTCCAGAGATCCCGTTGTGGTTGAAGGGGAATTGCTGCAGAAACTTTCGGGGATATAAGGAAGAAGGCCTGCCTGTTTTTGGCGGGTTTTTTTAAGTTTCTTCGTTATAACGGATACTCGTTTTTTGGACCAGGCGGTTGATTTCATGGTTGATCATGATTCGAATTTGACGAGCTAGTGCGGGTGATACAAGTTCATCTTGAATAGCCGATTCAACGATTTTTGAGGTTTATCCATCCATCAAAGCGGAAATGATATCAGCAAGGTCACTTTATATTGGAGGAGGCTGTCGTTATGCTTTATATATTGGCTGTTTTATTGCCACCGTTGGCGGTATTGATTGCGGGTAGACCGATGCAAACGTTATTGAATGTTATCCTGACGATTATCGGCTGGATTCCGGGAATGATTCATGCTTTTTTGGTGGTCCATGATCGGGATTAGAAGGATTGATTGAAGGTAGGGATCTCGTAGGAAATTTATGTTGACATAAAGATGAGGGTCCTGTCTTTTTGACAGGGCTCTTTCTCTTGCGTGGTTATGATTATTTAATCCGTTTCAAGTCGTTAATTTCTGTTTCTTGTTCTATTGACCGGGTGGCGAGGGTCTCCAAAATTTTGTCTTGTCGCAACTGGCTGTCCGTTAATTTGTCGACAGTGATTTGCACATGCTGAACCCTGTCCAATGTTTCAAGGATCGCTTGTTTCATTTGCTGCTGCTCTTCAGATATTTCTTTTTGATTTGTTTCGAAAGTCTGCATGCGGTCATCCATCTTTATTTGATTTGATTCGAAAGTCTGCATGCGTTCATCCATCTTTTTTTGGCTTGATTCGAAAGTCTGCATGCGGTCGTCCATCTTTTTTTGGTTTGATTCAAAAATCTGCATGCGTTCATCCGCTTTTTTCTGGTTTGATTCGAAATTCTGCATGCGTTCATCCACTTTTTCATGGTTACCTTCGACTCTTTGTAGGCGATCATCCATGCTTCCCAATTTGGTTAAGATCTGATCCAGTTTTTCTTCACTCATTACGGTTCCTCCTTTCTTTTCAATTGGTAATATCGGTTCGTACAATCCATTGTAACTCAGAATGAGTTTCCAATCTATAAAAGATACAAAAATTCCTTGTAGGAAAGACGGAGCGGAAGACCCTTGTCGGTTTGACAAGGTTTATGATATTTATTATAATGGGAACATACATTCCTGTCAAAGAAAGAGGTCTTACAATGGGGACTCCGACATACGAGGATTTGACAGCTAAGCAGACCCTGAACCGAGTGAAGGACACTCATATGCCATTTGATTGGTCAATTAATCCGTACCGCGGGTGTTTTCACGGTTGCAGCTTTTGTTATGCGAGGGCCACCCATTCATTTTTGGGGATGGAGGCTGATGATTCCTTCCAAAGCCATATTTTCGTAAAGCGGAACGCCGCAGTGGCTATGAAAATTCAATTGGCGAACCTTATGAGGAAATTCCATGGAAATCGGAATGCGGTGGCGCGCAGGGTTGGTCTTGTCGCAATTGGAACAGCTACCGATCCCTATCAGCCTATCGAAGGTAAAGCGAAATTGACCAGACAATGTTTGGAAGTGCTTTCGGGATACGGCATTCCGGTAACAATTACAACTCGTTCCCCGTTGGTTTTAAGAGACCTTGATTTGCTTGAAAAGATGAATATTGTTTCCGTTAATATTAGCATCAGTACCTTAAACCGTAAGGTGTGTCGCGGCTTGGAACCTGCCGCTCCTTACCCTGTCAGGCGATTGGAGATCGTCCGGAAGTTAATGGAACATAACGTTCCATCCGGAATCTTTATGGCTCCGATCTTACCTTGTTTATCCGATTCGGCTGCCGATATGGAGGAACTGATCTGCGCAGCTAAAGAAAACGAGGCACTGTTTGTTTCACCGTCAGTGTTAAGATTGGCACCCGAAGTGAAAGAATGGTTCTTTCATATGCTGAAGGACCATTATCCGCAATTGCTTTCCGCCTACATGGGTCTATATCAGGGAGCTTATCCGAATGCCGCTTATGTGGCCACATTGATGAATCGTGTGAATCGATTATTGGATCGATACGGATTTACCGGCCAGGGACTTGATTTGAGTTATCAACGCGCGGCCAAACGGGATCAGTCGAAATCCCAAGGAGAGCAGTTGTCATTTTCGTTCTAGCCCTATATGATAATGGCAATCGTCCATTGAGGGAGGAATTCAGCATGGGGTTAATGGATTCACTGGTTGAGGAGAAGATCCGCCAGGCCGTGGAAGATGGCGAGTTGGACAA
>DASTWO010000202.1:0-20980 GCA_035776675.1 Caryophanales bacterium
CCTGCGCCTCCTATGGATTTGAACTCGGAGACGGAGTCGTACAAAGCCCGCTCTTCCTCGTTCAAGGCTATTTTCACTGATTCGACGTTCCTTTTCGGCCATGGCAGACCTGTATCACCACGCCTGTTGCGGATCATCACCTTGTCGACAAGTTGTTTAAGCTTCTCTTCATTCTTCAGCGTACGTCCCCCTGTCCGGTAGTCTTTATCGAATGATTCGGAATTGCCGAGGTGGCCTGGCTTCAACAAGGATATCAAGTGAAAAATCTCTTCCGGTTTATTTTGTACCGGGGTGGCTGTCAACAGCAAACAGAATCTTTTTTTCAAGTTGCGAATGAACTCGTAATTTTTCGTATTGCGGTTTTTCAGTTTATGAGCTTCGTCTATGACGACGATGTCATAGTTCTGTTTGTAAATAATGTCGCGGTGCGGATCCCGTTTCGCTGTGTCCAGTGAAGAAACAACCACGTCGCATTGCTCCCATACATAGGATTTCTTCTGTGGGATCGCCGGGATGAAAAACTTTTGATTCAGTTCGCTCGTCCATTGTGAGACGAGGGAAGCGGGAACAAGGATCAACACTTTTTTCGCCAGGCCGCGAATCATGTATTCTTTTATAATCAGTCCGGCTTCAATCGTTTTGCCTAGACCGACTTCGTCTGCCAGAATCGCTTTGCCGTTCATCTTTTCAATGGCGGTTTTCGCTGTTTCCATCTGATGAGGCAGAATGTCCAATTGAGGCAAATGTTTCGGGGCCTGCAACCCGTAAAATTCAGGGACCGCCAAATGGTTTTGTGCTTCCCAGGCCAGTTGTGTCATTTCCCAATTGGCCCACGGCCCGTCTTCTTCCAATTTACTAAAGAATGGATCGTGCCACGTTTGGTCGAATCTTGTACGAACACTCATTTAATCGAACCCTTTCTCGGAAGAAATCTGTTGCCAATAGAAGCATAGTGATGGTAGGATAATATTAAGTAGTATTCACGGAATGAATGGATTTTATGATGGCACAGTCGAAAAAGGGCGAATGACAACAGGGGGAGAGTCTTGAAGGCACGTATGTGCTGGAAAGCGCCGAAGGAGCAAGCGTTAAAGTGAAACTCTCAGGCAAACAGACCTTTGTTGGACGCACCTCTGGAAACGTCAATCATGACAGAGGAAGACACTTTAAGTGTTTTCTTCTGTCTTTTTTTAAGGAATGGAATGATACAGGAGGGATTGCTGAATGAAACGGACACCATTGTTCGAATTGTATGAAAAACACGGGGCGAAAATCGTCGATTTTCATGGCTGGGAGATGCCCGTTCAGTTCTCAAAGATTCAAGAGGAACATGAGGCGGTTCGGACAAAGGCCGGACTGTTTGATGTTTCCCATATGGGAGAGGTAACAGCTAAAGGAGAAGGCGCGCTTGCATTCTTGCAGTACTTGGTTACGAACGACGTCTCAAAATTACAACCGGGAAAAGCACAATACACGGCTATGTGTTATGAAGATGGAGGAACCGTAGATGATCTGATTATTTATCAGAAGGCGGAGAATGACTACTTGCTCGTCATTAATTCTGCAAACAGTGACAGTGATTTTGAATGGATTTCGTCTCATACCGAAGGTTTTGACGTTGTCGTTGATAATATTTCTGATCAGAAGGCTCAGCTTGCCATTCAGGGACCCAAGGCGGAGGCGATTCTTCAAACGTTGACAGATACGGATTTGAGCGAAATTAAATTCTTCAAATTCAAAGATCATGTCGATATTGCGGGAATCCGTTCTCTCGTTTCCCGAACCGGATATACCGGTGAAGACGGTTTTGAAATCTATTGCGATTCAGCCGATGCCGCTGATTTGTGGGAAACGATTATTAAAGCCGGGGAACCTGAGGGATTGCTTCCTTGTGGTTTGGGTGCCCGCGACACCTTGAGATTCGAGGCGAAACTACCGCTTTACGGACAGGAACTATCGCCGGAAATCACGCCGGTTGAGGCGGGAATCGGCTTCGCGGTAAAAACCGATAAAGAGGCAGATTTTCTTGGGAAATCCGTGTTGAAGCAGCAAAAAGAAGAGGGCGCGCCGCGAAAGTTGGTCGGCCTCGAAATGATCGAAAAAGGAATCCCGCGTCCCGATTATGAAGTGTTCAGCGACGAGGAGAAAATTGGGCATGTGACAACAGGTACCCAATCGCCTACATTAAAGAAGAATGTCGGATTGGCGTTGTTGAAGCGGGAATATACAGAGTTGGGAACGGAAGTCGAAGTACAAGTTCGTAAAAAAAGGCTGAAAGCGGAGGTTGTCAAAACTCCGTTTTATAAGAGATAGGAAGAGGGGGAGCTGTTCATGAGCAAGTTTCGCTATTTGCCGATGACCGAGCGGGACAAACAAGAAATGCTCAAGACTGTAGGAGTTTCTGGCACGGAAGAGTTATTTTCTGATATTCCGGAAAAGGTTCGTTTCAAGGGATCGCTTGATATTGAACCTTCTTTGTCAGAACCCGAATTAATGTCGTTCATGTCGAAGTTATCGGGTAAGAATGCTAATACAAAGGATAACGCCTCATTTTTGGGAGCAGGGGTTTACGATCATTATATCCCTTCAGTCGTAGACCACGTTATTTCCCGTTCCGAATTTTATACGGCTTACACCCCGTATCAACCGGAAATCTCACAAGGCGAATTGCAGGCGATTTTCGAGTTTCAGACGATGATTTGTGAACTTACAGGCATGGATGTTGCCAATTCATCGATGTATGATGGACCGACAGCGTTGGCGGAAGCCGCCATTCTAAGTGTCGGAGCGACACGGAAAAAGAAAATTATTGTTTCGGAGGCCGTACACCCACAGGCCCGCAGTATCTTGCACACTTATGCGAAAGGTCAAAATCTCGAGGTTGTAGAGGTTCCTGCCGCAGACGGTGTGACGGATCTGGAATCGTTAAAAAAGCAAGTGGATGACGACACCGCTACAGTAATCGTACAATATCCGAATTTCTACGGTCAGATTGAACCTCTTAAGCAAATAGAAGAGATCACACATGGTACAAAAAAAGCAATGTTGACCGTATCCAGCAATCCGCTTGCGCTTGGTCTCTTAACGCCTCCGGGTGCTTTTGGAGCTGACATTGTAGTAGGTGACACGCAGGTTTTCGGTATTCCTGAATCGTTCGGTGGGCCACATTGTGGTTATTTTGCGACGAGAAAGAAGCACACACGCCGGGTTCCAGGCCGACTTGTCGGGCAAACAACCGACGAAAAAGGTGAACGGGGTTTCGTTATGACATTGCAGACCCGTGAACAGCATATCCGCCGGGATAAAGCGACCTCTAACATTTGTTCCAACCAGGCTTTGAATGCGTTGGCCTCATCGGTTGCCATGAGTGCTCTGGGCAAAGAAGGAATCAAGGAAATTGCCTATCAGAATGCACAAAAGGCGTTGTATGCGAAAAAGACCCTGGAAGCGAAGGGGATTCGTCTTGTTTATTCCGGCCCGTTCTTTAACGAGTTCGTTATTGAATTATCAAAGCCGGTGAAAGAAGTAAATCAGACATTGCTTAAGGCAGGTCTCATCGGCGGTTATGATCTCGGTCGAGATGACAAAAGCCGGGAGAAACAAATGCTCGTGGCCGTCACGGAACTTCGTAACAGGCATGAAATTGATTCGCTGGCAGAGGAATTGGGGGGATTGCAATGACCGAGAAACATCTTCAGGTGGAAACCGTTGAAAGGCCGGAAATGGGAAGAAAACCAACGGAATCAAACGATCAACCCTTGATTTTTGAATACAGTGAACCGGGAAGGATTGGCTACAGTTTGCCGGATCTTGATGTTCCGGAGGAAACTTTAGAGGATGCTATTCCAACGAGTTATCTTCGTGATGAAGCCCCTCATTTACCGGAAGTGTCTGAACTACAAATTATGAGGCATTATACGGCTTTGTCGAAACGTAATTATGGTGTGGACTCCGGCTTCTACCCCCTCGGGTCCTGTACAATGAAATATAATCCAAAGATCAATGAAGACGTCGCTCGGCTTGCCGGATTCGCACATATCCATCCGGATCAGGATGAAGATACCGTGCAAGGCGCTTTGGAATTGATGTATCGTTTACAAACGAATCTCGCCAAGATTACCGGCATGGATGAAGTGACGTTACAACCGGCGGCAGGTGCCCAGGGAGAATGGACCGGACTTATGATGATTCGCGCCTATCATGAGGCGAATGGAGATTTCAACCGTACGAAGGTCATCGTTCCTGATTCCGCACACGGGACAAATCCCGCGTCCGCGACTGTGGCTGGATTTGATGCTGTGACCGTCAAGTCAAATGATAAAGGCATTGTCGACGTGGACGATTTGAAACGGGTCGTCGGCGATGATACAGCAGCATTGATGTTGACGAATCCCAATACGCTGGGACTCTTTGAAGAAGATATTCTTGAAGTGGCGGAAGTGATTCATGAAGCAGGCGGCAAGCTGTATTACGATGGAGCCAATATGAATGCTATCATGGGTGTCACACGTCCTGGGGATATGGGATTCGATGTTGTCCATCTTAACTTGCACAAAACATTTACAGGTCCACATGGCGGCGGTGGGCCAGGATCCGGTCCCGTCGGTGTCAAGGATGATTTGCTGCCGTTTTTGCCGAAACCGTTGCTTGTAGAAGAAAACGGGCGCTACAGGTTTGATCATGACCGTCCTAAATCCATCGGTCGTGTTAAGCCTTACTATGGAAATTTCGGAATTAACGTTCGCGCCTACACCTATATTCGGACAATGGGAGAAGAGGGATTGCGCCAGGTGTCCGAGAATGCCGTGTTGAACGCCAATTATTTGATGCGGCGTCTCGAGCCGTATTTCATTCTCCCTTATAAGCAGCATTGTAAACACGAATTTGTCCTGTCCGGAAGGCGTCAGAAAAAACTTGGTGTTCGAACACTCGATATGGCCAAACGGCTTCTGGATTTCGGCTTTCATCCGCCGACTATCTATTTCCCTACGATCATCGATGAGTCGATGATGATCGAACCGACGGAAACGGAAGCGAAAGAGATGCTTGATGCTTTCGCGGATACGATGATCCAAATTGCCAGAGAAGCCGAGGAAAAGCCGGAAACGGTGCAAGAAGCGCCGTACAACACAGCGGTTCGCCGTCTTGACGAAACGACTGCGGCACGGAATCCGATCTTGCGTTATGAGGGAAAATAAAGCCGAAAAAAGAAGAGGGTGTCCCTAAAGCTTAGCTTTAGGGACACCCTCATTATTTTCCTTGAATCGGTTATTTCTTTTTCACCTTACCGTTCCACTTCTTGAATCCGCCTTTCAGATGATTGAGATCTTGATAGCCTTTCTTCTTTAATAGTGCGGCGGAGCGGGCGCTGCGAACGCCATTCTGATCATACAGGTAGACGGGTTTGTCTTTACGGATTTCCTTAAGCCGCATTTTCATTTGCGACATTGGAATATTTCGAGCTCCCAGGATATGGCCGTTTTCAAACTCGTTCGGTTCTCGTACATCAATCAATTGTGCTTTTCTGTATCCCTCTCTGAATTGATTCTCACTCAACGTATTTAAGTAACGTTGTTGGGATAGTTTGGTGAAGACAAGATAAGTAAGTAATGCCACAATAATTCCTATTGAAACGTACAGCATGTCTGTGAAGGCCCCCTTGAGGTTCAAAGTTCTTTTAGTTAAATTATAAAGCGCTTGCCCAAAAGAATCAAAGGAAAATAACATGAATTTATGGACAAATGATTGTCCGGAATTCAACCCGGAAATTTCTTTAAAAATGAAAGTTAATGGACAGTTCTGTTGTTTTTTCGGCAAAAATCGCCATTTTTCTCCCGTTTTTGAAGTTGACAAATCCAAAAGAACCTGATCAAATAAACAATATATAGTGTTGTTTGTCTTAGACAGAACACAATATATTGTGATATGATGGAACAACAGAAATACATATAAAATATCAAAAGGAGGAGGTTGCATGGAGACAATGCTTGCGGCGACTGGGATCGACATCACGCAACTTAATAAAGACATTGCGGAATTTCCGCAAGTACACCCCGTCACGAATGACATGAAGATTACCCATGAAGGGGTGTCGCGCCTTGTGATGCTCGACCGGTATGCCTTTAAGGATACGGAAAAACGAACGTTGAAAGAAGGGGATTTTGTCGTCCTGACCGTTAAGGAGGATCCAAAGTTTCCGGCTCGCGGGTTAGGTTTTGTTGTCGATATTGACTGGAAAGCAAGCCAGGCGAAAATCAAGGTGCTCGAAGAATACCGTAATGTTCTTGAAGAACCGGAAGAGGTCGAGTCCGGTATTGTTACAAAGGGTTTAGCCGTGATTGATAAGCCTCTTGAAGTCTATTTCGAGCAAGTCGCCAAGCGGAATGCGACGGGATTGGCGGCCGTAGAGGCAACAGAGGAAGAACGGGAAGCATCGTTTCAGAGGTTCTATGAAGAATTGTCATCATTGAATTTCATCCCTGCCGGACGTGTGCTTTATGGTGCCGGGTCGGAAACGAATGTGACCTATTTCAATTGTTACGTGATGCCGTTTGTGCCAGATTCACGCGAAGGCATTTCCGAACATCGGAAAAAGGTAATGGAAATTATGAGCCGCGGCGGCGGTGTCGGAACCAACGGTTCCACTCTTCGTCCAAAGAACGCGTTGGCCCGAGGAGTCAATGGCAAGTCCTCCGGTTCAGTGTCATGGCTCGATGATATTGCAAAACTCACCCATCTAGTTGAGCAAGGCGGAAGTCGCAGAGGCGCCCAGATGATTATGTTAGCGGATTGGCATCCTGACATCATTGATTTTATTATCTCGAAAATGCAAAATCCGCGTATCTTGCGTTTCCTGCTTGAAACAAGCCAGGATGAACAAATTCGAAGGCTTGCCAGTGAGAAACTGAAGTTTACACCTCTTAGCAGAACAGAAGAAGCCATGTATCAAGGTATTCTCAATTATAGAAGTATTCCCGGGCAAGGCGGATTTGATGATGAAGTCATTCAAGAGGCCGAAGAAAAGTTAAAGCTCGGAGGCAACTACAGCGTCCATAACTCTGAATTCCTGACTGGTGCGAACATATCTGTTTGTTTAACAAAAGAATTCATGGAAGCTGTGGAGAATGATGAGGACTATGAATTGCGGTTCCCGGACGTGGAACATTACTCCGACACTGAAATGAAAGAGTACAATGAAGAGTGGCACGAAGTCGGTGACGTTCGTGATTGGGAGAAACAAGGTTATGCGGTTCGCACATATCGTAAAATCAAGGCGAAAGAACTATGGAATTTGATTAATATTTGCGCAACCTATTCGGCTGAACCGGGTATTTTCTTCATCGACAACGCCAACGACATGACGAATGCAAAAGCTTATGGTCAGAAGGTTGTAGCCACAAATCCTTGTGGGGAACAACCATTGGCGCCATATTCCGTGTGTAATCTGGCAGCTGTCAATCTGGCAGAGATGGCGGATAAGGAAAGCAAACGGCTCAATCTTGATAAATTGAAGAGCACGGTGAAGACCGGTGTGCGCATGCAGGATAACGTAATTGATGCAACACCCTATTTTCTTGAAGAGAATCGTGTACAAGCCCTTGGAGAACGCCGTGTCGGCTTAGGTGTTATGGGACTGCATGATTTGCTCATTTATTGTGAAACCACATATGGTTCCGAAGAAGGTAACCAGTTGGTTGACGAGGTATTTGAGACTATCGCAACAACAGCTTATCGTGAATCGATTGAACTGGCTAAGGAAAAAGGAAGTTTTCCATTCTTGATTGGGGAAAACGAGGCAGAAACCCGCCAGTTACGCGAAAACTTCGTGAATACCGGCTATGTGAAGAAGTTGCCGGAAGATATACGTGAAGGCATCGTAGAGTATGGGATTCGTAACTCGCACCTGTTAACCGTTGCCCCAACTGGCAGCACGGGGACGATGGTGGGCGTTTCCACAGGACTCGAGCCTTACTTCTCGTTCTCTTATTATCGTAGCGGTCGTCTCGGCAAATTTATCGAGGTGAAAGCGAATATCGTCAATGAATATCTCGAAGCTCACCCGGAAGCCGATGGCGATGAATTGCCGGAATGGTTTATTTCTGCAATGGACCTTTCACCGGAGGCTCACGCTGATACGCAATGTGTTATCCAAAATTGGGTGGATAGCTCGATCAGTAAAACCGTTAATGCACCGAAAGGGTACAGTGTCGAGCAGGTCCAGGCGGTTTATGAACGCCTGTACAATGGAGGGGCCAAGGGCGGTACCGTGTATGTGGATGGCAGTCGTGACGCACAGGTTCTGACGCTTAAAGCTGAAGAAAACACTTTCGAAGAAACACATCAGGAGAACTTCTTCGAAGAAGAGGAGAAGCAAAAACATCCTGTTTTGGTTGACACGATAACGGATCTTCGTTCAACGGACGTGGCGATCGGTTCGGAAGTGGGCA
This sequence comes from Caryophanales bacterium, assembly GCA_035776675.1. Taxonomy (GTDB): domain Bacteria; phylum Bacillota; class Bacilli; order Bacillales; family DASSOY01; genus DASSOY01. The sequence continues at coordinate 8,448 of DASTWO010000202.1, forward strand.
ATACCTGTCCGGTATGCCGCAAAGGAACAGTTGAGGAAATCGGCGGCTGTAATACATGTACAAATTGTAATGCCCAATTAAAGTGCGGCCTGTAGAAAGGTTGCAAGAAAAGGGATTGGACATCCGTCCAATCCCTTTTCACTGGGTGTTCTTGTCAAGGTGGATCCGCTTATTGTATGATGAATTTGAAGATGGGAGGGAACCCCAATGCCGCCAACCGCGAGCATGGAAGATTATATAGAACGCATTTATTTATTAATAGAAGCGAAAGGGTATGCCAGGGTGTCCGATATCGCGGAGGACCTTGAAGTCCATCCCTCCTCTGTTACCAAAATGATCAAGAAATTGGATCAGGACCATTACTTGATTTATGAGAAATACCGCGGGTTTATGTTAACACCGAAAGGGAAGAAGCTTGGCAAGCGCCTCGTCTTTCGCCATGAATTGCTCGAGGATTTCCTCAAAGTGATTGGTGTAAGTAAAGAAAATATATACAAAGATGTTGAGGGGATTGAACACCATTTAAGTTGGGATTCAATTGACCGTATTGGAGATCTGGTTCAATATTTTGATGAAAATGTCAAACGAGTGGAAGATCTGAAAGAAATTCGTGAAAAAAATGAAGAACCGGGACAAGAAGAACAATCATAGCATAGGGCCTATGATTGTTTTTTTTATGAAGATTTCACAAACCGTATATGTCTTTTCTTGCCTCGTTCACTAATTAGCTTTATCGGGTACTAGGACAAGACGTTCACTACTAGATATGTAGGTAGGGCCGAAGCTTCACGGCATTGGGAGGAGGAGTGAACGTGATTATTGACGGGGTCTTTTCCGGGGGTGGCGTGAAAGCGATCGCACTCGTCGGCGCTTTGCAGGTCATGGAAGAAAGAGGATACACATTTCAACAGGTGGCGGGGACAAGTGCAGGAGCGTTAGTGGCAGCCTTGGTAGCGTGTGGCTATCGGAGCTCCGAAATTACGAAAATCATGAAAGAAACCGAATTTAGCCAGCTGCAAGATAGCAAGAAGTCTATCATTCCCTTTCCGTTCATGAGATGGCTCCGTGTCTATTGGAAACTGGGAATGTACAAAGGAGATGCCCTTGAGAGGTGGATCCGCAGGCTTCTTCGAGACAAAGGAGTAGATACGTTTTCGGATCTGCCTGATGGATCATTAAAGGTTGTCGCCTCTGATTTGTCGAAGGGACGCATTCTTGTCATGCCGGATGATTTAGAACGTTACGGGATTTTGCCGGAGAAGTTTTCTGTCGCCCGGGCGGTTCGGATGAGCAGCGGTCTTCCGTTTTTCTATGAACCGATTCTTCTTTATGACCGCACAGGTGGAAAAAGCGTTATTGTTGACGGAGGCGTTCTGAGTAACTTTCCGCTTTGGCTTTTCGATCAGGATGTCGCCGAATTACAACGCCCGGTTATCGGATTCCAATTAAGTACGAAGTTGGAAAATCAGCCGGCCCGAAAGATTCGAACAGCAGTAGACTTGTACCAGGGATTGTTCGCGACAATGAAACAGGCGCACGATGCACGTTTCATCGCGGAACACCAGGCGGCAAAGGTAGTCTTTATTCCTGTTGATCATGTATCGGCTACAAACTTCAATTTGGATGAAGAAACCAAGCAGAAACTGATTCAGCTTGGTAGGGAACGAACCCAGAAATTCTTGAAGAAATGGTCCTATTAAACCTTTTCCAACAAAAGAAAAAGAATCATGCTAGAACGAAGCACGATTCTTTTTCTTCTTCTTGCCGTCGATTACGGTAAGGTTATGCTCTTTTTTTCTTTCTTCCAGTGAACTTTTCCGTCTTGATTTCGGCAATAAGGATCGTGAATTTACCACTTTCAGATGCGAAGGGCGCCGAGGTTTTCGTTGTTGTTTCTTATGACGTTTGGCGGATTGTTTGGCAGCCCGCTGATAAGCGGACGTATTCCGGCCGGCCGATTTCCTGACAAATCTTTTGTACAGCAGGAAGAAAAGCGCTATGACAGCGGCCGCAATAGCAAATTTTGTGAGAAGACCCACTGGGTTAGTAATAGCACTCATAACAAGTCCAACAGCACCGAGCCCGATTAAAATCCAAACCACAGGGTTAAATTTGTAACGAGCCAACGGACTCACCTCCTAAACAGTGTCGGATATCGGAGGCCAGAAGCCAGATGGGATTCGACAAGAAGCATCTCCGCTCCCCGCGAAGGTTGACTTTCAGTCTCCATAAAGCAATCTCATTCCGTTTTGTTTTCTTACTTCGGATTATTGCCTGCCATTAACCAATTTGAGCGTCAATTCCATCGGCTTGAATTTGATCTTCCTTCTGCTTCATCTTATTGAAGGATTGGATAGCTACCTCGATTTTCTCCCCGTTCGGTTCTTTGGTCGTTAACAGCTGCAACCAAAGCCCGGGGTAGCCCAGGTATCGCAAAACAGGAATATTGCGCAATTTGTTCGTGAGTTGAAGTGTTTCAAATGAAAGACCGAGAACCACCGGGATTAATACAATTCGGTATAATAATCTTTCCCACAAGGGATCGGTTGGTACAAAAAAGTATATGATAATCCCAATGATAGCTGTAAATAGAATAAAACTACTTCCACATCTGTAATGGAGCCGAGAGTGTTTCTTCACGTTTTCCACTGTTAAGGGCGCTCCGTTTTCATAAGTGTTAATGACTTTATGCTCGGCACCATGATATTGAAAAACCCTTTTCATTAAAGGGGTGATCGAAATAAAATAGATATACCCAAGTAAAAGCGCGATCTTGAATGCACCTTCCAACACATTCTGCATGATATGCCCGGGAAAAATCGGTTGAAACAAATGGGCTGCCCATGCGGGAACCACGACAAACACGAATTGCCCGAATAAAAAAGATAAGGCTCCGACCACTGCCACTCCCAATATCAAGGTTATTCTTGAAGGAGATGAATCAATCGTGTCGTCATCTTCCGGATCCACATCATAACGTTCGCTGGAGAAATTCAAATGTTTCGTGCCAATTGAACTAGCTTCTAGTATCGCGGCGATGCCGCGGAGAAACGGAATTTTTTTCAGTTTTTGGATAAAGGGGTTAGGCTTCTTCGGAACTTCGAAGAACTCAATTGATTGGTCTTTCCGGCGAACCGCTGTAACGGTTGTATGTTTACCACCGAACATAACCCCTTCAATAACTGCCTGCCCACCGTATGCGGGTTTAGCCTGATTGGACAATCCATTCACCAACCTATCATCATCATGCTATCTTATTCCTATTTTACAACAAAGCACGATAATCCTCTAGGTTTTCATAAGTATTTTTCCCAAGTTTATAAACTTTTACACGGGAAAAAGCGAAAATGCCGTATTTTGTTCAAATTTGGCCGTGAATCTATTTTCATATTTACATACAACAAAAGTCTTGTCCTATGATTTAGGCGTTATAACTCTGGCATTACAAGATCATACTAAGCATCGGAGGTGTTTGAAGTGCAGGGTCAAGACAGAAATATCAAGCAGGACAATAAGCAAAAACCTATATCCTTTACATCAAAATGTATGCTGATCGGATTTTGGGGTGGTTTGATTTGCGGGGTGATCGGTTATATCGCCTATTTAATGAATTTTACGGTATTTGGCCCGGCGCTTGTTTTGAAACCGTGGGCGCTGGGAGAGTGGAAACATGAATTACTTGGACAGATTGTCGGGATTTTCGCAATTGCTTTGCTTTCCATTCTAACCTCGCTTATTTATAAAGTGATTCTGGAAAGATGGTACACAATGTGGGTTGGGGTTATTTACGGTGTGGTTCTTTGGTTTGTTGTTTTTTATTTGTTGAATCCGATTTTTCCTGACATGAAATCGATCGCAGATTTTGACAAGAATACTCTTGTGACAACAATCTGTATTTACATCTTATACGGACTGTTTATTGGGTATTCGGTAAGTTTTGAGTACCACGAATTAAATCAACCGGAAGCCGGGGTATCTGAAGAATCGGAAGACAGCGAGTCTCGAGACGATTCCGAAGCGGAGACTCAATCTTGAATCTCACGGGTCCAAGTGATAAGATAAATATTGGATGAATTTTGGGAAAGACGCCCGGCACTCAACAGTTTTCTGCCTTTAGGTTTGCTCGAGTTCCGGGCCTTCTTGAATATTTATACTGTCTTTTGTGATTGTTCCATTTATTGGATAAATCGCATTGAATCATTGACGGGCAATAAATATAAGGGGAATATTATGAAATCATTTGTTGTCATCAACGGACCGAATCTAAACCGCCTTGGCATTCGCGAGCCTGATATTTATGGAAAAAGGACGCTCGCTGATTTGGAGACCTCGCTCCATGAACTGGCTGCGCGCCAATCATGCCGAATTGAACAGAAACAATCCAATCATGAAGGACAAATTATCGACTGGATTCAAGAAGCGTCTGACAGTGTGGATGGAATGATTCTGAATGCAGGAGCATTCACTCATTACAGTTACGCGATTCGTGATGCGATAGCTAGCGTGTCTGTTCCTGTAATCGAGGTTCATATTTCTAACATTCACGAAAGAGAAGCCTTTCGCAACAAATCCGTATTGTCTCCGGTTGTAAGCGGGCAGATTGTCGGATTCGGGTTTCTAGGCTATAGGCTTGCGGTACAGGCTCTTCTAGAAATGACTGATAAATGAAGAGATGGAATGAGGAAGCGTTTTTTTTTATACTGAATCACGAATTAATTACTACATATGATTTAAGGAAGGATGAACTTCATGATTTCTGTTAATGATTTTAAGACCGGGCTCACCATTGAGGTCGACAATTCCATCTGGCAAGTTATAGACTTCCAACACGTGAAGCCGGGGAAAGGTGCCGCTTTTGTGCGTTCGAAATTAAGGAATTTACGGACAGGAGCGATTCAGGAAAAGACCTTCCGGGCAGGGGAAAAGGTGGAAAACGCCCATATTGAAACGAAGAGTATGCAATATCTATATGCCGGCGGAACGACTTATACGTTCATGGATAAGAACACGTTTGAACAATTGGAGTTGGAAGCATCCCAACTGAAAGAGGAATTGAATTACTTAAAGGAAAATATGGATGTGAAGATCGTGACTTACGAAGGGGAGACCCTTGGTGTCGAACTTCCCAACACTGTGGAATTAACAGTAACTGAGACTGAACCGGGACTCAAAGGGGATACACAATCCGGTGGATCTAAAGCAGCAACATTGGAAACCGGGTACTCTGTTCAAGTTCCATTGTTTATTAACGAAGGTGATGTGCTGGTAATCGACACACGTTCAGGAGCCTATATTTCCCGAGCTTAACGAAATTTTGTTGAAACCATCCTCCTCTTCATGGGCTGGTGCCTTTGTGAAGGTTCCATTAGATTGTTGTTGCGGTGCGCTGGACTTCATTCAACAGATCCACAGATTGTGGGCTTTCGCGTACTGTAAGACAATGATATTTTGAAAAGAAAACCAAGAATACTATTAAGTGATCTGAGACTGTCCTTTCGAGGGCAGTCTTTTCTTATGATTGAATTCGGGCTGTTTCATCGGTAGGCCATAAATCCCGTGATGAAAGACAACTCGGCATGAAAGTAAAGAAAGGTTGTCTCGTCTGTGGTCATAATAGGGCCAAGCCCGCATACATTTGAAGTAAACAAGCTCTATAAATTGAGACAATGGTTCAACGTAAAATGAAGGGTTGGTTCTGTTCACTGTTTACGTTCAATCTATCATTTCCAGGATGGGTGGGAATGAATCATGCAAGAGGTGCTGAATGTACTTCCCGATACATTGAAAGAACTTGTCGTTCAATATCCATCGAAGATTCTTGAAAAAGTTGAAGAAATCCGTGTGCGGATCCATCGACCGCTTGAAATGGTAGTCGAGGGAAAACCGATCTATCCCGGAAATCCATACATTGTGTCGGCCAATGAGGCATTGGAATTGGTCAATAAGTTAAGCCACTATTCTCTGTACGCGCTTGAGGAAGAACTGAAACGCGGTTACATCACGATTCAAGGCGGCCATCGTGTTGGGTTGGCCGGTAAAGTGATCACTGAAAAAGGACATGTCAAAATCATTCGTGATATCAGTTCTTTTAATATTCGGATCGCGAGACAAAAGATTGGGGCGGCCTCATTGTGTGTTCCCTATTTGTACGAAAATGGGTGGTGCAACACTGTGATCATTGGACCACCGCAAACGGGGAAAACAACTCTGTTAAGGGATCTAACCCGCCTGATCAGTAGCGGTTCTAAGGAAAAAGCGATCCCATCCTGCAAAGTAGGGGTTGTGGATGAACGGTCTGAAATTGCGGGGTGTGTGAAAGGGGTCCCGCAGCATGAACTCGGTTCCCGGGTCGATGTTCTGGATGCATGTCCGAAAGCGGAAGGAATGATGATGATGATCAGGTCAATGAGTCCGGAGGTCTTGATCGTGGATGAGATTGGCGGTCATGAAGACAGCAATGCCATACATGAAGCGGTAAACGCGGGCGTGAAACTGATAATGACGGTCCATGCATCCGGATGGGAAGAACTTTTGCGAAGGCCGGCAATGAAAGCATTGATAGAGACAGAGGTGTTCGACCGCTATATCGAGTTGACAAGACGGGATAAGCCCGGTGTAATCAAACGGATTCTTGATCGAAAGGGGCGTCAAATTAATGCGGCCCAGGGCGTGAAAATCCAATGATTAAGTGGATGGGAGCATTATTTGTAGTCGCGGCGACAACGGCAGGGGGATTTAGATGGGCAAAGCAATACAGTGAACGGCCCCGTCAGCTTCGCCAATTGAAAACGGCATTGCAGGCTCTGGAGGCGGAAATCATGTATGGCTTGACCCCGCTCGGGGAGGCTTGTACACACTTGGCAATGCAGTTTCCCGATCCATTAAGGACTTTCTTTCAGATTTTCTCGGACCGCTTGCAGGAAGGAAGTTCAAGCGTACAACAAGCCTGGGAGGAAAGTATCAAGGATATTTGGCCGCAAACCGCACTTGGAAATGGGGAGCGCGAGGTGATGCGTCAGTTCGGGGCGACACTTGGAAAACATGACCGCGATCACCAGCAGAAACAAATTCGATTGACCCTCTCTCACCTGGAAAGAGAAGAAGCCGAAGCGAAAGATGCCCAATACCGGAATGAGAAAATGATTAAGAGCCTCGGATTTTTGGCGGGGCTGTTAATCATCCTGTTATTGATATAGAAATGGATAAAATGGCCGGGAGGAAGAATCAAACATGTCCTACGATGTGAACACCATTTTTCAAATTGCCGGCATCGGGATCATCGTCGCGATGCTCCATACCGTGTTGAAGCAAATGGGCAAAGAGGATTACGCGCATTGGGTGACGTTGATCGGGTTCGTTGTTGTCCTTTACATGGTTGCGACTCTTCTCAGCGACCTTTTTGAAAAAATCAAAGCTGTGTTCCTTTTAAATGGTTAACTTTATTCAGTGATTGGCTGAATAACTGAAATCCAAGATTAAGAGACACCACGTCCTCGGCAAATGATGAAGGTCGACTAAAAAAGCGTCGCGTCCTGCGACAATGTCGAACGGATCTATATCGTGTGGGCCCGAACTTAAGTCCTCTTTCGGGACAGTGAAAAATTTGGACGAAATTACGCAAAGGCGTAATGGATTGGTAGAGGGGGTGGTTGCCATTGAAATCGTGCAAATTGTCGGGCTCGGTTTGATTGCAACCTTTCTCGTCTTGGTCCTTAAAGAACAGAAACCGGCATTTGCTTTCTTGCTGACAGTGTTTGTTGGAGTCGTCATATTTCTATTCCTGGTCGGACAAATAGGCCGGATCATCTCAATGTTGCAACGCCTCGCGGTTAATGCGGGTTTAGAAATGATATATGTGAAGACTATATTGAAAATTATCGGCATTGCTTATATCGCTGAATTTGGGGCGCAAATTACGAGAGACGCCGGTCAGGGAGCGATTGCTTCAAAAATCGAATTGGCTGGCAAAGTGTTGATTTTATTAATGGCGATACCGATTATCACCGCGATTATCAAGACAGTGATCGGATTGCTTCCGGGATAAAGGGGTGGCCGCATGGACAAGCTCCGCAGAAAAAGGACTTATAAATTTTCGAGGCGTGCATGCATTATCCTGGTTTTTTTGTTCGTGTTTTTCTGTATGGCACCAAGTGTGTTTGCCGACGGAGGGACACCAGTGGAAGGGATCATGGATTCACAGTTGGAACGCTTGAAACTGAACGATATTCGCTCTTTTTGGGAAGAGTTGGTTCATAAATACGGGGGATTTTTGCCGGACAGCCAGAAAGGGAGCTTCTTTGAATTCTTAAAAGGGGATAAACAATTCTCGCTGAAAGAATGGTTGATTGCTTTCGTAAAGTTTCTTTTTCATGAATTATTGAGGAATGCCAAGCTTCTCGGAACCATCATTTTGCTAACGGTATTTTCGATGATTCTGCAGAATTTGCAAAATGCCTTTGAGCAGAAAACCGTCTCGAAGGTCGCTTACGCGATTACCTACATGGTGATTATGATTTTGGCGCTTAACAGCTTTCATGTGGCCATCAGTTATGCGGAAGATGCCATTTCCGGCATGATTAATTTCCTTATCGCTCTTATCCCTTTATTGCTTGCTTTGATGGCATCGGTCGGCGGCCTTACGTCGGTTGCATTTTTTCATCCGCTAATTGTCTTTCTGATCGATACGAGCGGTATTCTCGTCAAATATTTCGTTCTGCCCATGTTGTTTTTATCGACGATGCTTTCCATTGTCAGCACATTGACTGAACATTATAAGGTGACCCAGTTGGCCAAATTGCTCCGGAATCTTAGTCTTGGGTCGCTGGCCGTGTTCTTCGCAATATTTTTGGGTGTGATGTCTGTGGAAGGGGCTTCCGCAGCTGTTACAGACGGGGTCACGATTCGTACCGCCAAATTTATTACTGGCAATTTCATACCTGTTATCGGCCGGATGTTTACAGACGCCACCGATACAGTCATCAGTGCTTCCGCGTTGTTGCGAAATACTGTCGGAATTGTTGGGGTTGTGATCCTCCTCTGCATTGCGGCATTTCCCGCTATTAAGGTGTTTTCGCTAGCTTTGATTTACAACATTGCCTCGGCTATTCTACAGCCGCTTGGCGGGGGCCCGATCATCGAATGCCTGAATATAATCGGCAAAGGAGTCATTTTTGTCTTTGCCGCGCTAGCGACTGTGTCCTTAATGTTTTTCCTGGCGGTCACCATTATCATCGCTGCAGGAGATTTGTCCTTGATGGTTCGTTAAAAGGGGGACGGGCTTTGGATTATCTAACTTCATGGATCAGTGAGATTATTCTATTGATCTTGATGGCCGTAGTGCTGGAGTTGTTGCTTCCGAATTCAAGTTTACAACGTTATGTGCGAATGGTTGTTGGCTTATTGCTGCTTCTGGCACTCCTTAAACCGGTGTTGTCCGTTTTCGACACGAATGTGAATGAAATGTTTGCTTCTTTCTCGGCATCCTCGGTTGTGAATGACGGACAAATAAAAAATTCTATGAAAAACATGAAAAAAGAAATACAAGCCTCAAACCGTGCATATATTGAAGATAAAGTGGCTGTCCGCATGAAAAATCAAATAGATAAGGAGGTGTCGAACCGCTTTCATTTGGATGTTGCCGAGGTTAATGTCGATCTTATGCCATCTGAGTCCGATGGGAATTCTCCGGTGAGCTTGAAACATATCAGCATCGTACTTGCCGAAAACGAGAATGACGGGGACGGTGACAAGGTGAAGCCGGTCGAACCCGTAACGGTCGATGTTACCGAATCGTCTGTTGAACCGTCTGCAAGTGATGGGAGGCAGAAGAAAATCCTCCGCTTTCTGGCGGACAAATGGCGGATACCACCAAAGAAAATCACAGTTGTGTTGGAAGGAGGGGCGGATGCGGGCAATGAATAAGTGGATAACGCAACTGTTTAAAAAAAAAGACGGACCTCACAAAAAGGGCATATCACTACGATATCTCGTGGTGATCCTCGGAGTTGGGATCGGCCTTATGTTGTTCGGAACCTTTTATTCGGGAAGCGGATCTTCCGGTGAAAAGGATAAGAAAACTTTAGCTTCCGGGCAACCGCAAAAGCATCAAGATGATACACAGTCCGCGTTTGGGAAAAGCGAATCCGACCCTTCTTCCGTGATCGAATATGAGGAATATTACGAGAGTCAGTTGAAAGAGATGCTTGAAGGCATATACGGCGTCTCAGATGTCAAGGTTCAGGTATATGTGACGACCTCCAAGACCAAGATTGTCGGGAAAAATAAGAGTGTCGACAGGCAATCGACAACGGAAACCGATACCAAGGGAGGGACAAGGGAAATTGAACAACATAACGAGTCTAGTGATGTTGTGATCCTTAATGAATCTGATGGAGAAAATCCGTTGATTATCGGGACGGAACAACCAAAAATCGCGGGAGTATCGGTGGTTGCCGGAGGAGCTGATAATGCGCAAGTGAAATTGTGGATTATAGATGCTGTCCATAGTTTGTACGGTGTTCCGGAATCCAGGATTTCCGTTTCGCCGAAAAAACAGAGGGGGAATGAATGATGATGTTGAAGAAACAAACGGTATGGTTATTGACGATGTTGAGTTTGATCATTGTTTTATCGGTTTATTATATGACTTCGCCGCCCGCTAATCAATTGGCTGTGACGGGAACCCAGGAAGATCAGAAAGAGGACAAGAAGACTGAGAAGCAGAAAGAAAAACCGAAATCCGAGGAAAGTACAACGAATGATGAGGCCGCTGCAACGAATTCCGGTGAGGAAGTAAAAACAACTGCTGTCGGGAAAGCTGCTTTCGCTTCAGCAAGGTTGAAAAGAATGCAGGCTCGCGAGGAACTGCAGGAACAATATACAGCGGTGATAACATCAGAGAAGGCGACGGCTGAAGAAATTGCCCAGGCTCGTGAGAAATTGACGGCACTCAATCAAATGTCTTCAAAAGAAAAGATGCTTGAGTCCTTGATTGTGGCAGGTGGATATGGTGAAGATGCCCTGGTAAACGTTCAGAATGACAAAATCAAAATTTATGTCCAGGCAGGGGACCTCTCGAATAAACAAGCCGCGAAAATAATCGGTCTCGTTGAGGGTAAGGTAAACATGTCGACTCATAACATTTTCGTGACTTTTAAAGCGCCAAATCAGTAATTTTCCAAAGTACCGGCTGTTGAGATGATCAACAGCTTTTTCTTTTTTTTATTGGGCATGCTATAATGATTATAATTGCCTTTATGAAAAAGAGTGTCATCTTAATGAAAACATGTAAAGTGAAAATTGAAAGGAAGTGAACGGGGAAGTGAAAATCCAGGAGGTTCGTGAATTGATCAAGTTGATTGATCAATCGACGATTAATGAATTTGAGTATGAGCAGGAAGGTACGAAGATCACTTTGAAAAAAGGTGGGGCCACGACCGTCCAACCGGTACAAGCTCCCGTGTATGAGGAGAAAGCGATTTTCTCAAAACCGGCTGAAGCTGCTGATAAACCGGCAGAGCCTGAAGCGAAGGCGGATAATCAGGAACAGTCTGATGGTCGCAACGATGAAAATTTACATAAAATAGAGTCGCCGATGGTCGGGACTTTCTATACGTCGCCATCACCTGAAGATGACCTTTATGTCAAGGTCGGGGACAAGGTGAACTCGGATACCGTTGTTTGTATTGTAGAAGCCATGAAATTATTCAATGAAATCGAAGCCGATCAGGCTGGGGAAATCGTTGAGGTACTTGTAGAGAACGGTGAACTTGTGGAATACGGTCAACCGCTCTTTCTGGTAAGGCCTCAATAGGTGTAGAAGGGAAGGTATATACATGATCAAAAAGCTGCTTGTGGCAAACCGTGGAGAAATTGCCGTTCGGGTGATTCGGGCTTGCAAAGAGCTTGATATCGAAACAGTGGCTGTATATTCCGAGGCTGACAGAGACGCCCTTCACACACGGATGGCTGACGAAGCCTATTGTATAGGGCCTGCCGCTTCAAAGGACAGCTATTTAAACTTTACAAACATTATGAGCATCGCAAAGTTAACAGGTGTTGAAGCGATTCATCCCGGTTACGGGTTTCTCGCGGAAAATGCCGACTTCGCGGAAATTTGTGCGGAATGCAATGTTACTTTTGTAGGTCCGAGTGCAGATGCAATCAGTAGAATGGGCACGAAAGACGTAGCCCGTACAACAATGAAAGAAGCAGGGGTACCCATTGTACCTGGATCCGAAGGTGTTATTTCCGGGGAAGATGAAGCCATCAAAATCGCTGAAGAAATTGGATACCCTGTCATCATAAAGGCAACAGCCGGTGGCGGTGGGAAAGGGATTCGAGTCGCCCGGTCTGAAGAAGATCTGATTAAAGGAATTCGTATGACGCAAAGGGAAGCAGCTACGGCTTTTGGGAACGACGGTGTTTATCTGGAGAAATACATTGAGGACTTCCGCCACGTGGAAATCCAGGTGCTTGCCGATGGCCACGGAAACACAATACATCTCGGCGAAAGGGATTGTTCCATTCAGCGC